>JBDTUA010000407.1:0-4948 GCA_040007995.1 Gemmatimonadota bacterium | reverse complement strand
ACGCAGTGCGCTTCAACATGGAGGCCGACTCGCTCAACTGTTCGATCCTCGGACCCGACGCCCGTCCCGGCACGGAGGAGTTTGACCTCTTCGTGAAGGAGGTTGCGCGCGAAATGACCAGCAAGGCGGGCCAGAAGTGCACGGCGATCCGCCGCACGATCGTCCCCGACGGCGTGATGGACGATGTGTTGGCCGCTCTCAGCAAGCGCCTGCGCGACGTCAAGGTCGGTGATCCGACCGCCGACGGGGTCAAGATGGGGCCGCTCGCCGGTCAGGCCCAGGTGGGCGAAGTACGCAAGGCGCTCGCGGCGATCGGCACCGGCGGCGAAGTCGTCTTCGGCGGCGGCGACGTGGAAGGACTGGTCAACGCGGATCCAGAGCGCGGGGCCTTCTTTCCCATCACCCTGCTGGCCTGCAATACCCCGTTCACCAGCAGCGCGCCGCACGATATTGAGGCGTTCGGACCGGTTAACACGGTGATGCCGTACGCCACGGTCGGCGATGCGATCGCACTGGCGCGTCTCGGCAAGGGGTCGCTGTGCGGATCGCTCTTTACGGCCGACGACGACGTGGCGCGCGACATCGTGCTCGGCACCGCACCCTATCACGGTCGACTGTACGTCATGAACCGCCACAGCGCGAAGGAAGCGACCGGCCACGGATCGCCCCTTCCGCACCTGGTGCATGGCGGACCCGGGCGGGCCGGTGGTGGGGAGGAGATGGGAGGGATGCGCGGCGTCATGCACTACATGCAGCGCACCGCTGTCCAAGGCTCGCCAGAGACGATCGCGCATATCACCCGCGAGTGGATCCCCGGCGCCAACCGAACGACCGATCGGGTGCATCCCTTCCGGAAGTACTTCGAGGAGTTGGAGATCGGCGACGCGCTGACGACCCATCGACGCACGGTGACGGAGGCGGACATCGTCAATTTCGCCGGGATCAGCGGCGACTTCTTCTACGCGCACATGGACGACATCGCCGCCCGCGAATCGTTCTTTGGCCGACGCGTCGCGCACGGCTACTGGGTCATCTCGGCGGCGGCCGGGCTCTTCGTCGACCCCGCGCCGGGGCCGGTGCTCGCCAACTATGGGATGGACAACCTGCGCTTCGTGAAGCCGGTCTACGTCGGCGACACGATTCAGGCCACCATCACGTGCAAACAGAAGACGCTCAAGGAGACTCCACCGGATGGGGTGCCGCAGGGAGTCGTGGCATGGGATGTGAATGTGAGTAACCAGGAGGGCGAGATGGTGGCCACGTACACCATCCTGACGCTGGTCCGGCGCAAGTGACCGCGCCGGGCGCTCCGTCAGGCCGTGTCGTGGCTTCGGATGAATGCGTGACCGGCGTGTCTTCTGTAGGGGGGAGTGCCGCATGTCTCGCCGCTGCGCGTCCTCGGTAGTAGTGTATGGGTAGAGGCTTTCCGTCAGCCAACGAGTGAGAGGATGTCTCAGATGACTGCAATACCCGCGGTGCATCAGCGCTTTGTCGTCCCGACCGAGCAGCTCGATGCCTTGGTGCTCATAATCGACGACGAACTGCAGATCCGGCGAGCGCTCGGCACCGTGCTGGAAGAACGAGGGGCGCGCGTGATCGACGCCGCGACGGGGACAGAGGGGCTGGCACTGGCTGTGTCGGCAAACCCCGACCTGATCGTCCTCGACATCGGCCTCCCCGATATCGCTGGTGATGTGGTCTGCCGCGAGCTACGGGCGTGGAGCCAGGTGCCGATCGTCGTGCTGTCGGCCCGCCACTCCGAGACGGAGAAGGTCCGACTCCTGGATCTCGGCGCCGACGACTACCTGACGAAGCCTTTCGGCTCGGCCGAACTCGTCGCCAGGGTGCGCGCCCACCTGCGACGCGCGACCGTGGTCGAGAGCGAGCTCCCAGCGGTGATAAGCGCCGGGTCGATCGAGATCGATTTTCATCGGCGTGGCGCCTTTCGCGACGGGGAGCGGCTGCACCTCACGCCGCTCGAATGGTCGCTGTTGCGCACGATGGCGACGCAGGCGGGTCGCACGCTCACGCACCGCCAGCTGTTCGACGCCGTCTGGGCGCGTTCGCACGGCAATGCGTCGCAGTACCTGCGAGTGTTCATCACCGCGCTGCGGAAGAAGATCGAACCGGATCCGTCGGCGCCGCAGCTCATCGTGACCGAGCCCGGGGTGGGATACCGATTCGAGATCCCGCGTACCACGTGACGAGCGGGCGTTCGCACACCGTCCGGGCATGAAGAACGGGGACGGAGCGAGCGGAAGCGCGCACGAGCGATCGGTCGGCGCACAGGAGACGAGCGGGGGGACGACGCTCGACCTCGAGCCACCGAGAATCGCCCCCCCTCACGGCATTCGAGCGCGCGGTGCGCGCCCATCGATCTGGATTGGCGGCGCGGCGACGCTCCTGATCTTCGTTTCGGTGATGGCGCCCTATCGGGCGACGGTGGACGAGGTCCACGTCGTCCTCCCGATGCTGCTCCTGATCCTGTTGGCGAGTTCGATCGGCGGCGAGCGGCTGGGATTCTTTCTGGCGGCCGTCGGCTTCGTGGCGATCGACACGATCTTCCAGCGTCCGTTCGGGACCTTCAGCATGCGCAAGTCGCATGACCTGACCGTCCTGGTCTCGTTCTTCGTCACGGCGGCGGTTGCCACTCGCCTTCTTGCGCGGGCGCAGTTTCAGGCGGCAGAGGCGCGACGTCGTAGCGGCGAGGTGCAACGAATGGCCGACCTCGGGGCTGACATGCTCTCCGCGGTGAGCACGACGGCCGCCCTCGAGCGCGTGGCAACCGTCATGTGCGAGTTGCTCGGCGCCGAACGGTGTCGGATCAGTCGCGGCTTCGAAGCGGACAAGCAGGAAGTCGTGGCCGAGTCCCTGGTGTTTCGATCGTCCGGCGGTGGGCACCGGAATGCCTCGTCCGATCCGCTGCGCTTCCCGCTCTTTGCCGATGGCGTGATGATTGGTGACATGCGCGTCGACGGGGTGGACGCTCGAGTCCTGCGCGAGACGCGCGGGACGACGTTGCAGGCGATGGCGCAGTATGCGGCATTGGGGCTCGACCGCATGCAGCTGGCGGCCAATGCTGCGCACGCCGATTCGCTGCGCGAGGCCGATCGCATGAAAGACATGGTGCTGGCCTCTGTGTCGCACGACCTGCGAACGCCGCTGACGACGATCAAGCTGCTCGCGGCCTCGCTCTCGCGACGCGGCGAGGCGGCGGCGGTGCAGATCGAGGAAGAGGCCGATCGTCTCTCGCGCATGGTTGGGGACTTGCTCGACATGTCGCGCGCGCGCGCGGGGGAGCTGTCGCTGGCGATGGACGTCAACACACTGGAGGACCTCGTCGGTGCGGCGATGCGGCAGCTGACCCCGATGCTTGGCGATCGTCGGGTGACCCGTCTTGTGGCCGACGACGAGGGGCCGCTGGTCGGACGATTCGACTTCGTGGCGTCGCTGCGTGTGCTGGTCAACGTGATGGAGAATGCGGCGAAGTACTCGGGCGCCGACTCGCCCATCGAGCTGGTGGCGCGGCGGGATGGCGAAGAGCTGGTAATCGAGGTGCGCGATCGGGGCCCGGGCGTGGCCGACGAGGACCTCGGTCGCATCTTCATCCCCTTCTTCCGGTCAAAGGCGGTGCTGTACGACGTCGGCGGCGCCGGGCTCGGTCTGCCGATGGCAAAGCTGTTCGCCGAAGCGCAGGGTGGTCAGCTGCTGTACACCGCGCGGGAGGGAGGCGGGAGCATATTCACCTTCACCCTGCCCGCACTCGACGAGGCGTTCGAGCCGGCCTTGGACGAACCGGACACGAGCGCCGGCTGAGCGCGGGGCTCGACGCGGCGCCTCGCCCGATGACGAGACGGCTGCGATAGATTGTGGCCGACCCCTACTTCCACCTGCTGAGTCGCGTGCCCACCTACTCCCAGCGCTTCGCGCACTTTCCCGCCTATCCGCTCGCCCACCTTCCGCAGCGCAAGCGCGAGCTACTGCAGCGCGGGGTCGATGTGATCGATCTCGGCGCCGGGGACGCGGATCTGGCGCCACCACCGGGCGCGATCGCCGCCCTGCAGCGCGCGGCGGAGACGCCGTCGCTGGGCCGTTACGGCTTCGGACTCGGGCACCTGCCGTATCGCGAAGCGATCGTCGCATGGATGCAGCAGCGCTTCGGGACCTCGTTCGACCCGATTCGCGAGGTCGTCCCGCTGCTGGGCTCCAAGGAGGGGCTGGCGCATGTGGCCTTTGCCTACCTCGGCCCGGGCGACGTGGCGATCATTCCCGAGCCGGCCTATCAGGCGTATCTGGGTGGGACGCTGCTGAGCGACGCCACACCGCACACCTACCCGCTGCGCCCGCGCACCGACTTCCTCGTCGACCTCGAGGAGATCCCCGCCGACGTGCTGCAGCGGACGCGCGTCGTCTACCTGAACTATCCCAACAATCCCACCACGGCCGTGGCGCCGCGCGACTATCTCGAGCGCGTGGTGCGCTTCTGCCGCTTGCACGACATTCTGCTCGTGTACGACAACGCCTACTCCGAGTTAGCGTTCGACGGATACGTCCCCCCTTCGATCTTCGAGATCGACGGCGCGCGCGAGGTGGCGATCGAATTCCACTCGCTCTCGAAGACGTACAACATGACGGGATGGCGGTGCGGCTGGGCCGTGGCCAAACCGGAAATTGCGGGCGCTCTCGCGAAAGTGAAGACGTTCATCGATACCGGGACGTACATGGTGATCCAGGCGGCGGGCGTCGCCGCGCTCGAGAGCGGGCGCACGTGGGTGGACGCGAACGTGGCCATCTTTCGCGAGCGTCGCGATGCGGCGGTCGCGGCGTTCCGCGCCGCTGGCTTCACGGTCTCGCCTCCGCAAGCGACGATGTACCTGTGGATCCCGCTGCCAGAGGGGGTCGCGAGCAAGGCCTTCGCCGAGCAGCTGATGGAGGAGGAGGGGGTGAT
>JBDTUA010000406.1:0-4977 GCA_040007995.1 Gemmatimonadota bacterium | reverse complement strand
TCGCCTTCTGTGCCGCTGCCGGAAGGGGAATAGCCACGAGGAGCGCGAGGGCGACGACGATGCGCGCGGGTTGCGCGCGACGCACGGTGCGGCTCGTCCACCAGTTGCTGCGTACACATCCCTTCATGCGTCCCTCGCGGTGTCCAGGTAACGAGCGCGCGCGCCGGGCGAGATCGTTGTTGGAGAAACCACAGCGCACGCGGACCAGAGTCGTCAGTTGCAATTACTGCCCGCGTCCCGGACCGTAGAGCACCTTGCCTCCGCGGGCGCCCGTGTGCTGGCCATGCTCGATGGTGAGCACGCCGTTCACGAGCACGTATTCGATGCCGGTCGGCGACAGCTGGGGAGACTCGTAGGTCGCCTTGTCGTCGAGCGTCGCGAGGTCGAAGATCGTGACGTCGGCCCAGTTCCCTTCCTTGATCGAGCCGCGCGCCGCCAGCCGCATGCGCGTTGCCGGCCAGGAGGTCTGCTTGCGGATCGCTTCCGGGAGGGTGAGCACGTTGCGCTCCTTCACGTAGCGCGAAATGACGCGCACCGCGTTGCCATACATGCGCGGATGCGGGAGCCCCGTCTGGTCGACCTTTCCGGGGATGAGGGCGGCGCCGGCGTCACTCCCGATGCTCGTCCATGGAAAGCGCAGCGCCGTCTCGATGTCCTGCTCACTCATCATGTGATAGATCGCCATCACCCGCCCGCTCCCCTGCGCCACAAGGTCCCACGCGGCATCGGCGGGGTCCTTCCCCATCAGGCGCGCGATCTCGGCGATGGTCTTCTGCTCGTATTTGGCGTTGGCGGGGTTCCGCGCGTTGACGAGGACCACGCCCTCCCAGCCACCCGCCGCCTCGATGATGTTCCACCACCCCGGCGAACCAGTCTGCACTTCACGCTTGAGGCGCGCACGAATGGCGGGATCGGCGAGTCGCTTCAGCAGGGAGTCCTTCCCCCCGTCGGCGGCCCATGACGGGATTGTCGCCTCGAGCCCCGTCCCCCCCGCCGTGTAGACGTACATGTCCGCGGCAACATCGACGTTGCGGGCCCGTGCGGCCTCGACCACCTGGCGCACGCTGTCCATCAGGATCCCCCACCCGGGGCGATAGGCGGCCTTGAGATGGAACACCTCGCCGGGGAGCCCCCCCTCCTCGGCGATCCGGATCAGCTCCGACACGGCCTTGACGACGCCGCGCCCTTCGTCGCGGATGTGACTCGCGTAGACCCCGCCGTACTTCGCCGCCACCTTCGCCAGTTCGACCAGCTCCTCGGTCGAGGCGTAGGAACTCGGGGGATAGATCAGCGCCGTCGTCATCCCCATCGCGCCCGCGCGCATCGCGCTGTCCATGCTCGCGCGCATCCGGTCCAGCTCTTCGGCGTTGGGGGCGCGATCGAACGACTTGAGGACGGCCACCCGGGCCTGCGTCGCGCTGTAGTAGTTGCCGAAATTGATGCTGATCCCCTGCTTTTCCAGGTTGGCGAAGTACTGCGGGATGCCGGAGGCGGAGACGGGGAAGCCCCCTTCTCCTCCGATCGCGGTGGTGACGCCCTGACGCAGCTTGTTCTCGGCGAGGCCGTTGCGCGGCAGGACACCGCCCGACTGGTCCATCATGTCGATCCATCCCGGGGAGACGTACAGCCCCTTCGCATCGATCTCCCGCGTGCCGCGGCCGGCGATCTTCCCGATGCGCGCGAAGCGTCCGTCGCGAATCCCGACGTCGGCGAGGATCCACGGGTTCCCCATGCCGTCGAGCACGCGCCCGTTGCGAATGACGACGTCGTACTCCGCTCCGCCGGTGCGCGCCTGTCCATCCAAGGCACCGGCACTCGCCTGCGCGACGATGGCCGGGGCGGGCGCCGCCGCCGGCGGGGTGTGCGCGCAGGCCGCGGCGAGGAGCAGCGCCACGAGCGCTGTGGCCGACCGGGTCGTGGGGTGGGACGGGTCGTACGGACGCAAAAGGGCCATCGGGATCAGCGGAGGCTGGAGGAAGGTCGCGCCCACCCGTGCGCAGGGATCGCACAGGTGAGCGCCAGAATTGTATACAAATTCACGCCACCTTCGCAACGATGTGCCCGGACCGGAAGTCCGGCGGGCGATCACTTCACGCCGAAGGGCCTGGGTGATGGCGTCGCCTGGTGCCGCGGGATCGACAGGCGTCCCCCCTCGACCACCACCCAGCCGTCGCGGATGACCAGCTCCACCTTCGCCAGGTCATCGAGCGACTGGTCCGGACGCCCGTTCACGACGATGACGTCGGCCAGCTTTCCCGGCTCCAGCGTCCCCAGCTTGTCGTCCATGTCGAGCAGCTCTGCGTTGGTCTTCGTCGCCGCGACCAGCGCCTCGGCCGGCGTATAGCCCACCGCGGTGAAGTACTTCAGCTCGTTGATGTACGGCGTGGGAAGCTGACGGTACCAGTCCACGACCAGGTCGGTCCCGACGCCGAGCTTGATCCCGGCGCGATGCATGCGGCGCATCACGTCCAGGTTGAGCGAGTCATTGAAGTTGAACCGGCGCGACGTCGAGCCGAAATAGCCGCCGCCGCTTGCATCGAACAGGATCGTGTAGACGAAGACCGTCGGGATCGCCTCCACCTTGCGCTCCGCCATGAGGCGGATCGTTTCATCGGTGCGCGGGAGCGGGTGTTCGATCATGTCGACCCCCGCCTCCACCGCCCACTGGATGTAAAAGGTCTCGCAATCGCAGGTGACCTTGAGTCCGAGCGCGTGCGCTTCCTCGACCGCCGCCTTCACCTCGTCGCGCGAGAAGTGCGAGGCGATCTTGATGACGTCGGCGCCGCGACGAAAGAGGACACGGACCGCATTGCGCCAGGCGTCGGCCCCGGTGACGGAGGTGATCGAGCCGCCTCCGTCCAGGTCGGGACCTGCCTCGGCGCCGTGGCCGCCGGGGGCGGTGATCAGTTGCCCGGCGGCGAAGATCCGCGGACCGGCGACGTCGTTGCGCGCGACCCACTGCTTCAGGCGGAAGGGGATCTCCCCATCCGATGCGACGTCACGCACGCTGGTCACACCGCTCTCGATGAAGTAGCGCAGTCGTTGCACCGCCCGCAGTGTGGGATCGGCGACGCTCCCTCCCTCCTCGGTCGAGACGGGGGGATCGACGTACGTCAGGTGCGTGTGCATGTCGATCAGTCCCGGCATCACCGTCTTACCGGTGACGTCGATGACGCGCGCATCGCGGGGCCAGTTGGTGCTCGCGGCATCGAGCACGCTCGCGATGCGGTTGCGAGTGATCACGACCGTCGCGGCGCGTGCTGCACTCCCCGTCCCATCGAAGACACGTCCGCCTCGCAGGACGATCGTTCCGTCGGGCCCTTTCGGCCCTGACGGCACCGGGACGCGGCGCGGGTCGTCGCTCACTTCCTGCGTTGGCGAGAGCCAGCGGCGCTTGTCCTGCGCGCGCTCCTGCCCGGTCAACAAGTGCAGCGGCAGGACCAGCGCGAGCGCAGAGAGTGTGGACGACCATCTCCTGGCACGGATCGACATCAGAGCTCCGGCGGATGAGGACAGGGAGAACATTCAACGCGTCAACCTGCTCTCGCCCCGCGTATCGCGGAAGATGCCCAGTCGGGACTACCTTAGCAGCGATTGCAGGTTCACACCCCATCACCAGGAGGTCGTCGGTGACCCGTCGCCGTCGTCCGTTCATCGCCCCCGACGTTGCTACTCGTTCCCGCATCGTCATTCCCGCATCGCTGGCGACGCTCTTTGCTTTCTCCGCGCTGTCCACCTCCGCGCTGAGCATCGGCGCGCAGCTGGCGGCCGCGCAGGCCCCAGCCGCCCCCGCGCCAGCTGTAGTTCAACCCACAGCCGACACGGCGTGGAAGGGAGGACCGTTCGACCGCCTGACGTTCCGTAACATCGGCCCGACCGGTCCGAGCGGGCGTATCGACGACTTCGCGGTGCTCGAGCGAGATCCCAACGTCTTCTACATCGCGACCGCCACCGGCGGCCTGTGGAAGTCGGAGAACGGTGGCGTGACGCTGACCCCCGTCTTCGACTCGGCGAGCACGATCTCCATCGGCGACGTCACGATCCCGACCGATGACCCGAACCTGGTCTGGGTCGGGACGGGCGAGAACAACAACCGACAGAGCTCCTCCTGGGGCGACGGGGTCTACAAGTCCACAGATGGCGGAAAGAGCTGGAAGAACATGGGGCTGCGGGAATCGCGGCAGGTGGCGCGCATCGTGATCGACCCGATCGACCACGAGGTCGTCTTCGTCGCGGCGTTGGGCGACCTGTGGCGGACGGGCGGAGACCGCGGAATCTTCAAGACCACCGATGGCGGTGTCACCTGGGCCAAGGTGCTCGATCCCGGCCCGGACGCCGGCGGCACCGACCTCGTGATGGATCCGCAGAACAACAAGGTCCTCTACGCGGCCACCTACCAGCGGCGGCGCGCGTCGTTCGGCTTCAACGGCGGCGGGCCGAACAGCGGCATCTGGAAGTCGAGCGATGCCGGCCACAGCTGGACCCGCCTTACCACCGGCCTCCCCGACGGGGCGATGGGCCGCATCGGGCTCGACATCTTCCGCGCCAATCCCAACATCGTCTACGCCCGCATCGAGCACGAGAAGCAGGGGGGGGTGTATCGCAGTGACGACGCAGGGAGCAACTGGCGCAAGATGGGGGCGCACAACAGCCGCCCGATGTACTTCGGCATCATCCGGGTCGATCCGCAGAACGACCTCCGCGTCTACCTCCCCGAGACGCCGTTAGGCATCTCCGACGACGGCGGCAAGACCTTCCGCTTCGATGGCGCCGAGCGGATCCACGTCGACCATCACGCCATGTGGATCAACCCGCGCGATCCCAGCCACCTGATGATCGGCAATGACGGTGGCGTCTCGGTCTCGCACGACAAGGGGCGCAAGTGGCAGTGGTTCCCGCACCTGCCGGTCGCGCAGTTCTATCACGTCGGCTACGACATGCAGGTCCCGTACAATGTCTGCGGCGGACTGCAGGACA
>JBDTUA010000405.1:0-4979 GCA_040007995.1 Gemmatimonadota bacterium | reverse complement strand
GAATCGTCCCCACAAGCAGGGGGATCGCATTATCTTCATCGGCTCCGCCTGCCCCGGCCAACCGGCCGGGGCCGCGAACCGAACGCCATTCGTCGGGTACACAACCCGCTATGCCTTTTTCGCGCAGTCTTCGACTCGTTGTCGTCGTGATGAGCGTCGCCGTGATATCGGCGTGCTCCTCCGGATTCAAGCTGAGTCGCTATCGGACCAACGAGAGTCTCTTCTCGGCCGGCCTGAGTGAGTTTAAGAACAAGAAGTGGGGCCACGCCGTCACGGTCTTCGAAAAGCTCACGTTCGACCTGCCGGCCCGCGATACCCTGCTCCCGCTCTCACACTGGTACCTGGCGAAGGCACACGCCGGTCAAAAGGAGCACCTCCTCGCCGCGCAGGCGTACAACCGGTTGGCCGAGTCGTTCGCGACCGACACGCTGGCCGATGACGCGATGTACGAGGCGGCGCGCGAATACCAGATGTTGTGGCGGAATCCGACGCTCGACGCGCAATACGGCGAGCAGGCACTCGCGGCCTATCAGACATTGCTCGGACTCTACCCTGACACCGATCGACAAGCCGACGCGGCGAAGCAGATCGCGCTCCTGCAGGAGTGGTTCGCCTCGAAGGACTACGAGAGCGGCATGTACTATTTCCGGCGCAAGGCGTACGATTCGGCCATCATCTACTTCAAGGATGTGGTCAAGCACTACCCTGAGACCAACAAGGCGAAGGAGGCATACCTTCGACTCGTCACGGCGTATGACATGAATCGGTATCGGGAAGACAAACAGGAAGTCTGCGCCACGCTGTCGGCCAAATACCCGGCGGACAAGGAAGTGCTGGATGCCTGCGGCGCGCCCCCGGCGACCGTCACCCCAAGCCCTGCGCCCGACACCACGGCCCGCCGCGACTCGCTCTGAGCCGTGAGAATCGGTCTTCTGGGCGGGACCTTTGATCCGCCGCACTTCGGTCACCTGCTCGCGGCGTCAGATGCCTTCGAGCAACTCCGCCTCGACCGGGTCGTCTGGATCCCAGCGGCCCAGCAGCCCCTCAAGACTGCCGGGCACGCTGCCACTGCGGCCGACCGACTGGCGATGGTGCAGCTCCTGACAGCCGGCGACGCACGCTTCTCGGTGGACGCCATCGAAATCGAACGGGCGGGGTTATCTTTTACCGTTGAGACGCTCGAAGCCTATTCCAGAATGTCCCCAGACGACGAGCTTTTCCTGTTGCTGGGGACCGACGTCGTCAGGACGTTCGGGAAATGGAAGGCGCCGAGGCGGATCGGAGAACTCGCTCGATTGGCCGTTCTGGACCGAGCGCTGGAGAATGGCGCGTCCGCCGGGACTGTCGAAAAGGCAGCTGTGCTTGGTGCCATCCGTGCTGTAACGGGTGACGACGTTCCGGCACCGTTGGTGCTGGACACGCGACGAGTGGACCTCTCGTCGACGGAAATTCGGGAGCGCGCGCGAGCCGGGCGTTCCCTTCATGGATTCGTACCCGATACCGTCGCGCGCTACATCGGCGAGCGCGCGCTGTATCGATAGAGGCGGCGATGATCAAGGGAATCCTCTCGAAGGTCTTCGGCACGCGGCACGAGCGCGAGCGCAAGCGCATCCAGCCGATCGTCGACGAGATCAACTCGCAGTTCGAACGCCTGCACGCGGTCTCGGAAGACGAGCTGCAGGGGCAGACCGCCAAGTTCCGGGCGACGCTCAAGGAGCGGACCGAGGCGCTGGAGCTTCGGGTCGCCGAGCTCAAGGAGACCAAGCGCACCGCCAAGGAAGCAGCGGAACGCGAAGCGATCGATCTCGAACTCGGCGGGGCCGACGGCCGCGGCGGACTCGAACGGCAACTGCGCGACGAGATCGCCGAAGTCCTCGATGAACTGTTACCCGAGGCCTTTGCCACCGTGCGTGAGGGCGCGCGCCGCCTCATCGGATCGCGGGTGCCGGTGACGGGTCAGGAACTGAACTGGGACATGGTGCACTTCGACGTCCAGCTGATGGGCGGCATCGAACTGCACCTCGGTCGGATCGCCGAAATGGCGACGGGCGAAGGGAAGACGCTGGTGGCGACGCTCCCGCTCTACCTGAACGCCCTCCCTGGCAAGGGCGCGCACCTGGTCACGGTGAACACGTACCTGGCGCGGCGCGACTCGCAGTGGATGGGACACCTCTTCAACTACCTCGGCCTCACGGTCGGCTGTCTTGACGACACCGAACCCGGGACAATGGATCGTCGCGGCGCGTACGCGTGCGACATCACCTACGGGACGAACAACGAGTTCGGTTTCGACTACCTGCGCGACAACATGGTAGTCTCGCTCGACCAGCGCGTGCAACGTGTGCATTGGTACGCGATCGTCGACGAAGTGGACTCCGTCCTCATCGACGAGGCGCGCACGCCGCTGATCATCTCGGGACCGGTCGGCAACGAACACGATCAGGCGTTCGGGGAGCACAACTCGTCGGTGCTGCGACTCTTCCGCCGCCAGTCCGAGGTGGTGAACACGCTCGTCGGTGACGCCGAGCGGGCGCTCGAAGCCGGCGACACCGATGCGGCGGCACTGGGCTTCTACAAGGCGCAACTCGGGAGCCCGAAGAACAAGCGCCTCATGAAGGCGATGAACGAACAGGGGGTCAAGCAGATGGTCCAGCGCATGGAGCTGGATCACCTCGCGGACCGCAAGCTGTCGCCGAGCAAGCAGCAGTTCCGTGACACCGAGAACGACATGTTCTTCGTGCTCGACGAGAAGGGGCACACGGTGCACCTGACGGATCGCGGGATCGACGAACTGAGCCCCAACGATCCCGACGAGTTCTCGCTCCCCGACATCTCGACCGAGATTCATCGGATCGAGCACGACCTGGACATGGAGCCGGCGGCGAAGATCGAGGCGCGCCGCGTCATCGAGACCGAGTACGCGCTGAAGAGCGAGAAGCTGCACATCGTGCACCAGCTCCTGCGCGCGCACGCCCTCTACGAGAAGGACGTCAACTACGTCGTGCAGGACGCGCAGGTCCTCATCGTCGACGAGTTCACCGGTCGCACCATGCCGGGGCGACGTTGGTCCGAGGGGTTGCACCAGGCGGTTGAGGCCAAGGAAGGGGTGCAGGTGAAGGGCGAGACGCAGACCCTCGCCACGATCACGATCCAGAACTATTTCCGCATGTACGACAAGCTTAGCGGCATGACCGGCACCGCTGAGACGGAGGAGGGGGAGTTCCACCAGATCTACCAGCTCGAGGTTTCGGTCATCCCGACGCACCGCCCGCTGGTGCGCGAGGACCGGCAGGACCTCATCTACAAGACGCGCCGCGAGAAGTTCAACGCGATCGTCGACGAGACGCGCCGCCTGCACGAACTCGGCTACCCGGTGCTCGTCGGAACGGTGAACGTCGAGGTGTCGGAGACGCTGTCGCGCATGTTCAAGCGCGGGGGGCTTCCGCACAACGTCCTCAATGCCAAGTACCACCAGCGCGAGGCGGAGATCGTCGCCGGCGCCGGGCAGAAGGGGGCGATCACGATCGCGACCAACATGGCCGGCCGCGGCACCGACATCAAACTCGGCGAGTTCGTGAAGGAGACGCTGCCGTCGAAGCTGAAGGATCCGGATGGGAACGAGATCGAGGTGCAGGAGTGCGGGGGGCTGCATATCATCGGCTCTGAGCGCCACGAGTCACGCCGCATCGACCGTCAGCTGCGCGGTCGATCGGGACGTCAGGGCGATCCCGGCGCGTCCCAGTTCTTCCTGTCTTTGGAAGACGACCTGATGCGCCTCTTCCAGTCGGATCGCATTGCCCGACTGATGGATCGCATGGGAGCGGTGGAGGGCGAGGTGCTCACACATCCGCTGGTCACCCGGTCGATCGAACAGGCGCAGAAGCGCGTCGAGCTGCAGAACTTCCAGGCCCGCAAGCGGCTGCTCGACTACGACGACGTGATGAACCAGCAGCGCGAGGTGATCTACTCCCTGCGCTCGTTCGCACTCGAAGGGGGCGAGGAGCTGCGCGGCGAATCGATCAAGATGGTCGAGAAGGCCGTCACGAAGCGCGTCACCGACCTGCTGGCTGTCTTCGAGGATTCGACGCAATGGGACCTGGCGCTCGTGCGGCAGGAACTGCTGATGCACTACCTCCTCACCGTTCCCGAACTTGAAGGGGACGATCCGCCGGTGACGCTGGACGGCGTGGTGCAGGCGGGGCTACATGCCGTACTCGCCGCCTTCGATGCGAAGGAGGTCAGCCTGAATGCGGTGCAGGATGAATCCGGGCAAGGGTTCGCCCCGCGCCTGAATGCGCTGATCATGCTCAACGTCCTGGACGAGAAGTGGAAGGATCACCTCTACGACCTCGACCAGCTGCGGGCGGCGATCCACTACCGGTCGTGGGGGCAGAAGGACCCGCTCATCGAGTACAAGCAGGAAGCGTACACGATGTTTGTCGACCTGATGAGCGACATCCACCACACGTTCACCGAGCGCTATCTGCGGGCTCAGCTGGTCTTCAATCCGCAGGATTTCATGGGCGACGAGGGAGGCGCGAGTGCGCCCGCCCCGGAGCCCGAATTGCCGCACCGCCCTGCCAAGCGCTACAACGCGCTCGGCATTCTCGAGGATGTCGCGGAGCAGCCGCGGCTCGTCGAGGCCGAATCCAAGGTGACGGTACCGCCTGACGAAGCGACAGAGGGTGAGTCAGGCGCGACGCAGGCCAAGGCTGGGAGGAAACCCGTGGCCAAGAGCGACCCGCTGGTGGTGGGAGCTGGACGCGCGCGCCCGCTGTCGGCGTTGGGTGGCGCGGCGGCCGGACCGATCGACTTCACCGGCGTGGGGCGCAACGATCCGTGTCCGTGCGGATCGGGGAAGAAGTTCAAGAAGTGTCACGGGGCGAATCTTTAGGGACGGATCGCCGCGCGGGATCAGGCAATACGAAACTGAAGCGGGGAGCTGAGAGCCAACGACGCTGCGAGCTAGCGAGCTGTTG
>JBDTUA010000404.1:0-4998 GCA_040007995.1 Gemmatimonadota bacterium | reverse complement strand
GAGGACATGGACGTGATCGAGCTGAACGAGGCCTTTGCCGCCCAATCGCTGGCGTGCCTGCGCGAACTGGGGATCGCTGACGATGATGCACGCGTGAATCCCAATGGCGGCGCCATCGCGCTCGGGCATCCGTTAGGCATGTCGGGGGCGCGCCTGGCGCTGACCGCTGTCCGCGAGCTGCAACGCAGCGGTAAGCGCTACGCCCTGTGCACGATGTGCATCGGCGTCGGGCAGGGCTTTGCGATGATCCTCGAGCGGGCCTGATCGGCCGAGCCGTCGGCGCGCGAGGCCGACCGCCACCCGTTTCGTCGTGACGTTCCCGCGCCTGCGTCGTCTCGGCGCCGCCTGTGGAGTCGATGCGACGACGTGCGCGCGTCACCCCGAACGGCGTGACGAGGACCGCTCCCAATATGACTCGGTCGTCATTTCACCTTGACCGAAGTTCGGGCGGGATGACCGAACTTCGGGCTGCCGCACTGTGCCGCTGTTTGGAATGCCCCTTGCCCAGCAGTGATGTCGGGTGGGACGAGGGGACGAGGAGGGCGAGCGAATGCTTCGCCTCCTGACCAAACATCGAAACCGAGCGCGTGACATGGTACGAATCACTTGGAAGAGGGCAGCGCAAATCGTGGCGGTCGCGCTGCTGACGGCATGCGGAATGGACGCTTCGGCGCCCACGTCGCCCCTGCAGCCGGCGGACGCCGATCGTTCGCTACTTGGCTTCCTGACGCACGTTCGTCCGCTGAATCGCCTCGTCGCGCTCGATCACGACATCGAAGTCTCGCGCACGATTGGCTCGGGTGGCGGTACGATCGCCATTCCCGAGACTGGATTCCGGTTGACCGTGCCAGCCGGAGCGGTGACGAGCAACACGCGGTTTGTGGTGCGTGCGCTTGAGGGCACGGCGGTCGCGTACGAGTTCGAGCCGCACGGGACGGTATTCCGCCGATCGCTGGTCGCCACGCAGTCGCTGGATGGGACGATCCCGCGGTTGGGACTTCTCCAGGCGGCGTACTTCCGCGACCGTGCGCTCATCAATCCGTCGGGGCTGACCGCGGTGGTGTCGGAACTGCTGGGTGGCGTCACCAATCTCCTGAACCATTCGTTCACCTGGCGCATCGACCACTTCTCCGGTTACATCGTCGCCTGGTAGCAGGGCAATCGAGTCGTCAGGCAGGCAGGGCGTTCGGCGGCGGTCCTCGCCGTCGAAGGCCGCGGCAGGAGGGGGGCAGGCGGGTGAGGATGTAGGGGAGAGAGCGAACCATTAGTTTGCCTCGCATGACGGTACCGGCAGGCGGGCGACTCGGCAGGCGGGCCACTCGGCAGTTGGCCGCGCCCGTCGCCGCCACGTCACCTCTTCCCGCCATCGCGTGATCTACTCGTTCAACGGCGTCACCCCGATCGTGCACGAGACGGCCTTCGTGCATCCGCAGGCGGTCGTGACTGGGCACGTATCGATTGGGCGGGACGTCTATATCGGGCCCGGCGCCGCGCTGCGCGGTGACTGGGGGGCGATCGAGATCGCCGACGGCTGCAACGTGCAGGAGAACTGCACCGTGCACATGTTCCCCGGGGTCACGGTCGTGCTGGAGGAGGGAGCGCATGTGGGGCACGGTGCCATAGTGCATGGCGCGCGCATCGGGCGCAACGCCCTCATCGGGATGAACGCCGTCATCATGGATAACGCCGTAGTCGGCGCCGGGAGCATCGTCGGTGCGCTGACCTTCGTCCCCGCCGAGATGCAGATCCCGGAGCGCAAGGTCGTCGTCGGGAACCCCGCCCGTATCGTGAAGGACGTCTCGGACGAGATGCTGGCGTGGAAGAGCGAGGGAACGGCCCACTACCAGCGCCTTCCCGCGGCGCTGCACGCCACACTGCAGCCGGCCGACCCCCTGCGGACGCGCCCCGACAATTGGGGGCGCGCGATCGTCGCGTCGCTGCAGCCCTGGAGCCGCGAGAAGGGCGAAGGCGGCGCCTAACGCTTGCCGCTGGCCGGAGTGCTGCGGAGGCCCGCGGCGCTCGCCTTGGAGTCGGGCGACCGATGGTCGTTCGCGCCGAACGCGGTCCTGGTCGCGGCGTCGAACCAGATACTGTGCGCGTCGCCCTGCGACCGGGCCGGTCGCTGCCGCAGCGTGTGGCCCATCGCGGCGAGCTCGAACTGTGCTGCGGTGGAGATCCCCCCATTCTCGAACTCCGTGACGTCGGGGAGCCACTGGTGATGCAGGCGCGGGGCATCGACCGCGGCGCGCACGGGGAGCGTGTACGCCGTCACCCCGAGCACGACGTCGATCACCGTGTTGGGAATCGTGCGCCCGCCCGGAGAACCGGTGACCAGGAGGAGCTGGCCGTCGCGTGCGAGGATCACGGGCGTCATCGAGCTAAGCATGCGCTTGCCGGGGGCGATGAGGTTCGGCGCCGTCCCGATGTCGCCGCGCACGCTCGTGTACCCGGCCTTCTTGTTGAAGTCGCCCATCTCGTTGTTCAGGAGGAAGCCGGCACCGCGCACGACGACGCCGGAACCGTATCCGCCTTCCAGTGTGTAGGTCTGCGACACCGCATTCCCGTCGGCGTCGACCACGGAGAAGTGCGTCGTCTGCATCGGTTCGTCGGCGATGTCCAGGTCCGAGGCCAGCGAGAGCGAGCGCGTGGCGTGAATGGGATCGATGCCGCGCGCCAGCGAGTCGGCGTATGCCTTCGAGGTGAGGTGCTCCAGCGGCACGCTGACGAAGTCGGCGTCGCCGAGGAAGCGGGCACGATCCAGATACGCCCTTCGCGCCGCCTCGATTCGCAGGTGCAGGTATTCGGGCTGGCTGCGCGCGAAGCGTTCGGAGCTCAGCGCCTCGAGCTGGTTCAACGTCTCGATCAGTACGACGCCTCCCGAACTGGGCGGTCCCATGGCGATGATCTCGTTGCCAAGGTACTGCCCCCGGAGCGGCGCGCGCTCGACCGCCTGGTACTCGGCGAGGTCGCGCGCGGTGATCGCGCCGCCGTGCTCGCGCATCTGGGCGGCGAGCGAGTCGGCGATCCACCCTTGGTAGAAGACGTTGGCACCGCTATCGGCGATCGCGCGCAGGGTGCGGGCGAGGTCCGGAAGTCGCAGCAGGTCGCCTGCGCGCCACGGTGTCCCGCCCCGCTTCCCATACGCCGCGACCGATGAGGGAAACGGGGCGAAGGTGCTCTTCAGTTGTTCGTTCAACTCCGCGGCCAACGACCGCGAGAGGGGAAAGCCGCGCGCGGCCAGCTGAGCAGCCGGCAGGACGAGCGAACGCCACGGCAGCTTGCCGAGCCGCTTGTGCGCCGCTTCCATCCCGCGGACGGTCCCCGGAACGCCGGGGGAGAGCCATCCCGAGTCGGTCCGGGCATAGGCGATCGTCCCGTCGGCATTCTGGAACATCGTGGGGGTCGAAATAAGCGGCGCCTTCTCCCGGAAGTCGAAGGTGGTCGCCTCGCCATCGGCCATCCGCACCACCATGAAGCCCCCTCCCCCGATATTGCCGGCGGACGGGTGCGTCACCGCCAGCGCGAAGGCGGTCGCCACCGCCGCGTCGATCGCGTTGCCCCCGCGGGCCAACGTCGCGGCCCCGACGTCCGAGGCGAAGGTCGATGAGGAGACGACGATCCCCCGGCGACTCGCCACCGCACCCTTGCCGGCGGACTGCTGTCGGGGCGCCGCCGACGTTCCGCTCGCGACGCGCTGGGCGGGGAGCGCGGGGGCGAGGAGGACTACACCGACGATCACTACCCCGACGGCCCGGTGTCGCCACGCGACGCTCGGCTGGCATGCTCGTGCTGTGCGGGGTCGGGAGCTGGGGCGCACGTGTGACACGGCGCGCGCGCTGGCGGCGGGAGCTGCCCCCGTACTCGCGCCCGATGCGGCGCCGGAAGAGTTGCGTGCGACGGCGTGGGCACGGCGGGGCGCGAGTCGAACGCCAACTGGGCCGTCGTAATCTGGAGGCAAGGCGATGATCGGCATCTTTGGACGATATCGCCGAACGATCGAGGTGGCTACCCGCCTCGCCGGACTGTGCGCCACCAGCAGTGTCCAGTCCGACGTGGTCTCGAGGCGTGGTCGCTCGGCACGTCCATTAACTTTCAATGGCCGGGGTGCCGCCGGCGCGTGGAAGCGATGCGCGCCGTGGCACGCGCGCTCTCCCCGGTCGTGCACGCAGATTGCGAGCGCTCGCGCCATGCGGGCCGTTCATGAATCCCTTCCTGATCTTCATGTCGATGCGATTGCAGAATTTTGCGCAGGGCCAGTGGGTGCTGGGCTCGGGCGCTGGAACCGACCTTTTTCACGCCGTGACCGGCGAAAAGGTGGCCGAAGCCTCGAGTGCCGGCCTCGACTTCGCCGGGATGCTCTCCTACGCCCGTTCGGTCGGCGGTCCGAAATTGCGCCGCATGACCTTCCACGAGCGCGCGCTCATGCTCAAGGAAATGGCGAAGTACCTGGGTGAGCGGAAGGATGCACTCTATGCGTTGTCGACGGCGACGGGCGCTACCAAGGCCGATTCCTGGATCGACATCGACGGCGGGATTGGGACGTTCTACGTCTACGCGAGCAAGGGACGCCGAGAACTGCCGAATGAATCGTTCTTCGTGGATGGTGCCGTCGAAGGGATCTCGAAATCCGGGACCTTTGTCGGTCGCCACATCTGCGTCCCGTTGGAGGGAGCGGCGGTCCACATCAATGCCTTCAACTTCCCCGTATGGGGGATGATGGAGAAGATGGCGCCGTCCCTGCTGGCGGGAGTCCCCTGCATCGTGAAGCCGGCCACGCTGACGTCGTTCCTTACCGAGGCGGCGTTCCGCCTGATGGTCGAGTCGAAGATCTTCCCGGAGGGAGCGATTCAGCTCATCTGCGGGAGCGCGGGCGACCTGCTCGACCATCTCGAGTGCCAGGACGCCGTCGCCTTCACCGGTTCGGCCACGACCGGTCGCATGCTCAAGGAGAAGCCGGCCATCGTGGCCAACGCAGTGCGCTTCAACATGGAGGCCGAC
>JBDTUA010000403.1:0-5006 GCA_040007995.1 Gemmatimonadota bacterium | reverse complement strand
CGATCGACGACGAGGTGCAGGTCGCTGGTCTCGCCGGAGTGATAGGAGCGGGGAGTTCGGTTGAGGACGCCATTGCAGGTTCTGAAGAGGAGGAGATTGGCCTGCCACCCCTCCTGCTGCGCGGCGCGGAGGGTGTCCGCCGTGTAGTGAGAGCGCAGAGATCCCTCGAGTCCATGCAGGAGGAGGAACGTCGGGGCGTCGGAGCGAGCGGGCGTTCCCGGCGTTCGCACGACGTCGAGAAAGTCTCCATCCGGGGTGTCCCAGCGTTCGACGCGCGACTCGACGACGGACGGCGCGCGGAAGAACTTCCCCCACATCGTGCTGAAGTGCGGATTGGCCAGCCACCATGCGGGCTGGAACGGCTCAACGCGCGCGGAAAGTCCGGATGGAGAGGTCACAGTGACGGTAGAGCGAGGCGCGAGCAAGCGGGCGACCCGTACGGACGAACGCGGCACGCGGTGAGAACGCGCGGTCGAGTCGCGGAGACGCCGTCCGTCATCACGGTGAAGGCGACCGCACGACGCGGACGCCCCGCACCCTGATCACGCGAGGATGCAATGGCCAAGTATATCCTGCTCCTGCATGAGAATCTGGCACGCTACGCCGGCGTTGTCCCGGCCCAGACGCAGGCGATGATCGAGCGCTAGTCCGACTGGGGAAGGAAGCTTCGCGAGTCGGGGTGTCGATGCCCCAGGCTGGCGAGGAGCTGACGACGCGGCTGTCGCAGGTGCTTGAGGGTGTCGACCTCATGTTCGAATGAGGTTACATGGCCAGCGACGGGGATGCGTTGATGCGCGAGCAGATGTGCGGGGACGCGAGCTGGAATGCACGGCGGGCCGGTCCTGCTGGAGGCCCAGGACCTGACGTCGTGGGACCCAACGCTCATCCCGGCGGGCGTTCATCACTTCTCGCGTACGGACAGAGGAGAGGTGTTGACCCCGCTTTATCTTTAGGCCGAAACCGCCTCATCGCATGTCATGGCCGAACGTTTCGAGCGGCGATCACGCGCTCCTCACGGGCGCGACGCTGGCTGGAGGAGCGGCACGCGGCCCTGTTAGACTCATCTGCATGATGGAAGTACAAATCTTCGGCACGAAGAAGAGTGCCGAGACCCGGAAGGCGCTGCGCTTCTTTGCCGAGCGACGAGTCCGGACCCATTTCGTCGACCTGAACGAACGGGCGGCGGCGCTGGGGGAGCTGCGGCGATTTGCCCAGAAATTCGGGGTAGAGCAGCTCCTGGACCGGGAATCGAGGCGCTTTCAGGAGCTTGGCCTCGGCCCTGCCCGGTACTCGGAGGCCCGCTGGCTCGAGATGCTAGCGGACGAGCCGTTGCTCCTGCGGGTGCCATTGGTGCGGTGGCAGCACAAGCTGACGATTGGATTAGCCGAGGATACGTGGAAAGAATGGAAAGAGTGAAGCGGGACGGACGAGGGGCGGGGGACGGGGGACGGAAGAAAGGGAGGCGAGCGGTTCTGTCGACTGGTAGCATCCCCCGTATCTCATGACCCAGTTTTCGTTCAACGGGATCGGGGTGTCCTTCGGGGCGACCACGATCCTGCGTGATGTCACGTTCACCGTGGCGGAGGGTGAGAAGTGGGGAATCATCGGACGGAATGGCGCCGGGAAAACGACGCTCTTCCGGCTGCTGA
Source organism: Gemmatimonadota bacterium (assembly GCA_040007995.1). Lineage (GTDB taxonomy): Bacteria > Gemmatimonadota > Gemmatimonadetes > Gemmatimonadales > Gemmatimonadaceae > SCN-70-22. The sequence goes on along the minus strand of JBDTUA010000403.1, from coordinate 3,357 downwards.
CTGCAGCGATGCAACCGTCGGTGGGGTCGATGGCGAAGACCCCCAATCTGCGTTTTGCCGTGCTGGATCAGCACCGCGAGTTTCCCGGAGTCACCACGGTGTGGGGAGCGGTCGCCGACGCATTTCGCGAGGTGATCGCCCTCGAGGCCGACCTGGCACGCCAGGCCGATGCGCTCGCGCACGCCGGTGAGCAGGTGACCGAGCAGCAGTTGAACCGCTACGCGCACGACCTCGAGCGTTTCGAGCACGAAGGGGGGTACACCTACGCATCGCGGGTCGATGCCGTGCTGCAGGGGCTGGGCTTCGACGCCGAGACGTCGAAGACTGAGTCACTCACGCACCTGAGCGGCGGCGAGCGCGGGCGCGTGGCGCTGGCGCGGCAGTTGGTGATTCCGGCCGACGTGATGCTGCTCGACGAGCCGACGAACCATCTGGACCTGGAGACGACGCGTTGGCTGGAGGAGTACCTGCGCGAGACGAGCGAGACGATCCTGGTGATCTCGCATGATCGCGCCTTCCTCGACCGCGTGGTCGACCATGTGTTGCATCTGGAAGACCTTTCGGCAGTTCCGTACGACGGGGGCTACGCGCACTTCGTGCGGCAGCGTGCCGAGCGCCGGTTGAGTCAGGGGCGCGCATTCGACAAGCAGTCGAAAGCGATCGCCAAGGAAGAGGACTTCGTGCGCCGCAACATTGCCGGCGTGAACTCCAAGCAGGCGAAGGGGCGTCGCAAGCGTCTTGATTGGCTGCCGAGGCTTAGTCCGCCCCCCGACGATGAGGGGGCGATGGCGGTTCGCTTTCCACCCGGCGATCGCGGCGGCGACCTCGTAGCGATCTTCGAGCACGCCAAGGTGGAAATCGGGGAGCGCACGCTACTCCACGATTTCACGGAGTGGGTGCGCCGCGGCGACGTCGTCGGACTGATCGGCCCGAACGGGACGGGGAAGTCGACGCTGCTCAAGGCGTTGTTCGGCGAGCGGGAGCTGGCGGGAGGGGAGATCCGCATTGGGGGCGGGGTCAAGGCGACGATGTACCGCCAGGACTTCGCCAACGTGCCGCGCACGAAGTCGCTCTACAACATCATCGGCGACATGCGCCCGATGTGGGAGCGCGGTGCGATCCAGGGGCACCTCGGTATGGTGCAGTTCTCGGGTGAAGAAGTGATGCGGTCGGCGTCGTCGCTCTCCGGCGGTGAGCTCGCCCGCGTGGCGCTGGCGATGATGATGCTCGAGGGGGCGAACCTTCTGGTGTTCGATGAACCGACCAACCACCTCGACGTGGAGTCGATCGAGCAGCTGGAGGATGCGATCGAGCGCTTTCCGGGGACGGTAGTGCTGGTGAGCCACGATCGGGAGTTGCTCCGCAAGCTGGTCACGCGGGTGTGGGAGCTGCGCGACGGGAGGATCCGGGTGTTCGACGGGGACTTTGCCGAGTTCGAGGAGGTGCGCGAACGCGAGGAGAAGGCGCTGGCGGCACAGACTTCGGCGGCCGCGGCCGAGCGCCGCGCACAGGAAAAGGTCCAGGCGAAGAGGCGGAGCGACCTCGATGCGAAGTCGCGTGGCAACGCGCGCGAGATCCGGCGGAATGCGGAGCGTGCGGAGGCGCGCGTGACCGAGTTGGAGAAGAAGGTGGCGGAGCTCGATGTGGCAGTTGCCGACCCTGACATCTACGCACGGCCCAATGGACGCGCGCACGCGGGTGCACTCTCCCGCGAACTGACGCAGGTGAGGAAGGAGCTGTCCGCCGCGATGGCGACGTGGGAGGCGGCGCTCGCCGCTGCCGATGCGCTCGACGTGACCTAACCACACGAAGCGAGGCTATTCCCATCAATCCTGAATTCTGGGCCTGGGGCGGATTCGTCGCCTTCGTGCTCCTGGTGCTGGCCATCGATCTCGGCGTCCTCAACAAGCGGGACCACGTGGTGTCGATCCGCGAGGCGTTGCGCTTTACGGGGGTCCTCGTGGTGCTGGCGGCGTGTTTCAGTGTGGTGATCTACATGCTGTACGAGCATCAGGTGCTCGGGCTGGGATCGCACGTCGACAAGCTCGATGGTGTAACGAACGATGGTCGACTGGCCGCGGTGAAGTTCATCACCGGCTACGTCATCGAGCTCTCGCTCAGTGCCGACAACGTCTTCGTCATGGCCCTGATCTTCCAGTACCTGCGGGTGCCGCCTCAGTACCAGCACCGCGTGTTGTTCTGGGGCATCCTCGGCGCACTCTTCATGCGCGGGACGATGATCGTGGTAGGGGCGTCGCTCATCGCGCGCTATCACTGGATCCTGTATTTCTTCGGCCTTTTCCTGGTCTACACATCGGTCAAGATGCTCCTCACGCGCGACGAGGAGGAGACGCCCGGTGACGGATTCGTGCTGCGGCAGCTTAGACGCGCGTTCCCGATCACCAACACCTATCACGGCCACCACTTCGCCATCACGGAGCACGGGAAGTGGATCCTGACGCCGCTGGCGGTGGCGCTCGTGCTGGTCGAGACGACTGACCTGATCTTCGCGGTCGACTCGATTCCGGCAATCTTCGCCATCACCACCGACCCGTTCATCGTCTTCACGAGCAACGTCTTCGCGATCCTCGGGCTGCGCTCGCTGTACTTCGCCCTGGCCGGCGCGATCGAGAAGTTTCGATATCTCAAGGTCTCGCTTGCCGCCATCCTCGGTCTGGTCGGGGTGAAGATGCTGGTCGCCGATCTGCTGAAGGACTATCTCGGGCCGAACTTCAACTTCTGGTTGCTGGGGATTGTCGCGTCGATCCTGGCCTCGGGCGTGGCGGCGTCGTGGATTCGGGCGCGACGCGACGACGCGACTCCACCGACCGACTAGTGGAACGTCACCGAAATGTTGATCGCATCTGCCGCGCGGTGCATCCCGGCTGACGTCGTTGCTCGTCGGGTCAACCGGGCGCCTCACGCGCCCGGTGCCTCCGATATTTCAATGACGGTCCACTAGGCCGCGCCGGCGTCGCTCACCGGAAGTCCCATCCGGCGCACTAACGACTGAAAGCGCTCCGTGTGGCGCACCGGATCGAAGAAGGGGTTCACGTTGAGGTAGACGACCCATCCGCGGCGGTGGGCGTACGGCTGTTCGATCCATTCGAGCGCACGCTCAGGTTCGGGCGTGCCGAGCCAGGCCGTCGCGAGGGCCACCGGCGAGACGTATTCGTGCTGTGCGCGCGCTTCGAGCGACGCACGGATGGAGGCGGCTTCGTCGTCCCGGCCGGCACGCGCGAGGGCGTAGGCGAGCGTTCCCTGCGTGAACGGCCAGCGCCGGCCAGGGAGACCGCCTCTTGCAGCGTGGCGACGGCCTCCGGCTGATGCCCATCGAGGGCGAGCGTCATGCCCAGC
>JBDTUA010000402.1:0-5008 GCA_040007995.1 Gemmatimonadota bacterium | reverse complement strand
CTGGGTCCCGGAACCCAGCCCACTTTTCATTGTGCGGTATGATGCATATCGTGACGGGCGCCCCGGGCGATCGTCGCTCGCGATACCCAGTCCCGCGACCAGACTTATGAGCTTGAAGCAACCCGAAGGGCCCGAGGCGTTGATCGCGCCGCTGTATTTCCTCGCCTTCCTCCTGGTGGCGACGCCGGTCATGGACTTCGCGACCAGCATCATCCCCACGCGCCCGAGCGATATCGAGTGGCGCTTCGCGTCGGTAGGTTTACTGTCGGGCTTCCTGCTCACGCCGCTCCTCGGTATCGCGCTCGCCATGGGGGTCGCACGCTTCGCTGGACACCTGCGCGTTCAGCGTGTCATGGCGCTGCTCACCCTCACGGCCGCGGGGCTCTTCGTCGCGCTGCTGCTCTTCTTTCTGCTTGACATCTTCCAGCTGCGCAGCGCGGTGCAGGCCGAAGCGGCCGAGGCCTTCAGTTCTGCGGCGACGAAAGCGGTGATCAAGCATGCCTCCTTCGTCGTAGCACTCGGCGTTATGGGATGGAGCGGCTTCCGCATGTCCCGCTGGTCGCGTCCCGAGCCGCGCCGTAAGCAGTCGGCCGTCATCGTGGGGAGCTGACATGGGCGACGGCCCGCCGCTACCTGAAGGTGCGGCGCCGGATTCGCATGACGGCGCGCCGCTTGTACGCGTCTCGCGCGACGGGGCCGTCGCCACGCTCGTCATCGATCGTCCCGAAAAACGCAATGCGCTGAGCGTCGCCGTGCGACGAGCGTTTCTCGACGCCTTCGTCCCGCTCTCCGACGATCCGACGGTGCGCGTCATCGTCGTCACCGGCGCGGGGGAGAAGTCGTTCGTCGCCGGCGCGGACATCGCCGAATTCGCCTCGCGGACTCCGGTGGACCAATACCGCGCCATGCGTATGCCGTCACCGCTCGAGGCGATCGAGCGTTCGCCGAAGCCAGTCATCGCTGCGATCAATGGCTACTGCCTCGGTGGGGGACTCGAACTGGCGATGGCGTGCGATTTCCGTATCGCGGCTGAGCACGCGACCTTCGGGCAGCCCGAGATCAACCTGGGAATCATTCCCGGTGGCGGCGGGACGCAGCGACTCCCCCGACTCATCGGGCTGGGTTATGCGATGCGGATGATCCTGAGCGGAGAGTCGATCGGTGCCGCTGAAGCGCTGCGCATCGGTCTTGTGGAGGAGGTCGTTCCTCGCGAGCGGCTGGACGCTCGAGTGCTCGAGATTGCGCGCGGCATCGCCAGTAAGAGCCCCGTGGCACTCGCGGCCGCGAAGGAAGCCACACGTGCCGCCCTGCAGACGCCGTTGTCCGAAGGGTTGCGTGTGGAGACTGGGCTGTACCTGATGGCGTTCGCGAGCGCCGACAAGGTGGAGGGGGTGCAGGCATTTCTGGAGAAACGCAGCCCGCAGTTCACCGGGCAGTAGGGCGAATTGGCGGCATGGGATGAGCCGTTCACCCCATTCGCCTTGTACGTCGCGGGTTTGACTGCCATACTCAGAGCAGGTGATGAATGCGTTGCCGGCCAACCGGCCGACCGCGATCACGAGCGGAGGTCCTCCCAATGCTCTTCCGACGCCTCGTCCAATCGAATGCGCGCGGCACCCTGATCACCACGCTCGAGGGATATGCGGTGAGCGTGCTGACGCACGTGGCGATATTCGCCGCTACGATCGTCGCGACGAACCAGTCTCCTTCGACGTCTATCGCCGACTCGTTCGAGTCGGTGGCGTACTTCACGCCGCGGGACCGCATCCTCGGGTCCAAGCCCAAGCAGGAACGTATCAACTTCGTCTCCACCGAAGCCGCGGTGGGCAATGGCGAGGCGGCGCTCGACGACAAGGCGCTCGTGCGAGTCAGGCAGGATGTGGAGCCGGGCCCGGGAATGACCGAGATGAGTAGTGAGCTCTCCAACGACGAGCCGCAGACCGCTGAGACAGCTGGTGACTCGGTGATGTCGGTGCTCGAAGTGGATTCCGCGGCGGCCCGCTATGACGACAGCGCGGCACCGCCGTATCCACCGGCCATGCTGGCGAAGCGCATCGAGGGCTCGGTCGGCATTCAGTACGTCGTCGACACGACGGGACACGCGGACACCACCAGCATCGTCGTGCTCTCCAGAACGCACGAGGATTTCGCGCGATCGGTGACGAATACGCTCCCGCTGATGCAGTTCCGCCCGGCCATCATGAACGGACGGAAGGTACGGCAGCTGGTACAGCAGATGTTTGCATTCCGCATCGATACGATGATCTACGCGCAGCAGCTGCAGCAGAACAAGAAGCCAGACAAGCAGTAGGGTGCATCTTCAGCGCGCGCCGAGTGTCACCAGCGCGCGGTACGACGTCCACCCGCCGCTACGCCAGCGCGCGACGAAGTCGTCCAGCGGTTGCAGCAACTGCACGCTGACGAAGCCCGGGACCGAGAGCGGGTGGGCGTCGCCGAACTGCCGGCCGAAGTAGCTGCGGATGATCACCGAGTGCCGATCGCGCGGCAGCGCCGCGAGGTTGCGCGCATAGGCCTGGAAGGCCGGATCGCCCCAGAGATAGAACTCGACGTTCGACGTGTACACGGCCGACACCGTCTCGCCAGCTGCACGGACGTCGCGCGCGATCCCCCGAAGGGCGCGCGCCCCCTCGAGGTTGCCAACGAGGGGAATGATGCGGTTCGCGTCGTGCAGCGTCTTCACGAAGCGCCAGTCCTCCTCACGTGCGAGGTACGAGCGCTGCGCGCCGTCGGTGTCGCGGGCGAGAACAAGGTCGCGCAGCGTCGGGTAGTATGCGCGGGGGGCGCGACCGAAGGAGGTGAAGCGCAACCCGAGTCCGAGGCGCACGAACTCCGCGTGAAATCGGCGCAGCGTTGCGCGATCGTCGTCCGACAGTGGAACGCCGGTCGCCACCGCCAGGTCAACGAGCGCCTGCGATGTCCGCCGGGCCAGCGCTTCGTCACGCGGCGCCGCGTCGACGTAGCGCACGACCTCGTCGATGGAGCGGTCACCCCACGCGACGGGATCCTGGGGGAGGCGCCGCCCTAACCACAGGCAGAGAAACTCGACACGATGCGCCGCCTGCGCAAAGAGCCCCTTGAACATCAGGTGCTGGACGAGGTTGTCCCGGCGGACGTCGACGAGGTAGGCAATCGTCGGCCGGATGGCGGCGAGGTAGGAGTAGCTCTGGTCAGGCCCTACCCCCACGTACGCTCCTCCTCGGACCCCCAGGGCCTGCAGGCGCGGGACCACGTGCAGGAACGACGACTCGTTCGAGATCAGGTTGTCAGTATCAAAGAATCCCGGCGCTTCGGAGAGGCGGGCGACCGTCGCCGCAAAAACGGAGTCCGCGATGCGCGTCGGGGCGACCGCGCGCGATTGACTCGGGAAGGTCGGACCGGAAGGGCGCTGTGCAGAGGCCGGCTGGCCCGCGATGGCGAGCAGGAGGACCGCGGAGCACGTGACTGCGAGCGCGCTTCCCCGATTGTCGGCGGCGCGTCGCACCACCATTCTCCATGTATGTCGCACTCCTTTCAGCACAGCCCCCCTCCGATTCGCGGTCCCTTTCGCACCGATGCAGATGCCCGCGCCGTCTACGCGGAGAGCGCGGGAATCCTGCGACGGCAGCCGCTCGCCGTGGCGGTGGCATCGGACGTCGATGACGTGCGCGCGATGGTGCGCTGGGCCGGGACCGAGCGCCTTCCCCTCATCCCGCGCGGAAGTGGAAGCAGCATGGCGGGGGGTGCGGTGGGTGACGGCGTGGTGATCGACCTCTCGCGCCTCGCAACTCTCTCGGCAGTAGATAACCTCCGGCGCGTGGTGTGGGGAGGCGCCGGGGTCCTGCAACGTCGGGTGGAGCACGCGGCGAATGAGCACGGGCTGCGACTTCCGGTAGACCCGTCGAGCAGCGCCTTTGCCACGATCGGGGGGATGGCAGCGACCAACGCAGCCGGGCCGCATACGCTCGCGCACGGCGCGATGCGCCGATGGGTGGAGGCCATCGACTGTGTCTTCGAGGACGGAAGTCACGCCACGGTGCGACGAGGAGCGCCGCTCCCACACGGGGTACCTGCACTCGATCGTTGGGTCGGCATCAGCGGGACGGTCCGCGACGCCGCCGCCGCCGCGCCGCACCCCTCCGTGCGCAAGGACTCGTCGGGATATGCGCTGCGCGACTTCGCGACCAGTGGCGACCTGATCGAGCTGCTCGTAGGGAGCGAGGGTACTCTGGCGCTCTTCACGGCCGTTGAGCTGCGCCTGGCGCCGGTCCCGGCCGAGACGGCAAGTCTGCTCGTCGCCTGGTCCTCGCTGGAGGACGCGGTGGCGGGCGCCGCGCTCGCCCGCTCCGCGGGGGCGGCAGCGTGCGAGCTGCTCGATCGCACCTTTCTCGACGTGGCACGGAGCGGCGCTTCACTCCCCGTGCCTAACGAAACGGAGTGTGTGCTGCTCGTCGAACTCGAGGGTGGGGACGCCGGCGCTGAGCGTGGCGCTGAGCGTGGCGCTGAGCGTGGCGCTGAGCGTGTCGCTGAGCGCGCCCGGACGCTGGCGAGCGGCTTCGAGGCGCTCGGTGCGACGACGGTGCTCGTCGGGCTCGACGCCGAATCGCAGGAGTCGCTCTGGGCATTAAGACACGCGGCCAGCCCGATCCTCGCCCGTCTCGACCCGAACCTGAAGTCGATGCAGCTGGTCGAGGACGGTTGTGTACCGCCGGAGCGATTGGCCGACTACGTGCGAGGCGTGCGGACGGCATTGGACGCCGCCCGCTTTCGTGGCGTCATCTTCGGCCACGCCGGCGACGCCCACGTGCACGTCAATGCACTCATCGACGTGCGCGCCCCCGGCTGGCGCGAGCGCGCACGCCGTTTCTTCGACGACGTGGTGCAGCTCACGGCGACGCTCGGGGGGACGCTCGCCGGAGAGCATGGAGACGGCCGGCTGCGGACGCCATCGTTACACCGCACGTGGTCCCCTGAGGCGCGCGCGATCTTCGCCCGGATCAAGTCGTGTTTC
>JBDTUA010000401.1:0-5025 GCA_040007995.1 Gemmatimonadota bacterium | reverse complement strand
GCCGTGCTCGCGCATCCCGGTGGGGAAGGGTCGCTTGCGCGCCTCACCGCGCTCAAGGAGATGGGGCTGGACGGCGTGGAGGTGCTCCACCCCGGTCACTCCGCCGAGGACCGCAAGCGCCTCCTGGCGATCGCCGATCATCTCGACCTCGTCCCGTCGGGCGGGTCGGATTCGCATGGCGCGCCGACTGGTGGCCGCGCGATCGGTGGCCTCGCCGTACCGCTGGAGTGGCTCGAGCGACACGACGCGCGCGTCGACCAACGTCGCGCCACCCACTTCGCCGCGGCCGACGCCACGGTCAGCGCAGTCTGAGTCGCCCGTGACTTCGGTGCGGGGTCCGGTGGCGTTGGTCACGGGCGGTGGCAAGCGACTCGGCGCGCACTTCAATCGGATGCTGGCGCGCCGCGGCTATCGCATTGCGGTGCACTATCGCACGTCGGACGACGAAGCCCGCGCGCTGGTGCAGGAAATCCGCGAAGGAGGGGGTCACGCGGAGTCCTTTGCCGCCGACCTGGTCGCGCCGTCGGCTCCGGCCGATCTGGTGGAGGCCGTCGTGCGCCACTTCGGACGCCTCGACCTGCTCGTCAACTCGGCCGCCGGCATGCAGCGTACGCCGCTCGGTACCGTGACCGCGGAGCAGCTGGATGACATCTTCGCACTCAACGTGCGCGCGCCATTCCTCGCGGCGCAGGCGGCCGCTGTGCGGATGGGCGAGGGGAGCCTGATCGTCAACATGGCGGACCTCGCCGCGTTCGAGACGTGGGGCGGTTACATCCCGCACGCCATGTCGAAGGCCGCCGTGGTGCAGATGACGCGCGCCCTCGCGAAGAAGCTTGCCCCGCGCATCCGCGTCAACGCGATCGCGCCGGGAGTCGTGCTCCTTCCGGAAGGCTGGGATGAAGGATCGGCGAGACATCTCGAGTCGACGACTCCGCTCAAGCGCATTGGCGAACCGGAGGATGTCGTGCGTGCTCTGGAATATCTCATCGATGCCACGTTCGTGACCGGCGAGGTCATGCTCGTGGACGGCGGTCGCCACGTGCGTCGTTGACAGCGAGCCCGCGGCGACCATCGCGAATCGAGGGCGGATCGCGGGCGGATCGCGGGAGGTTCGCGGTCGGCGAAGTGGTGGCGGCAGGACGCGAGGGAACGCGGCAGCGGGTTGGCGGACTGGTTCCGTGCAGACAGATGCGCCCGGCGGTACCACGAGCGGTCCCGCGGGGCGAAATTACCGGAATGCTCGCGCGGGAGAGTCCGCGCTCACCTTTGTGGAGCGGATCGTGGGGACGCATAACTACGAGGTCGTCATCGTGGGAGCCGGGCCGTCGGGAATGACCGCAGGTCTCTATGCGGGACGTTCCATGCTGCGCACGGTTATCCTCGAGCGCGGAGCGCCCGGCGGCGAATTGCTCAACACCGAGATGATCGAGGACTACCCCGGCTTCGAGCGCGTCGACGGGTGGGATCTCGCGCAGAAGTTTGCCAGCCACGCCGCGAAGTTCGGCTGTGAGTTCCACACGCGGAATGTCGTGCAGATCAGGCGCCAGGACGACGGGAGCTTCGAGACGCTCTGCGACGACGGCGAGATTTATCGTTCGCCTGCCGTGATCGTGACCGCCGGCGGGACGCCGATCAAGCTCGGCATCCCGGGAGAGACCGAATACGCAGGGAAGGGGGTCTCGTACTGCGCCGTCTGCGATGGCGCCTTCTTCAAGGGGCACGTCATCGCCGTGGTGGGGGGCGGCGACGCAGCGTGCGAAGAAGCGGACTACCTGACGCGCTTCGCGGAGAAGGTCTACCTGATTCATCGGCGCGATGAATTTCGTGCTTCGAAGATCGTCCAAAAGCGCGTCTTCGAGAACCCGAAGATCGAGGTCGTCTGGAACACCGTGGTCGAGGAGGTGCATGGTGACGTCCAGGGGCTCGTCGATCATCTGGCACTTCGGGACACCGTCACCGGCGCCACCCGCGAGCTCCCGGCGACCGGCATCTTTGTCTTCATCGGCTTCCAGCCCAACACGACCATCATTGCCGACCACGTCGACCACGATGCGACCGGCTACGTGATCACCGACTGGCACATGCAGACGACGATTCCCGGGCTCTTTGCCGCGGGCGACGTACGCGTGCAGCTGACGAGGCAGGTGACAACCGCCGTCGGCGACGCGACGACCGCGGCCGTCGCCGCCGAGAAGTACCTCACGTACCTCAAGGATCGCGCAAAGGCGAAGGCGATGGCGACGGCGGGCGGAGGGACGGCGTGAGGATCGAGCGCTTCGTCGTTGGTCCGTTTCAGGAGAACTGTTATCTCGTTGCCGATGAGACGACGGGGACCGCCGTCCTGATCGATCCGGGCGACGAAGGGGAGGCGATCGTTGCCGCGGTGCGCGACGCCGGTCTCACTCTCGAGGCCATCTGGCTGACGCACGCGCACCTCGATCACATCGGTGGGATCGCCGCCATCATGCGCGAGTTCGACGTCCCCGTCTTCCTGCACGACGCCGACATCCCCGTCTACAACCTTGGTCCCACGTCGGCCCAGCTGTACGGAGTTCCGTTCGAAGCAGGTCCTCTCCCCGATCGATCGCTGCACGAAGGCGACGTGATGTCGCTAGGATCGCTGCGCTTTGACGTTTGGCACATGCCCGGCCACGCCCCAGGCCACGTGATCTTTCACGGACATGGCGTAGTCCTGGGCGGCGACGTCCTGTTCGCCGGCTCCGTCGGGCGCACCGACCTTCCGTTTTGCGACGGCAAGGTCTTCCAGGCCACGCTCGCGCGCATGGCGACGCTCCCCCCCGAGACCGTGGTGCTCCCCGGACACGGCGAGGAGACGACGCTCGCGGCCGAACTCGAGGAGAATCCGTTTTTGACCGGGCTGGCCCGCCCGCTGCGCCGATGAGCGAGGGAAGGTGGACATGCGCCTGACCGTCCTCGTGTGGCTCTGGCTGGGCGCGGCCCTCCTCTTCATCGCGGTGGTTGCGCCGGCCGCTTTCTCCGTCCTGCCGACGCGTGCGCTGGCCGGACTGCTGGTAGGACGTGTGCTCCCGGTGCTGTTCTGGAGCGGCGCGTTCGTCGGTCTCGTGTTGGCGGTGGGCACGCAGGGCTGGCGGCGTTGGGCTGCGATGCTGCTCGTTGCTAGCGCGCTCGGCGCCCAAGTCGGCGTCGCTCCTCGCATCCAGCAGCTACGCGCCGTCCTCGGCCCCGACCTGGAGTCGATCGATGTCGCGGACCCGCAGCGCGTAGCGTTCGGGCGGATGCACGCGCTGAGTGTTGCGCTGCTTGGCGTCGGGATGCTCGGAGCCTCCGCGATTGCCTTGGGTGCGCTGAAGATGGACCGCGCGAAAAGCGCACCGGCGACCTCACCCCCGACGTCACTCCCGACCTCGCCGGGACCAACCGCGGCACCGCACGGGCCCTCCGGTGTTTGAGTGCGCGCGGCATGGCAGCTCGCGGCCGCATTTTCCCGGCGTGTGGGGAACACCTGCGTGGTGCGGTGTCCAATTGCTGCGCGCAGTCGCGCCTCGTCCTTCCTGTCCCTTATCGACTTCCTGCTGATGCTCCCTACTCGTCAGGCACGTATTGTCCCCCGTGGGCTCGCCGCCCTCGTCGCCGCGGTCGCGCTCGTCACGGCGTGCGACACCACTGCGTCATTTTCGCCATCTCAGCAGCGCTGGGGCTTCGTCTACCTCTCGGCGCTGCGCAACAACGCGGGTGACGATGTCATCGCCCCGAACGCCCAGTTCTTCCGCGGCTCCGTCACGTCGGTCCCCGACGCGCGCCTTCGCACCGACTCCTGCTTCGCCATCGGGGACTACCTGCCCCCCTCGACGGACGGCATCACCGGGGTGACCTACCTCGATGCCGGCCCCAGCATCTCCGCCAAGATCGGGACGGTCACGACCGATATTCCGCGGATCAGCAGTGGCGGCTTCAACTCCTACGGTCTGGCCACGGGGACGACAATCTCCTATCACCCGGGCGACTCGGCGATCATCACCGTTCCCGGCGTCGCCGGCGGGTTTCCTGGCGCAGAGATCCGCAGCCGGACCTCGGAGTCGTTCACGATCGGGGCAATCACCCCGTCGACGACCGCGATCCCGCTCACGTGGAGCGCGGCCACCGACAACAACAGCACCCTGCTGGTCTCGCTCCAGTACACCCCGACGGGTGCCGGTGCGAAGGCGCAGGAAATCCGCTGCGCCTTCACCGACGATGGTCTCGACTCGATCCCGCTGCGCCAGCATCAGGCGTGGTCAGCGACCACGAACGTCAACCGCGCCGTCGTCGTCACGCGCCTGCGCACGGCCATCCAGCAGATCGACGGCGGCGTGATGGAAGTCATCTCCACCTACCAGCTGCCGACGCCAACCCCGTAAGCGCGCGGCTCGAGGATACGGAGCGGCGCCGGCGACTCCCGGCGTCGCTCATCGTTCATCCCGTCACCGGAGTTGTCCCATGCCCGAGACACGCATCGAGAAGGACGCGTTAGGCACGCTGGAGGTTCCGGCGGAGGCGTACTACGGCGTGCAGACGCTGCGTGCCGTCCGAAACTTCCCGATCAGCGGACTTCTTCCGCTCGAATCGTTCGTTCTCGCCCAGGTATGGATCAAGAAGGCCGCTGCGCTGACCCATCGCGAAACCGGTCGGCTCCCGGCTCACCTGGCCGACGCGATCGTGACGGCCGCCGACGAAGTGATAGCGGGGGGGCTGCGCGACCAGTTTGTCGTCGACCCCTATCAGGCCGGTGCCGGGACGAGCCACAACATGAATGTGAACGAGGTGCTCGCCAATCGCGCCAACGAACTGCTGGGCAGCGCGCGGGGGACGTACTCCCCCGTGCACCCCAACGATCACGTGAACATGGCGCAGAGCACGAACGACACGATTCCCACCAACATCCGGCTGGCCTCGCTAGCCGGACACGCATCGCTCCTCGTCGCCGGGGAACGACTGCGCGACGCGCTTGCGGCGAAAGGAGTGGACTTCGACGACATCGTCAAGGCGGGGCGCACGCACCTGCAG
>JBDTUA010000400.1:0-5032 GCA_040007995.1 Gemmatimonadota bacterium | reverse complement strand
ATCCACGCGCGATGCTGACACGTTGTCCCCGGGTCGCGGCCGCGTGCGTCGTCGCGTCTGTCATCGACCGGCTGTTGCCCCAATCACGCCCCGCCGGCCCCGGTGCGTAGCTCCCAGCGCCAGACGGGCCCGTCCTCAGGATCAATCACCTCCTCCCCGCGCTGGAATTCTACTTTTTCCAGCACGCGACACGACGCATTGCGCTCGGGCAGCGTGTGGGCCCGCACGACCGCGACTTCGTCGCCAGCCTCGCGGGCCACCTGCACCAACGCCGCCGCCATTGCGGTCGCGACGCCGCGCCCCTCTTCGCCCGAGAAGGTGAGATAGGCGATCTCCACCGCCCGGTCCTCGTCCGGTCCGTCCTTGAAGCCGCACGTCCCCACGACGCGCCGGTGCGGTCCCTCGAGCGCCAGGTAGCCGAGCCACGGCGCTCGCGCCCCGCCGGCCGCGACGAACCGTGCCGTGTCGGCGGCGATGGCGACCGTCGTTGGCTCGTGAGGGGCGAGCATGATGCCGTTCCTCAAGGCGAAGGCTTCCGGTTCGCTCGCGAGGAGCGTTGCCGTGGCGTGATCGAGGAGGAAGAGGGTGATCTCGGGCATGCGTGAGATTCGTTGATGTTCAACGGAACGTCGCGTTCCGCGGCGAATGCTCACCTACAATGCGTCGGTGTAGCGACGCCTGTCCAATACTCGCGCCGCCCGCGATGCGGCGAACGACCATAATGCCAGCGAGATGACGTCCGCGCACCGGACTCAGGAGGGGCGCCGTTAGGCGCTCCCGTCGACCGCTCCCGGATCGCGCTTGAATGTCAGTGGGATGGAGTCTCCACCACGTTGTACCGTGTCCTCACGACACCGCCATCGCTCGGCAGTCCCGCCGTGCGCGTGCGATGGAGCAGATCGACGCTGAACATCGACGGCGTGATGAGGCGGTCAGCCGACCGCGTGCGGACCAACCATCCACTGCCGCTGAAGCGTCAGCCATCCGCGGTCACCCCGACGCGCTCGCGCTCGGCGAGCCACGCGTCCACCGCGCTCCCCGCGACGGGGCGCGAGAAATGGAACCCTTGACCCGTCTGGCATCCCATCATCGTCAGCGCGACCTGCTGCGTGTCGCGCTCGATTCCCTCGGCCACCACCTCCACGCCGATCGACCGCGCCAGGCTGAGCATCGTGCGCACGAACGACGCCTCGCGTTCGCCATCCTCCATCCGGGGCACGAACGAGCGGTCGATCTTGAGTTCGTCGACCGGGAAGAACTGCAGGTGCGAGAGCGAGGAATAGCCGGTGCCGATCGCTGGGCTCGAACGGCGAGCTCCCCATCAATCGCATCGCCACCGCACATCCCATGCGGCAGATGCCGAGTGCGTCGAGCGCCAAGCCGACGACCTCATCGCGCGACCAACCGAAGGTGTGCTTTGCCGCGGCATTCCAGTCGAGCACGACCCGGTCACTGCGGCGCAGCACGAAGCTCGGGTGCGGCCCCGAGTCGAACAAGCTTAGCGGTTCTCCGAGATCCGTGACTGCTCGAGCCGCGACTCCAACTCTCGCGAAAGTTCCTCGAGCGTGTGCTGCACAAATTCCCGGTCGCGCTCGATGTCCTTGAGGGTGTGGCTCGCTGCCTCGAGTACGGCGCATGTTGCCTCCGGAAGCGGGGTGTCGCCGAAGTGACGGCGAATCGGCCGGGCAAAGGTAAAATCCGTCACCGCTCCCCGATCGCCGTGATCGTCATCGTCTGGTTGTGCAGGAACGGCGGGCCCTCGCTCATGCCGTTAGGCGGGGCGATCTCGCCGTTGCTGTAGTAGCCCGCCATCGCCGCGCTCCCCGCCGCCCGCGCGACTTCGTACAGCTCCTCGTCGATCCTGGCGCGCAGCAGCGTGTGGCGGCCGATGCAGGAGACGCACAGCAGCGCTGCAGGCTGTACCTCCCCCAGCTGCGCGCACGCGGTCTCGGCCGCGAGCACCGCACCGTCGACCAGCCGGTCGTTCGTCGAGCGCATCAACCGCACGCGGTACCCCTGCGGAACGTCGCCGGCCGAGCGCAGCGAGCCCGCCTCGCGATCGACGCCGAGAATCGTACGGACCACGCTCGGTCCGCCGTCCGGAGATGCGAGCGAGAGTGGAAAGAGAAGGGCGCTCCCCGGGAGCTCGGCCGCGAGCGGTCCCAGATAGCGGCAGTACACGTCGAGCGCTGGCTCGCCATCGAGCGAGAAGACGTCAGCGCCGTCGCTGCCTGTCACCAGGCGCTCGGGGCCGAACGCCTCCCATCCGCCAGAGCTCCCCGTCCCGACCACGACGTTGCCGTAGAGACCGATCGCCACGATCCGCTTGGGGGCGGGCGCGCGGTCTACCCCGACGCCGGTCGCGGTGAAGTGGGTTCCGTCGCTCGCCAATCCGCCGGAGACCGTGACATGCTCCGGAAGCGCGCTCGCCATCCCCCGAGCAAAGGCTGCGCCGTTGATGTACTGGCCATCGGTGAAGGCGAGGATATGTCGCAGCTCCGGGTCCGCCGAGAGTGTTTGGACCAGCGCTCGCCCTATCGACTCACAGGCACCCTCCGCAACGCTGCTCCGCTCCTCGACCCGGACCCATCCGCGCTCGAAGGCCATCCCCATGACGACCACGCACTGTCCGACCACCTCGTTGCGGTCGATGAGCCATCCTCCGGAGCAATAGACGAGGCGCGCCTTCGGCCACCGAACGCGCGCCTCGTCGAAGAACGCGGAAGTCGGTGCGTCAAGCGGGCCAAACGCCAGGAGCAGTTGTGTGTCGGACGACTGCGGCGACGCGGCATGCTGCCAGCCGTCGACCAGGGACCAACGAGTGGTGAAGGCGTGCATGCTGAGATGATGGAGTGCACGAGCGGTGCTCCAAGCGAGTGTCGAGCGGCGCGCGCGACCACTTGAACGCGAGCGCGCGTCGCGCCTGCGACTCGTCGACGCTGCGGTGCAACGACTCAGCGCGCCGCCGCCCTGGCCGCCGACACGGCCCGCGCGGTATGCAGCATTCGCAGGCCGATTTCATTCGTGTCGGAATTCTGCACGAGCAGGCGGCGGAGGTCAGCTCCGCTGAGCCGAGGGTTGACGGCGAGCATCTTGGCGGCCGCATTCGTCACCACCGGCGCGGCGAAGGACGTACCAGAGCCGAATCCCTGCGCTCCTCCCGGATGCCGCGCGGCGACGCGCCAGCCGTTGGCGTAGAGTGCGATCTCGGGTCCGGTGTTGGTGAAGAAGGCCTTCGCCCCTTGTCGGTCGACCGCGCCGACCAGCATGAAGTTGGGAAGCTCCAATCGCGTCGCGGGATTCGACTGCTGCATCGTCTGAGACTCATTGCCCGCGGCCCCGACGAACAGGACCTGCGGCGCGCCCTGTATCCCGTTGTAGAGGACGGCGCGCAGGGTGTCGATCGTGTATGCGACCAGCGACGCTCGCTCCCCCGCGGGCATCGTCGGTGCGCACTGCTCGAGGTTCGCGATGTAGCTGCGCTCGTGGCGCCCCCACGACATGTTCACCACGCGTGCGCCGCTCTCAACGAGAAAGTGCAGAAGGTCCCGCAGCGATTCGGCTTCCCGGTTCGCCAGGTCGCGTGTCCAGCAGGGAACCGGTGGCGAGCCATGCCACCACTCCATCCGGGCGATCACGAGCTCGACCCGCCCATGGCCAGCGATGGCGGCGTCGGCGACGCCGGTGCCATGCGAATAGCCGGCCCACCGTGACAGCTCCTTCTCTGCCGCCTCACGCTCGCCCGCTGTCATCGCCGCCATCGACTGCGCGACCGCCTTCGCCGCGGGGCTCTCCACCTCGGTGTCGAGATCGTCCAGCCCGTTCGTAATGACGATCAGCGCGTCGATCATCGCGAGGAGCGCGCTTGGCAAGCGTGCCATCGGCGAATCCTGCCGACGCTTGAAGGCATCATAGCCGCGTATCAGGACGCGACCGGATGTGTCACGCGCCAATTGGGACTCGAAGAGCGTCGTATCGACGCCGCTGTCCCAGATGCCGACGCGTATTCGCGCCGCTTGAGGATCCGCGAGGATGACGACGTCGCGAGCCGGCCAGATGTCGGTCGTGTCGCGTGCGCCTTGGGCGCGCGTGACGATCGGTGCGAGGAATGCGCACCAGAGCAGTGACAGGAGCAGCTGGCGGATGCGGTCGCAACCGCCAGAGAGCCGCCGCCCCACTGTTGACCTCTCTCCGGAGCGCAATCGCCTACCGACCACGCGCGACTTCATCGTTCTACGCATCCCGGTTCCCTGTCGGTGAGATGTGCGTCCTGTGTTGCCAATTCCGGGAGAAGCTATCGCGCCGGCACCCACCGCGACCGCTCATCCCTCCGCCGCGCATGTTACGACACACGGCGGAAAGCGCTCGCTCTTCGCGGCGATCAGACAGCCGACGCAGCCGACCTCACCCCGCGCTCTTCGCGCAGTGCCAGAAAGGTCCACAGCGCGCTCACCAGGTCGATCGCGGCCAACAGCAGCAACGCGATCGGCATCTGCGCTGTTGCAACCAGTGCCGCCAGGCCGAGAGCGAACCCGAGCCGCACAGGTATGGTCGCGCGCACGTAGGGCAATAGCTCGTTGCGCGCGGCCACTATGTGGTACGCGCCAACCGTAATCGCCAGGACTCCAGCGACGCGGACCCAGCCGTCGGCGGCTGGAGGAAACTGGAGAAGGCTGAGCACGAAGGCGGGTGTCAGCACAAGCCCAAGACCCGCGACGACCGCGTACAGCCCGAAGACGAAGAGACTGCGTGCCGGAGCACTCATGATGCGTCCTCCTTACGGACACGAGGTGGATGCGACCGCTGCAGTTGCGCAGTAGAGTGCGCCTTCCCGGCAGTTCCCGCAAGGACAAGAAGTGGCCGTCTCGATCACCCGACGTGGTTGCCCGGTACGGATCTCACGCCCCACATTGTCAGTGGAGTGTTTGCCACGGCAGCCCCTTGCCAGGAGAGTCACGCATGACACGCAAGACCGCACACGACTTCGATCAGGACCTGCTCATCCTCTTCGACGCGTACGTCCACGGGGGGA
>JBDTUA010000399.1:0-5035 GCA_040007995.1 Gemmatimonadota bacterium | reverse complement strand
AAGGACCCGAAGTACGCCGGGCAGAAGAACGAGTACGCGATCCAGTTCGTCCCCACGACGGCCATGTCGGTCCAGGCGGAGAGCGCCGAGATCCTGACGAAGGCGGTGGTGATCCAGTTCTTCCCCAACTCCGACTCGATCTTCAAGAAGGTGACGAAGACGGAGAACGGGAAGACGGTGGAGGAGCTGTATGACCCGAATGTTGCGAACGTCGTCGAGGAAGTCGCGCGGCTCGCCGGACAGTACGGCGCGGCCCGCATCGTTATCGAGGGACACACCGACGCATCAATGAAAGCCTCGGGGGTCGTCTCGGCGGCGGACGTGCAGGAGCTGTCGCTGCGGCGGGCGAACGCGGTAAAGGAAGCGATCGTGCGGAAGTTCCCCTCGCTCGATCCGAACCAGTTCTCCACCGCAGGCATCGGTTGGGATCGCCCTGCGGATCCAGGTGATCCCGGCAACAGTGCCCGCAACCGGCGGGTCGAGATCAAGGTCTATCCGCTGGAGCAGAAGTAGGTATGAGCTCCGCACCAGTGTTCGCCCTGAGGACCACCCCCTCGCTGCCCGTGCGTCAGGCGGCGGGGGCGGTGGCGATCGCCATCGTCCTGTTAGCGTGGCTGCTGCTCACGAACGGCGCCACGCCCGAGGCACGCGCCATCTCCCCGTCGGTGTTCCCGAGTCCGGGTGAGGTGCTGAAAGGCTTTCCGTCGTTGGTCACCGAGCGCAACCTGGTCGGCGGCATCGCCGCCTCGCTCAATCGTGTCTTCCTCGGATTCGGCCTCGCGCTGCTCGTGGCGATTCCGCTCGGGATCGTGGCCGGCTCGTTCCGCATCGTCGGCGCCGCGGCGCAGCCGATCTCGCTCTTCGCGCGCACGATCCCGGTCGCCGCGCTCCTGCCACTCACCTTGCAGATGTTCGGGATCGGCGAGCTGCAGAAGATCATGTTCATCTTCCTGGCTACGGCCCCGTTCGTCTTTCACGACACGGCGCGGGCGATCGTGGCCGTCGAGGATCGGTACGTCGACACGGCGCGCACGTTAGGCGCCGCGTCGTCGCACGTCATGACCAAGGTCCTCATCCCGCTGGCGCTTCCCGAGATCTACGCGACCGTGCGGTCGATGTTCGGCATTGCATTCGGCTACATCATGCTTGCCGAAGTGGTGGACGCGCGCGCGGGGCTCGGCTACATCATGCTGCAGAGCCAGCGCCGCGGGATGCCTGAACACCTGGTTGGGACGCTCTTCGTCATCTCGGGTCTCGCCTTCGGCATTGATGCGCTCTTCAAGTTTTTCGAGCGCGGCTTCTTCCCGTACCGGCACTCCAATGACTGAGCCGAGCGCGCAGGGCGCCGCGTCGGTCACGAAAACGCCGATCGTGGAATTCAAGCAGGTGTCCAAGACGTATGAGACCGGCTACACGGCGATCAAGGATGTGACATTCTGCGTGGACGATGTTCCCGATCACATGGAGATCGTCGGTATCCTCGGGCCGTCGGGGTGCGGCAAGTCGACCCTGCTCCGCCTCATCGCGGGCCTGACGCCCCAGCACCCGGCCACCACCGGCTCTGTCGAGGTGATGGGGAAACCGGTCGTCGCCCCTGGCGCTGATCGAGGCTTCGTCTTCCAGGACTACACGTCGTTCGACAATCGTACCGTCGAGCAGAACATCGCCTTCGGACTTGAATGCCGCGGGATGGCGGCAGCCGAGCGCATGGAACTCGCGCGCGAATGGATCCAGAAGGTGGGACTGGACGTCAAACGCGACGCACAGAAGTACCCGCACGAGCTCTCCGGCGGCATGCGACAGCGCGTCGCGCTGGCGCGCACGCTGGTGCTCCGGCCGCGCGTCATCCTCATGGACGAGCCGTTCGGAGCGCTCGATCCGCGCACGCGCTACGCCATGCAGGACCAGCTCGTGTCGCTCTCCCGAGAGGTGCAGGCGACGGTCTTCCTCGTGACACACTCCATCGAGGAGGCGGTGTTCGTCGGCGATCGGATCTTCATCTTCTCAAACGCCCCTGGGACGATCCTCTCGAAGATGGAAGTCCCCGCGCCGGATCGCCCGGCGCACGTGATGCAGCGCGAGCCATCCTTCCTCGAGATCGCCTTCTCGGTGCGCGACATTGTCGAGGGGCTCGAGATGTCCGACCGGGCCGGCACGTGAGCCTCGATCCACGACATGGCTGATACCGCGAGCGGCGGCTTCATGAAGTACGTGTCGCGTGCCTTCCGGCAGCGGTGGAACCTCGGGCTGCTGGCAGTCGCCGCCGCGTTCGCGCTTCTCTCCCCATTTCCCGACGCCCTGCTCCCGATCGTTATGGGTCTGGAGGGAGCGTACCTGCTGGGGATGGTGAGCCGGCCGCGCTTCCGCGACGCCGTCGATGCGAAGGACGCAGCGGCGTCGCGCGAGGCGAACGCCGTCAGCGCCGAGGACCTGTTCACCCAGTTGCGAAATCGCCTCGGGCTGACCGATCGGCAGCGCTTCGAGAAGGTCGTGACCCGCTGCGAGGAAATGCGACGACTGGCAAGCACAGTGCGCGCCGGGCGTTCGTCCGACGACAGCACGCGCGACGGCGCGCTCAACAAGCTCCTCTTCTTCTACTTGCGCCTCCTCGTGGGGCGGCGCTCGCTGGAGCAATTCCTCGCCAGCAGCAACCGCCACGAGCTGGAGAGCCAGCGCCGCGAACTCGCCGACCGGCTCTCCACGGCGGAACGGAAGGCGGCCGAGCCGGAAGGGGACCAACGCATCCTGTCGTCGCTGCGGGACACGCTCAAGGATCTCGACGCACGGATCGCCAACGTGATCAAGGGTGAGAAGGACGCCGAATTCGTCGAGCTGGAGCTCACGCGGATCGAGGGAAAGGTGCACGCGCTTGCCGAAAGTGCGATCACCAGCCAGGACCCGGGAGACCTCAGCGCCCAGGTCACCGCGTTCACCGAGACGTTGCAGCTGTCGCAGGACGTCGCGTCCCAGATGATCTCGCTCGACGACCTCGAACTCGCCACCGCCGAGGCGCCTCCCATCCTGGGGAGCGTCCGCGCCTCCACCCAGCGCCTCCGGTGACCGCGCATGTCCGCGCCTAACGCCACCCCCGTTCCTTCGCCTGCCTCCGCGTCGTCCGCCGCGCCGTCCGCAACGGGCGTCGATGCGCACTCCGCCGCCACGACGCCCACGTGGTATCCGGGGTGGGCCCGGCAGCTCGCCAGCGCCTACTTCGCTGGGAGCGCCTCGCTCTTCGTCCTGCACGGGAACACCTTCGACGACGTTCAGCTCGAGGATGCCGCCTCTCCCCCGTACGGCCCGGTCTCGACCTTTCTCGCCGAACAGCTGTTCGGCAGCTGGGATCTCGTGCTGCACTACGACGTAGGCCGCGGCGTCCGCCCGTTTGCCGGACGCGACGCGCAACGCCTCCGCGACATGGCGCCCCGCACGACTGAGATCTTCGGCACCAACCTCGACAAGTCGCGCGTCGTCGAACCCCAGGCCGTCTTCGCCGCGCTCGACCGGTACCTGATCCAGCAGCTCAACTCTCCCGCCGATATCCGGCGCAGGGTGGCACTCATCGTTGATCACGCCTCATTCGCCTTTCCCGCAGCCGAGGCGGGATCGCTGAGCCTGAGCGCGAGTTCAGCGGCAGTCACGGCGCTGAACTGGGCGGCGGCGGCCAGCGTCCGCCGCATCGACTTCGCCTGCGTCCTTATCGAGGAGCGACGTGCCAACCTCCAGGGGCGCATCGCGGAAAATCCGCACGTGGTGATCCTCGAGGTTCCGCTGCCGACGCTCGAGGAGCGAACCCGCTACATCGAGGGACTGGCCGGCGCACGCCGGGACATCTTCGAGGCGGGGCTGAGTGCGACCGACTACGCGCGCGAAACGGCCGGCCTCGCGCTCAACGACATCGCCCCTCCCCTGCGCGCGGCGCTCGATGGACAGTCGCGCCTCGATCAGTCGGCGTTCAAGAAGCTGAAGAAGACACTGATCGAACGGCAGTGCCACGGACTCCTGGAATTCGTCGAGCCCAAGTTCACCCTCGACGACGTGGTCGGTCTCGACGCGGCCAAGCGTACGTTGCGGGAGGACGCCAAACTCCTGCAAGCTGGCCGACGCGCCCTCGCCCCGATGGGGTACCTCATCTGCGGACCGGTCGGCACGGGCAAGACCTTCCTGGTGATGGCCGCCGCCGGCGAGATGGGAATGCCGTGCGTGACGCTCAAGAATTTCCGCTCGAAGTACGTCGGCGAGACCGAGGCCAACCTCGAGCACGTCCTGGCAGTGCTGCGCGCGATGGGACCCGTGATGGTCATCATCGATGAGGCCGACGCGATGCTGGGCGATCGCGAGTCGGATGGAGACGGCGGCGTCTCGAGCCGCGTGTTCGGAATGATCGCCCACCAGATGGGAAACACGGCGTATCGCGGGCAGATTGTCTGGGTCCTGATGACCGCGCGCCCCGATCTCCTCCCGATCGACCTCAAGCGCCAGGGGCGCGCCGAAGTGCACATCCCGCTCTTTTATCCCGACAGTGCGGATGAGTTGCGGCTGATGCTCACGGTCATGGCGCGCAAGGTCGGCGTCCCGCTGGAAGCAGGCGCCACCAGCGCCGACCTCGCCATCCCCCACGTCGGGCAGCTGTCGGGCGCCGATATCGAAGGCGTCGTCACCCGCGCTGCGCGTCAGGCCGGCATTGCAGGCGATACTGCGATCTCGCGCGCGAGGCTCGAGTCGGCGCTGGCCGACTTCATCCCATCGGCGCAGTCCATGGAGAAACGCTTGCAGGTGGCGGCCGCGATCCTCGAGTGCACCGACACTGCGTTCCTGCCGGCCGCGCTGCGCACGGCGGACCGCGGGGCGCTCCAGCAGGAGATGGCGGCGATCAAGGCGCAGCTTGGGTAGGAGAAGACGAGAAGACGAGAAGACGAGAAGACGAGAAGACGAGAGGCCTCTCGCCTTTTCGTCTTCCACGCGTTCGCACCACTCCCCTCGCTTCGCCCACGATGCTCCCTCTTCTCCGCTCGCTCTTCGCCCACGCCGAATGGGC
>JBDTUA010000398.1:0-5042 GCA_040007995.1 Gemmatimonadota bacterium | reverse complement strand
CCTTGCTCGTCGAGGCGGTGCGCGCCGGTCATGAGATCGCGTCGCACTCGCTCTCGCACGAATACCTCACGCAGCTCGATACGGCCGGCAAGCGGCGACAGATCGGTGAGAGCCGCGATCTCCTTCAGCAGGAGCTCGGCGTCCCGATCGTCGGCTTCCGCGCTCCAGGCTATCGCATCGACCGCGAATCGATCGAACTGCTGGCGGAGCTCGGCTACGACTGGGACTCGTCGGCGTTTCCCACGGCAAGATGCGCCAAACTCCTGCGCACCGACATCGACACTCTCGCGAAACCGCACCACCCCGTCGCGGGGAGCCACTTCGTCGAGTGGCCGATGCCCGACTATCGCCCCTTCGTGGTCCCTTTCAATCCCAGCTACGCGCTGGTTCTGGGCGACTGGCTCTTTCGCGGTGGTCTTCGTCGATTCCGCGCCCGCGGTCGCCCGCTCTCGCTCCTCTTTCACCTGATCGACCTCGCGGAGCCGCTCCCCCCCGATCGCCTGCGCGGTCTGTCGTCGAAGATCTTCACCCTCTCGACTCTTCATGCGGTGGAGAAGCGTGTTCGTTGCCAGTCGATGCTTGATCAGGTCAAGGCGACGTACCGGATCATGACGACAGGGGAGGCGATCGCCGAGTGGCGACGTGAGGCGTCATCCGCGAAAGCACCGGCCGTTCGGAATCCGTCGGCGGGTGGAGCGGAGGCCCGTGCTCACGGTCCCTGAACGGATGCTCGCCACGGAGATTGACGGCGGGAGCGGGGTGCGCGTGTGGTGCGCTCGAGTCGATCTGTCGCCCGAAGAGCATGGGGCGCTGCACGCGTTGCTTTCGCCCGACGAGCGGATGCGGGCCGCGACGTATCCGGGCACCATTCGTGGCGCTCGATTCGTGAGCGCGAGGGGGATGCTCCGGCAGCTGCTGGCGCACGTTATCGGCGTTTCGGCGCACGCGATTCGATTCGCGTACGGCGTGGACGGGAAGCCGTCGCTGGGGGACGACCTCGCCGCGAGCGGGATCGAATTCAACCTGTCACACGCGCGCGATGTCGCGGTCTTCGCCATTACCCGCGGACGGGCGGTGGGCATCGACGTGGCCTCTACCGGCGGAGTGATGCCCATCGAAAAGCTGATGGCGCGCTTCTTCTCAGCCGAGGAGCGCGCAGCGGTCGCCGACGCCCCCCCTGAGGAGCGGCGCGAGGCCTTTTCGCGCATCTGGGTGCGAAAGGAGGCCTACCTGAAGGGGCGTGGTGAGGGGATCTCGCAGTGGGCGTACCGAACGGACTTCAGCGACCCAACCGGCCGTCGCGCGCTCGCACCGCCGCCTCGGGTTGAACGCGACCAGGACGCGTGGGACGTGCGTGACTTGCGGGGAGTGCCACCCGGTTTTGTCGGCAGCGTCGCGTTGTCGCGCCAGGGATGATGAGCACCGACACGGTCGTCCTGCTGTTGCTGCAACTCGCTGCCATGCTGGCGGTTACGCTCGTAATGGGGCGGGCGCTGCGGCGCGTGGGACTTCCGGCGTTGGTCGGGGAGTTGATCGGTGGCGTGCTGCTCGGACCGACTGTCATGGGCTTGGTCGCCCCGGGTGCCCACGACTGGCTCTTTCCCGTCGTCGGCCCGGTAAACGCGGCCCGCGACGGTTTGATTCAGTTCGGGCTCGTGCTCTTTCTCTTTCTCGCGGGGCTGGAGGTCGAACTCAAGCACTTGTCCGAAAACCGGCGTACGATCGTCCTGACCAGCCTTTTCGGCGTGGCGGTGCCGTTTGCCGTCGGCGTTGCCTCCGTCCTGCTGTGGCCGGACCTCTGGCAGATGACGCCCGGAAAGGGTGCTTGGGTAGGACCGCTCTTTGTCGGCACGATCCTTTCTATATCAGCTATACCGGTCATCGCGCGGATCCTGATGGATCTGGGTCTCATTCGGACTCCCTTCGGTTCTCTGGTGCTGGCGGCGGCGACGATCGATGACCTGATCGGGTGGACGCTCTTCGGCATCATCCTCAGTCAGTTCGAAGTGACAGGCGCGGGTGCGGGAAGCTGGGGAGTGCGGCTGCTGCTGTTCACGGGGCTGTCGGCGCTGATCTTCAGCATCGGGGCGGCGCCGGGGCGGCGAGTGCTGAAAGTGTTGATGCGCTGGTTCGACAAGGGCGGATCGTACGTGCAGCTCATTCTGCTGGTGGTCCTCTTGTCGGCCGCCGTGGCGGAGTGGATCGGGACGCACGCGATCTTCGGGGCGTTCCTGGTCGGAGTAGCAGTGGCGCGAACGCACGAGCCACGGAAACAGGCGTATGCGGCGATGCGGGCGGTGACGCTGGAGTTCTTTGTACCGTTGTATCTCGTGTCGATCGGGTTGCGCACCAACTTCGCGACCAACTTCGACCCGTTGCTGGTGGTGGTCGTGCTACTGGTGGCGTCGTTCGGGAAGCTGGCGGGCGCGGCGCTCGGGGCGTGGTTGGGAGGTCGCTCGGTGCGCGAAGCGACGGCCATCGGCTTTGCGCTCAATGCGCGCGGGGCCATGGGGATCGTGCTGACATCGGTGGCGCTGGATTACGAACTGATCAACGAGCGCGTGTTCGTGGCGCTCATCTTCATGGCAGTCGCCACGTCGGCGCTCGGGTCGGCGGCGATTTCCCGGATCTTGCGTGGGCGTGAACCGGGGACGTGGACCGGTGAACAAGCGGCGGTGCAGTCGAATGTTCGAATGGGTGTGTAGCTGTCGCGGTTTCAACCAGAAGAATCAGGAGAGAACGGAATGGCGAACAGGGAGAAGAAGCCGGTCGTGATCATCGGCGGAGGACCGGCGGGGACATCGGCGGCGCTATGCCTCCGGAAGCTGGGCCATGAGGTCAAGCTCTTCGAGAAGCAGAAATTTCCGCGCTATCGCCTGGGCGAGTCGTTGCTGCCCGGGACGTTGTCCATCCTCACCCGACTGGGCGTGGTCGACAAAGTCAATGAAGCAGGCTTCGTCCGGAAGAATGCGGCGACGTTCATCTGGGGTGGCGGTCGTCCTCCCTGGTCGTTCACCTTCGGCACGCCGAAGACGGCGCCGTGGGTGTACGATCACTCCCTGCAGGTCACGCGCGCCGAATACGATCACATCCTGCTCAAGGCGGCTGCCGAACATGGCGCCGAGGTGCGGGAGGAGTGCGAGGTCGGCGACGTGCAGCTAAGCACCAACGGCGTGCCGAGCACGGTGGCGTGGAAGGATGTCGACGGCAACGAGGGGACGCTCGAGGCGGACTTCGTCATCGACGCCTCCGGGCTCCGTGGCTCGCTGTCGCAGAAGCTCACCACGCGCCAGTGGGACCAGTACTACCGCAACATGGCGGTCTGGTCGTACTGGAAAGGTGGCAAGCGATACAAGGGTGACCTCGAGGGGAACATCTTCTCGGTCACCTTCAAGGAAGGGTGGTTCTGGATCATTCCGCTCAAGGACGATCTCTACTCGGTCGGCGTCGTGACGTCGATGGAGAACAACGAGAAGATCCGTGAGATGGGCGCCCAGGCGTTCTACCTGAGCTGCATCGAGCAGTGCGACCTGGCCAAGGAGATCCTTGCCACCGCCGAGCAGTGCGACGAGACGCGCGTGCTGCGCGAGTGGTCGTACGAAGCGAAGACGACGTCACACCACCCCGCGTTCTTCTGCGGCGACTCGGCCTGCTTCATCGACCCGCTCTTTTCGTCCGGCGTGCACCTGGCGACCTACTCGGGAATGCTGGCAGCGGCGGCGATCGACCACCTGTACGAGCATCCGCAGGACAAGGACGAGATCCACGCCTGGTACCAGCAGTCATACCGCGAGGCGTACCAACGCTATCACAAGTTTGTCGCCGCGTTCTACGCCTGCAACGACGAACCCGATTCGACGTTCTGGTCGAAGCGCAAGATCGACGGCGCCTCGGATGCACGCTTCGAGGGGAAGCAGTGGTTCTCCACGCTTACCGGCGAGACGGTGCATTCCGACTCGGCCGGGGTCGAGGAAGTGGAGGCCGGTGCCTCGACGTTGGCGTCGCTCTGGCAGCACGGCACGAAGGAGATCTCGGACGACTACGACGGCAGCGAGCTGGCGAACCGCCGTCTGGTCTTCGCCAACGAGCTGTTCAGGTCGTTCACGCGCATGTCGAGCATCCGCTGGACGGGGAAGGAAGTCCGTCTCGAGGCGTCGTTCCGCGTGCACCCGACGACGTTCAAGCTCGAGCGGCAGTACTTCCTCGGCAACGAGACGGGACACACGATGCGCGCGTATCCGCTTACCGAGGAGCATCGCATGCTCTTCGCGGAGCTGCAGAGTGAGCCGATGTCGTTCCAGGAGTTGCACGATCGCCTGAAGGCACTCGGCGGCCACGGTGCGCCGCTGCAGATCATCGGGCGGCTCAACGAGGAGCACTTCATCAAGGGGTACGACAAGGAGGGGCAGCACGTTGCGATCCGCAGTGCGCTGCGCTTCGGTGGCGTCGGCTCCGAGGACGACATTTCGTAGGTTGTTCCATGCACCCATGGTGGGGCACTGGCCGGCACGCCACCACTGACGTGCCTGCCCTGGCCCTTGCATCTGGAGATCTCAAGTGGACAAGCAAGTGATCGTGACGGATATGCTCGAGCTCCTGCAGGGGACCCTCGACTCGCACGTCCTCGATGAAGGCGGCGACGCCGCCCGGGCCACCCCGGAGTTGATCCTCATCGGTGAGAGCGCGGCCGTGACGTCGATGGCGCTGGTGTCGTTCATTGCCGACGTGGAATCGACATTGCAAGAGAAGCACAACCTCACCGTGACGCTGGTGAGCGAGCGGGCGCTGTCCCGCAAGAAGAGTCCGTTCCGCTCGGTCGATGCGCTGGCCGAGTATGTGGTGGAGCTGGTCGAGAACCCCGCCGAGATCTCCGCCTGACCCCGTACGACGGAGGACCGGTGACACACATCGAGCAGGACGAGCACGTCGACCACATCGACTGGCAGCTGCAACGCTTTGTCGAGGGGGCGTCGCAGGTGGCGCTCATCTGGCGCGACCGCGAGTACACGTACGCCGACCTGGCGGAGTCGTATCACGACTGG
>JBDTUA010000397.1:0-5052 GCA_040007995.1 Gemmatimonadota bacterium | reverse complement strand
GGCTCCGTCGCGCCACGGAACCGGAGGCGGAACCGCTCCTCCTCCAACTCCAGCATGCGCGCCTGGATGTCCGCCACGGATAGTTCGCGAATCTCCTCAGCTCGCATCGGTGTGCGCCTCCTCGCGGACGATGAACTTTGTCTTCACTCCCAGCTTGGCCGAGGCCAGCCCCATCGCCTTCTCGGCGATCTCGCGGCTCACCCCTTCCAGCTCGAACATCACCCGCCCGGGCTTCACGACCGCCACCCACCCCTCCGGCGACCCCTTGCCCTTCCCCATGCGGGTCTCGGCGGGCTTCTTCGTCACTGGCTTGTCCGGGAAGATGCGGATCCACACCTTGCCGCCGCGCTTGATGTGACGCGTCATCGCGACTCGGCACGCCTCGATCTGCCGGCTGGTGACCCACCCGGGTTCGAGCGACTGCAACCCAAAGGTCCCGAACGAAATCTCGGCGCCGCGATGCGACAGCCCTTTCGTTCGCCCCTTGAACATCTTCCGGAATTTTACTCGCTTAGGACTCAGCATGTGAATTCAGTAGGGAGGGTCCGGGAAGACGAGAAGACGAGGTACTCCCCCGTGCCCTTCACTCGCC
The DNA here is from genome assembly GCA_040007995.1 of Gemmatimonadota bacterium. GTDB lineage: Bacteria > Gemmatimonadota > Gemmatimonadetes > Gemmatimonadales > Gemmatimonadaceae > SCN-70-22. Next base: position 4,460 of record JBDTUA010000397.1, on the reverse strand, counting down.
TTCTCGTCTGCTCGTCTGCGCCTAGACTCCCGTGGAGTACGTCTTGCCGCGGCGGTCTTCCACCACTTCTCCCTTGAAGATCCAGACCTTCACGCCGATGGTGCCGAAGGTCGTCTTCGCCGTCGACGTGGCGTAGTCAATGTCGGCCCGCAGCGTATGCAGGGGAACGCGCCCCTCGTGGTAGCCCTCGACGCGCGCGATCTCCGCGCCGCCCAGGCGTCCGCCGGCCTTGACTTTGATCCCCAGCGCGCCCATCCGCATCGCACTCTGCACCGCGCGCTTCATCGCACGACGGAACGAGATGCGCTGCGACAGTTGGTTCGCGATGTTGTCGCCCACCAACTGTGCATCGAGCTCGGGTCGCTTGATCTCCTCGACATTGATCCCGACCTCCTTCCCCGACAGCTGCGCAAGCTCATCGCGCAGCTTGTCGACTTCCGCACCCTTCTTCCCGATCACAACACCCGGTCGCCCGGTGTGGATCGTCACCACCACCTTCCCCGGCTTCCGCTCGATGTGAATGTCGGAGATCGCGGCGTGTCCCAAGCGCGTCTTGAGGTACTTGCGCAGCAGATGGTCTTCCTTCAGGAACTGCGGAAACTCGCGGTTCGCATACCAACGCGAGCGCCACTGCTTCGTTATCCCGAGGCGAAAGCCGATCGGATTTGTCTTCTGGCCCATTATCGACCTTCCTTCTCCGCCACGACGATTTCGACGTGACTGGTTCGCTTGACCATCGGAGTGGCACGCCCCATCGCTGCCGGCGTCCACCGCTTGAGCTTCGGTCCTTCGTTGATGATCGCCTTCTTCACGAAGAGCGTGTCCACGTCGAGCGATTCGTTCGCCGATCGCGCGGTCTGCTCGGCATTCGCCACCGCCGACTCGAGCGTCTTGGCGATCTGCACCGCCGCGTGCTTCTTCGAGAACTTCAGCAACGCCAGGGCGTCATTGACCATCTTGCCGCGAATCTGGTCAATGACCAGTCGCATCTTGTACGGCGATTGCCGCGTCGTGCGTTGGATCGCGCGTGCTTCCGTCGCCATGGTCTATCGCCCTCCCTTCGACGCGCCCGACGGGGCGGACGTCTTCTTGTCGGTCTGGCGGTTCCCCTGGTGTCCGCGGAACAACCGCGTCGGGGCGAACTCGCCCAGCTTGTGCCCCACCATGTTCTCGGTCACGTACACGGGAACGAACTTGTTTCCGTTGTGCACCGCGAACGTGTGGCCCACGAAGTCGGGAAGGATCGTGCTGGCGCGCGACCACGTCTTCACCACGCGCTTCTCGTTACGCGCGTTCATCCCCGCCACTTTCTTCAGCAGCGCGTCCTGGACGAACGGACCTTTCTTGATGCTACGAGCCATGGAAAACTCTTCGAGTGTCGTTAGGTGAGGCCAGAAGGCGCAGACAGACCACGTCTCGTCTTCCCGTCTTCTCGTATTCTCTCAACTAGAAACCGGACTGCGTCGCCTTGCCGCGCTTGCGTCCGCGAACGATCAGGCGCTGTGACGGCTTCTTCATGTTGCGCGTCTTCACGCCTTCCTTCTTGCCCCACGGACTCACCACGTTGCGTCCGCCGCGCGTACGTCCGCCGTGCGGATGGTCGACCGGGTTCATCACCTCGCCGCGGACCTTGGGACGCCGTCCCTTCCAGCGCGACACTCCGGCCTTCCCCCAGGACTGCAGTTCGTGCTCCGAATTCCCCACCTCGCCAATCGTCCCGAGACAGCGCTGGTGCACGCGCCGCATCTCCGTCGATCCGAGGCGAACGGTCACGTACTCGCCTTCCTTCGCCACCACCTCGCCCGACATCCCCGCCGAGCGCGCCATCTGGCCGCCCTTCCCGGGAATCAACTCGATGTTGTGCACCGACGTGCCGAGCGGCACCTCGCCAAGCGGCAAGGCATTGCCGGTGCGCACATCCGAGCCCGGTCCCGACACCACGCTGTCACCCACCACCAACCCCTTCGGATGCAGGATGTATCGCTTCTCCCCGTCCGCATACTCAACCAGCGCGATGCGCGCCGAGCGGTTCGGGTCGTACTCGATGGTCTTGACGACCGCTACATCTCCGAAGCGATTGCGCTTGAAATCGATCACGCGGTACTGGCGCTTGTGACCGCCGCCGCGACGACGCATCGAGATGTGGCCGTGGTTGTCGCGACCGCCCGACTTCTTGAGCGGCTCGACCAGCGACTTCTCCGGGGTGCTGCGCGTGATCTCCGCAAAGTCCGAGATCGAGCGGAAGCGTGTCCCCTTCGTGACTGGCTTGAATTGACGAATGCCCATGCTCGCTTAACCCTCGAAGATGTCGATCTTGTCGCCCGACTGCAGCGTCACGATCGCCTTTTTCCACATGGGCCGAAGGCCGGACGTCTTCCCCATGCTTCGACGCGGCTTCCCGCGCATGTTCATGGTCCAGACTCCCGTCACCTTCACCCCGAATAGTCGCTGGATTGCCTGCCGGATCGCCGGCTTCGTGGCGTCGTTCGCAACCTCGAAGACATACTCGCCGCGCGCCTGATAGGCCGCTGACGTCTTCTCGGTCACGACGGGACGCACGACGGTGCGGTGTAACGTTGCCATCGCTTAGTCCCCCTTCTTCTTCGCCGACTTCTTCGCCGTCGGCTTCTTGTCGGTAGTGGCCGCGGCCTTCGGTGCGGACTTCTTCGCCGCCGCCTTTGCCTTCGGAGCGCTCTTTGGCGCCGCAGTCTTTGGCGCCGTCGTCCTGGCCTTCTTGGCCGGCGTCGCTTCCTTCTCCGCGATCGGCTCCAACGTATGGCCGATCGCCGTTGCCTCGATCAGCAGTATGTCGGACCACAGCACGTGATACGCCGACGCATCGCTATACGGCAGTACGTGCACGTTCGGGAGGTTCCGCCCGCTCAAGTGCACCGGCTGCTTCACGCCATCGGTCAGGATCAGCACCTTCTGGTCGGCGACGCCGAGGCGCGACACCAACGCCGTGATCGTCTTCGTCCGTGGCTCCGTGTAGTTGAAGGCATCGATCACCATGATCGCCCCTTCATTCGCGCGCGCATTAAACGCGCTGCGGCGCGCCAGTGCCTTCACCTTGCGCGGCACATCTTCGCTGTAGTTCCGGTCGCCGTGCGGTCCGAAGACCGTACCGCCGCCCGGCCAGTTCGGAGCACGCGTCGAGCCCTGACGGGCACGTCCGGTCCCCTTCTGCTTCCAAGGCTTCTGGTTGCCGCCGATGACCAGACCCCGCGTCTTCGTCGACGCAGTGCCCTGCCGCTGGTTCGCCAGGTATGCCTTCACGACCTGGTGCATCACCGGCATGTTGATCGTCCCGTCGAACACATCGGTCGGGAGAGACACGCGCTCGCGCGCCGTGCCCAACGCGGTAAACGCCGCGGCGTCTAGATTCGTCTGTTCGGACATGGCTTATCCCTGCTTGCGCACGAGCACGATGCCGTTCGTCGGCCCGGCGATCGCGCCTCGGATGTAAATCAGGTGGCGCTCGGTATCGATCTTCTCGACGCGGAGGTTCATCACCGTGTGTCGGTCGGTCCCATACTGCCCCGGCATCTTCTTGCCCTTGATGACGCGCGAGGGATCCGTGCCGGGGCCGATGGATCCAGGCTTGCGGTGCTTGGTGTTGCCGTGGGTGTTCGGACCGCCATGGAAACCATGGCGCTTCACGACACCCTGAAAGCCGCGTCCCTTCGTCGTCCCCGTGACCTTCACGTACTCGCCGACGGCGAAGATGCTAGCGTCGATCATGTCGCCCGCCTTGTACGTGGGGACCTCGGTCCCCTTGGGCGCGTCGTCGAGCCGGAAGGCGCGCAGTACGCGCGGCGGCGCCGGGAGCCCCGCCTTCGCCGCATGGCCGAGTTCGGCCTTGTTGGCGCGGCGACCACGCGGATCCCGCTCGCCCTTCTTCGACTCGCGACGCACGCGCTGCGCCCCATACCCGAGCTGCACTGCGCGATAGCCCGCCTTGTCGTATTCGTTCTCCATCACCTGCACCACCGGGTTGGGCTTCGCCTCAACCACCGTGCACGGGATCTGGTGCCCCTGTTCGTTGAAGATCTGGGTCATCCCCAGCTTCTTGCCAATGAGTCCTAACATGCGTTCCTCTTAGAAAGTCGCGGTCCGGGCCGCCGTCCGGCGCACACCGTTGCTGACCGTTGGACTATTCGAGAACACGATCGAAGCGAGATCACATCCTCTCGTCTTCTCGTCCTCTCGTCACCTGCTAATTGACCTTGATCTCCACGTCTACGCCCGCCGGCAAATCCAGCTTGGTGAGCGCGTCGACGGTCTGGGCTCGCGAATCGAGGATGTCGATCACGCGCATGTGGGTCTTCAGCTCGAACTGCTCCCGCGACTTCTTGTCCACGTGCGGCGAACGCAGTACGGTCCAGCGGCGCGTCTTGGTCGGAAGCGGAATCGGCCCCGAGACCTGCGCCCCCGTCTTCTCCGCCGTGCGCACGATGTCC
>JBDTUA010000396.1:0-5060 GCA_040007995.1 Gemmatimonadota bacterium | reverse complement strand
CGCCAAGACGCTGCTCATTCACACCTTCGCGCAGGTCCTCGATCTGCAGTTCTCGCGGATCCAATTCACGCCGGACCTGATGCCGTCGGACATCACCGGCACCGACATCATTCAGGAGGATGCCGAGACCGGGCGACGCCGCATGGCGTTCGTCCCGGGTCCGATCTTCGCGAACATCGTCCTGGCCGACGAGATCAATCGCACACCACCGAAGACGCAGTCCGCGCTGCTCGAGGCGATGCAGGAGCATCGGGTCACAGTGCAGGGGCGCACGTACACGCTGGACGAGCCCTTCTTCGTCTTCGCCACGCAGAATCCGATCGAGCTCGAGGGGACCTACCCGCTCCCGGAGGCACAGCTCGACCGCTTCATGTTTCAGGTCGTCATCGACTACCTCGGCGAGGAGGACGAGTTGAAGGTGGTTCAGACCACCACGGCCATCCAGAATCCGCAGTTCCGGCACGCGATCACTGGTCCGGACATCATCGCCTTCCAGCGCCTGGTGCGACGCGTCCCGGTGGCCGAGTCGGTGGCGCGGTACGCCGTGCACCTGGCGCGCGCGAGCCGGCCGACGTCGCCGACAGCTCCCGACTTCATCAAGCAGTGGGTCACGTACGGTGCCTCCACGCGCGCGGCGCAGTACCTCGTGCTGGGCGGCAAGGCGCGCGCCCTCATGCAGGGGCGCTATCACGTGTCCTTCGACGACATCAAGGCGCTGGCGCTCCCCGTCCTGCGTCACCGCATCCTGACCAACTTCCATGCGCAATCCGAGCGCGTGACGACCGACCAGATCGTCGCCAAGCTGGTCGACGCGGTCCCGCTCCCGAAGGCTCGACTGTAGCCGATGACAATGCCTGACGCTCCCCGGCCTTCCGCGAGTGCACCCCCGTCCGCCGTCGCCAGCGCGCCGGAAGCGTTGCCGGGAATGCGCTTCATCGATCCCGCGGCGCTGGCGCGCATCGGCAACCTGGAGATGGTGGCGCGTTGGGTGGTCGAGGGATTCATCTCGGGATTGCACCGGTCACCGCACCTCGGCTTCTCCACCGACTTCGCCGAGCATCGACCGTACGTGCCGGGGGACGACATCCGGCACATCGACTGGCGACTGTACGCGCGCACCGAGCGATACTACCTGAAGGAGTACGAGTCCGACACCAACACCAACTTCATGGTGCTCCTCGACGCGTCCGGCTCGATGGGTTACGGTTCGACGGGAATCACCAAACTCACGTATGCAAAATATCTCGCTGCCTCACTCACCTACTTCTCGCACCGGCAGCGCGACCGGGTCGGCCTGGCGACGTTCGACGACGACGTGATCGACTATGTTCCGCCGTCGGCGAAGCACCTGCAGCAGGTCTTGTTCGGCATCGATCGCGCCATGCCGCGGAAGCAGGGTGCGCTCGCACGACCGATGGCGAAGATCGCCGAGAGTCAGCGTCGGCGCGGCTTCATGCTCGTCCTGTCCGACCTCTATGAGCCCCCCGATCGCGTGATCGCGGCGTTGGGTCCGCTGCGGGACGCCGGGCACGACGTCGTCGTGATGCAGCTGCTCGACCCCATGGAGCGCTCCTTCGACTTTCCCGACGCGGCCACGTTCGAGGACGTGGAGAGCGGGCTCCGACTTCCGATCGTCCCTTCGCGCCTGCGCGGAGACTACCAGCGACTCGTGGCGGAGCACGTCGCCACGATGCAGCGGCGACTGGGGGAGCATCGCATCGACTACCAGTTCGTCGACACGTCGCAGCCGCTCGATGCGCTGCTCTTCTCCTACCTGCTGCGCCGCGAGCAGCGGCGCACGGTGCGGTGATGCAGCTCTCCTTCCTCGCTCCGCTCTTTGCCGCGGCGCTCGCCGCCATCGCCGTTCCGCTGCTCGTGCACCTCGTGCACAAGGAGCGCAGGGAGTCGATCGCCTTTCCGTCGTTGATGTTCCTGCAGCGTTCCCCCTACCAGCATTCCAGCCGCCAGCGCATTCGCGACTGGCTGCTCTTCGCTGTTCGCTGCCTGATCATCGCGCTGCTCGTCGCGGCCTTCATGCGGCCGGTGTTCGCGCGCTCGGCGGAGGCGCGCGCCGCCACCGCCGGCGGAACTGAGGTCGTGGTGCTGCTCGACCGGTCGCTGAGCATGCGGTACGGTGCGCGCTGGAGTCGGGCGCAGGACGCCGTGCGCACTCGCATTGGCGCGTTGCGGCCGGGCGACCGGCTCACGCTGGTTCCGTTCGACCTCCGGGCCTCGGCCGTAAACGAGCCGACCGCCGACGCTGCGACGCTGCGGGCGGCTCTGGACAGTCTCCAACCCGTCGATGCGGGAACGCGCCTCGCGCCCGCCGTCGCCCTGGCCAGGCGATCCCTTGGGCTCTCGCGGCTCCCTCGCAAGGAAGTGCTGGTCGTGAGTGATTTCCAGCGGAGCAGCTGGGACCTCGGGGACGACGTGCAGATGCCGCCGGGGACTGCTGTCGTTCCCGTCGATGTGGCGGAGGGAGAGGTCGTCGACCGCAGCGTGCGCGCCGTGGAGACGCGGCGTGATCCTGTGGCGCCAGATGAGCGCGTTGTCGTCAGTGCGCGGATCATCAACGTCGGCCCCGCGGTGAAGGGGGCAAACGTACGGCTCGAGGTGAACGGCCGGACCGCGAGCACGCGACAGGTCGACCTGCCATCCGACGGCGGCGGTGCCGTGGCTTTTGCGCCGGTGGCGGTTCCTGTCGACGGCGTGCCGGCACGTATCGTCCTCGATCCCGACGGGCTGCCATCCGACGACGTCTTCCACTTCCTGCTGCGGCGCACTCCGTCAATTGGCGTGCTGGTGATTGATCATTCCGAGTCGTCCGCGGATCGCGCGATCTTCGTGGCGCGCGCGCTGGCGATCGGTGACCAGCCCTCGTTCGACGTGAAGTCGGTGCGCTCGGCGCGGGTGTCGCCCGCTGACCTTTCCGGACGGCAGCTCGTGGTGCTCAACGACGCCGGCCTGCCGCCCGGACTCGGGGCCGATCGTCTGCTCGCTTTCGTACGGGGCGGCGGCGGCATCTTCAACGCGTTAGGCGAACATGGCGGGGCGACCGCATGGTCGGCGCGGGGGGCTGCGCTCGTCCCGGGTCCGGTGGGCTCGCCTATCGACCGACTTGGGGAACGCGGCGCCGTGCTCGGGTATCTGGATCGCGCGCATCCAGCGTTGTCCGTATTCAGTGGCGCACGAAGCGGCGACTTGTCGGCGGCCCGCTTCTTTCGATATCGGCCCGTCGAGGCGAAGGATGGGGTGCTCGCGCGCTTCGACGACGGCACGGTCGCACTCGCGGAGCAACGCATCGGCCGCGGACGCATCGTCACGTGGGGCAGTAGCTTCGACGGAATCTGGAACGACCTGCCGCGACAGGCCGTCTTCCTGCCGTTCCTACAGCAGCTCTCGCAATACGCCGCCAACTACCGTCCCGTTCGCAGTGAGCACGCCGTCGGTGAGTCTGTCGATCTCACGGCCGGGACTGCTCGGCAAGACGCGACGGAGGCGATGACCAGGGATTCGGTCGCCGCTGCGGTACCCCGATACAGTGTGCTCTCCCCGCGGGGTGAGCGGTTGTCGGTCGGCGGGGCAGACGCACCGCGCGCGCTGGAACTACGAGAGGCGGGATGGTACGAAGTGCGACGCTCCGGCGTCCCCAATGAGCGCCCGCGGCTGGTGGCGGCGAATCCCGCCTCGGCCGAACTCGAATTCGCAACCTTCGATCCCGCGCGACTGACCAATGCCTTGGGGCCCGTGGGGGAGAGTGCGGCCAACGACAGCATCGCCGATCCCATGCAACAGCTTGTGGAGCAGGAGCGGGGACAGTCGATCTGGTGGTACCTTCTTGTCGTGGCGGCGCTCGTCCTGCTGGCAGAGAGTCTGTTGGCGAGCCGAGTGTCGCAGCGGCGGTTACAGCCCAGGTAGGAGACGAGACCATGGCCACGTACGCCCGACCGAGTGCCACGGAGGCGCCGCCCTTTGCGTTCGCCCTCTCGCGCGTCCGTCTCCGCTGGCGCTGGCGGCACGCCGCCGTTGGACTCGCCGTGACCTTCGGTGTGGCGGTGGTGGGACTGTGGGGGGCGGCGGTTGCCCTGCAGGCGGCGCGCTTTTCGCCGGAGAGTGTGTCGCTCGCGCGCTGGCTGCTGGCGGCGCTGCTGGTGGGGACCGCGGGGCGGTGGCTGGCGTATCCGCTCGTCCGTCGCGTGCCGGACCGTCGCATCGCGCTCTATCTGGAGGAGCGTGTTCCTGATCTCGATGGGGCGGTTATCAGCGCCGTCGAGGTTGCGGAGACGGACGTATCCGACGAGGCGCGGTCGACGCTGCTGACGCGCGGGCTCTTCGACGACGCCGCGCGACGAATGACGCGATCCACCGCGGTGGGACAACTCGAGCAGACGACGACCTGGCGCGCGCTCGCGCTTTCGGCAGTCCTGCTCGCCTCCGCGGCGGCGATGATCGCGTTAGGCCCGTCGTGGGTCGGCCAGGCCGCGCGGCTGCTGTTGACGCCATGGCACGACGTGGCCGCGGCACCGGTCTATGCGATCGATGTGAAGCCCGGCAATGCGACGATCGCGCGCGGCAGCGACTTCGAGGTCAGCGCGCGGCTCCTCGGCTTCAGCAGCGATGTGGTCGAGTTATCCATCCGGCGGGGGGCCAACGGCGAGTGGGAGCGAGTCCCGATGGGACCGAGCGCTGACTCGGGACGCTTCTCGGCGCGTCTGTTCGACCTTGGCGACGACGCCGAGTACTATGTGGAATCCAACGGGGTCCGCTCGCCACCCTACAAGCTGACGGTGAAGGATCTCCCGGCGGTTCGGCGGATGGACCTCGAGCTGCACTATCCGGCCTACACCGGCCTGGCCGTCGAGCAATTCGAGGATGTGGGCGACATCGCCGCCGTGAAGGGAGCGCGCGCCGTCGTGAGCGTGCGGGCGACGAGGGCGGTGCATGGCGGACGCATCGTGCTCGATGGCGACTCGACCGTGGCGTTGACCCTCGTCGACGACTCGACGTTGACCGCGTCGGTGACCGTGCGGCGCGACGGATTCTATCGCGTCGAGCTCGAC
>JBDTUA010000395.1:0-5063 GCA_040007995.1 Gemmatimonadota bacterium | reverse complement strand
CTAGTCTTCCGGACTGGCCCTTCGTCTTGATCGGGAGCGCGATCTCCACCGCTCCCTTGCGCGCCCGTGCGCGGGAGCGCACCGAGCTCGGTGAGGTTCTCCAACGCCGCAACGTTGGCCGAACGGAGAATTCCGTGGACCGCGAACGATGGCGTTGCTCTCACGCTGGCCGACGGCAAGTCGGTGGCCGAGTCGTGCTTCGGGCGCTCTAGAATTGTCCCCAACCAGTGCGCAGCAGGACGACGGCCCCGATCAGGTGCGACCGTACGAGCGCACATCGGTCACGATGTCGGCGAGGGCGAGGGCGAGAGCGAGGGCGTGGTCGCGATCGGCGTGAAGCGCGAGACGTCTCGCGCGTTGCTCAACTTCGACGCGATAGGCGTCCATCCATCGTCACGCGCGCGCCATCGTCCAAGGACTGTCCCTACCAGCCGTTCCCGATCCCCATGGTCATGTGCACGATCGCAAACTTCACCAGGATGTCGTCCCCGATGGTTACCGTGTCTATGAGGCGCTCGACGGCCGCAGGCGCTCCGCCCTTGAGCGCATCCATCACCGCACCGCCCAGGGCATTGCCACCGCGCTCCAGCACCTGTTTCTGCAGGAGCTTCTTCGCCATCGACGCCACGAGGAGGTTGGCGACGGTGGTGTCGCCCAATTGAACTGCCAACGGGACAGCCGCCTTCTCCAGCAACCGACTCATGAACGGGAGCTTCACCAGCTTGTCGATGCCGCGCCCGGCCAGTTTGAACGAGCCCTTGTCGAGAGACTCGACAACGCTCTTTCCTTCGATCAGGCAAGTGGCCGACTCCTGTCCGGCCTGCAGCACCGCCAGCGCGCGTCCCCCCATCCCGGCGATCTTGAAGACGCCGAGCACCAGATTGCCCACTCCCATGAGGACGCCGGCGCTCACTGTCCTCCCATCGTCCCACGCCCTTGAGCGCGGAGCCGCCGCCCAGCACCGCCGCGGCGGCCCGGCCCGACATCACCGTGGCTCCCATCAGTCCGTCGGCAGACGTGTCGCGAAGGAACGTGGCGACGCCGATCTGTGTGTCGTAACTCGACACCGCCGCACTAGTGCGAGCCATGTTCTCCGATTGGACATTCCCGGTCCACGCGATGTTGCGAAGCTTGCTGAATTCGAGAAGGAGCTCCGCCCTCGAGCGTCCATTGACCTGATCCCAATCCACCTCGACGGAGCGAACATCGGGCGAGCTCCAGGAGAACGGGTTGAAGATGGACGCGTCCGAGGTGGTCGTGACGCTCGCATAGTCCGAGCGGTAGCGGGCGACGGCGTTGGCGCGCAGTAGTCGCGCCACGACCAGCCAGTCCACCGCGTACTCGGTTGCTCCATTCCTGACGATTTCGTACGCGATGCGCTCCGGGCTTGAATTGACGCAGTCGAAGCAGACGGTGGCGTGCCTCGCGAGGCAACGACGTACGTTTCGAGCAGCATTGATTCCGCCGTTCGACTGACTCGCTCACTCGCGAATCCGTATGCCGCGTGACGACGGGGGTGAGGACTACCTCCCGCAGATGGCTCCCTCCAGAGCGAGTCGGTACGCGCGCCGGCGCTCACCCGAGCCTCAGCACTTCCCTCACACAGTTTTCCACGTGATGTGCCGATACCTCAAAGCAGGGGGGGACCACCGAGGTGAATCATGATTGCCCCGATCGGAGCAACATCGTCAACTGAGAAGTCCGGCAGCGGCCTGACCGATTACGTCGCCCAAATCGCCGAAATGCGTCGACAGCTCGCTGCCATCCAGCGCAGGAGGGCCGCTGCCGGCAAGCGAGCTGCGGCGGATGACGCGAGTGTTCTGATCGAGCTAGGGCTCTCCCCGCCGGCGGTGGCGCTGCGAGCGCAGCTCGCACTGTTGCAACTACCCACAGGGGACGTAAACGCCGCAAGCCAAGCGCCTCCCTCGGCGGCCACGTCGTCCCCCCTGTCCTCGGCGACAGCCGATCTACGGACTGCGGTGATGCACCACGACTCGACCTCGATCACCTACGATGAGCTGGTCGGCGGCAACATCGATTCACGGGCCTGAGCTTCACAAGCGCGATGCAAACGCGGCGGCGGGACGCTGGAACGTCACGCCTCCGGCAGCTCGGCCAGCTGCTGGCGCCACGTTCTGGTGGTCGGCAAACGACTCGATGAGAAGCGGGTCGGAGACGACACTGGGGAAGGATCTCGATCGCGACGGCAGAATCGGGTAAGGGGAATCCCGAGGCTCTCGCCTCGGGCCCGGCCGAAGACGACCGACGTCGCGGACTGTCGACGGGCGCAATCACGCTGTAGGGGCCGTGTTTTCCCGGCCCGAGGACGCGGAAGCACACGCTGTGAGGTGGAGTTCTCGCGGCCGACGCAGAGGATCCTTGCCAACGCACGATACGCCCCCGCGTGCGCGAGTGGGCCGAGTTCTCCCGGTGAGCACATCTCTCGTCCTCCTCACTCCGTAGCCCCATCATCCTCACCGAGACCTATCCCAGCGTCACTCCCTCGGCCGATTGTGCGGCGAGTCGGTTTCCCTATGTTCGAGAGGGTGGCAGTGTGCTCGTCCCGCTGGCAGTGCGCCATCCGGGAATCAGAGCGAGAGTAGGGTGCTGCCCGAAGCAGGAAGGAGAACGCCGTGAGTTCCTCAACGATCCTCATCATTGTTGTGCTCGTGCTGCTGTTCGGCGGTGGATGGGGCTGGTCTCGTCGAGGCCGGTAACATCAGTCGCCATCCGTCCCTCGTAACCACGAGGACGTACCTAAAACCGAGAAGGAACACCGATGACCACCACCGATGTACGACCCGTTCGAGTGCTCTCAGCGGACACGCTAAAGGGTGACAAGGTTGTTGATGCGGCGGGCGAGAAGCTCGGCACGCTCGAGGACCTGATGATCGACCTGAACCGCGGCTCCGTTGCCTATGCGGTGCTGTCGGTTGGAGGGCTTTTTGGGATGGGCGACAAACTGTTCGCAATTCCCTGGAGTGCGTTCCGCGTTGACACCGAGCAGAAGTGCCTGGTGCTCAACGTCAACAAGGAGCTTTTGAAGACAGCCCCGGGGTTCGACAAGGACAACTGGCCGGATTTTGCGGACCAGGCGTGGGGCCTGACGATTTACAACCACTATGGCGCCAAGCCGTACTGGGACTGAGCGACAGGCTCCGGCTTAGTCGCGCCGGTCGCGGTGAGGCGGCGGCCGCACGACCGTGAAGCCGTGGGAATAGAGACGAGGCGCAGTCGCCCCTCCTCCCCTTACTCGGCTGCATCGGGATGCATCGTGAAGTGATGCCGCGTGCATGCTCGCGTTGCTGCTGACGATGGCCGCCGGGGCGCTCGACATGTAGAGGGTGATCGTGGCGCGCGCGGAACCCCTACGGCTGCGCGGAGCGACGCGCGCGCAACAATGCGGCGAGTTCGACGGCCTCGACGAACAGACGTTTTTCATCCTCGGAGAGCTTCTTCTCATAGAGGCGCGGGCCACCGGCGAGTTGCATCGAGACGGGCGCGGCGCCCGCCTGAGCAATCGCCTGCAGGATTCCATTGTCGCTGTCGCCGCGGTAGGAGAGTCGCTCCGAGACGTAGTCGTCGCGGCTCCGTCCCCTGCTATCGCGACCACTCTGGCGGATCTCGCGGCGCGAGACGTCGGGACTCGAGGCCGGGAGGCTGGCGGTGCGAAGCTCGACGTCGCCAATGCGCACCACGACGTGATCGTGGTAGATCCAGTCGCGGTCGCGATACACGCTGCGCAGGGTGAGCGTCCCTGTCGAGGTAATCACCGGCTCGATACGCTTCCGCACGAGCGATCCCAGCATGCCATCCTTCATCGAGCAGACAAACATGCCGTCGCTGCCGACGTCGAGACATTCGAAGGAGCGCTTGAGCCGCTTGATGCGGGCCTCCGCATCCTGCGACGTCGGCATTGCGTGGGACAACACCGACGGCACCGGCGATTGGGTGACACTCGGCGCGAGAATGTCCGGGCGGGGTGCCGCGCCCAACGCGGAAACGGCGAAGAGGAGTAGCGAACCGAGGCGAAGCTGCTGCTGCATCCGCGACTCTCGTGAGGGGCGAGCGTAAGATAGGCGACGCGATGCCGACGTGCGGTCGAGTGCGCGACGCGTCACGCCGACGGTACCGTGGAGCGAGGTTCGCAGGCGAGACAGAAACGTCGAGCGGGGTCGGGGAGTATGTAGAGAGAGCTCTCGAGGCGCGAGGGGAGGTGGGGCCGGAGGCGGACCGGACATCCGCTCCACGACAGGCATCGGAGAAGGGCGACGAAGACCTCGTGGGCCATGACTGTGCGCACGAGTGGGTTGGAAGGGAGGTTAACGGTATGGGTACGGCGGGACGCACCGGGATTGGCTGCGACCCCGGTCACTCCTTCGGCGCGGTCGGGTCGAGCAGGTCTTCCGATCCGCTCTTCCGTCGATCAGCGGCAACCTGCTCATCCAGGTCGGTGATGCGTGTGGTGTCCACCGGCTCGCGGTTCGCGGCCCGCATCGGCTTCACGGTTGGCGCCGGCTTGGGGGCGCCGAAGGCGTTCGCCCGCTTCACGTCCGCCTCGTACGCGGTCGACTCCGTGAGCTGCACGCGATAGATCGGCTCCGGCATGTCCATCCCCGCGTCGTCCAGCGCCAGCTTCACCGTGCGGATTGCCTCGCTGCGCACGAGCAGGAAGTCGTGCGTGCGCTGATCCACCCAGCCGTAGTAGCGGATCTGCACATTGGAGTCCCCCAGCGACTGGATGAACGCGCGTGGCGGCGGCTTCACCATCACGCCCTCCAGCGTGGCTAGCTTGTCGGTGCCGATGCACATCGCCTCCACCAGGTCCTCCTGCACGCCTACGCCCACGTCCAGCTCGAAGCGACGCGCCGGATTGCGGGTGTAGTTGAGCATCACGCTCCGGAACACCAGCGCGTTCGGCAGTCGCAGGTGGTTGCCGTCGAGCGTCATGAGCACCGTGGCGCGCGAGGTGAGCGACACCACCGAGCCGTGATGTCCGTCGATCACCACTTCGTCGTGCGGCGCAAACGGCTGTCGCAGGCTCATGAGCACGCCGGCCAGGT
>JBDTUA010000394.1:0-5086 GCA_040007995.1 Gemmatimonadota bacterium | reverse complement strand
AAGTTGGCCAGGAGGCGGCAGCGCCCCGCGCCGGCCGAGAGCACATCCCGCGTCAGGCGATCGGTGAGCGTGCACAGTATCACCTCGTGCGTGGCGAGCGCCTGGCGCAACGCGTCGTCGCTCAGCGCCGCGTCGTCGGCATTGAGCCGCGCATCGAAGTCGCGCACCAGCGTCGCCTCCACCGATGGGGGAAGGCGGCGGGTCACCAGTACCGACGGGCGCGAGGCAGGAGCTGAAGGCATCGGATAAGTGACGTGAGTCACGCGGCATCCTCACGACCGCCGGGGCGGGGAGTCCCCCCATGAAGACCGGTCCGAGGACGACTTAAGAATAGCCCAAAGTCATCCGAGACTCGGACGCGTCGCCCTCCACCTCACTCGGAGTCCAACGCATGACACTTCGCCGATTGCTCCTCGCCGCCTTCGTCGCCGCGTCGCTCGCTGCGCTCCCTGCCATTGTCCGCGCGCAGAGCAGCGCTCCGGTACACGCAGGAGCCGAGGTGGATACGCCGCCGCGTTTGACCAATCCGACCCGAACGGCACGACTCGTGGCCGACTCCTACCCCAGCCGCCTCCGGCGCTCCGGCGTCTCCGGGCAGGCGCAGGTGCAATTCGTGGTCGATACCTCGGGGAAGGTGGAACCGGAGAGCATCGAGGTCGTCCTCGCGTCCGGTCCGGCGTTCGCGATCGCGGCCAAGCGCGTCGCCGGGAAGATCCACTTTACTCCCGGCCGGTCCAACGGCCAGGTCGTGCGGACACGCGTCCTGCTTCCGATCGCCTACAAGTAGACGCCACGCTGGGTCGCTGAGACGCGCAGACGCGTCGATACGCCCACCGGTGCCGTCCGGCTGTCGCCTAACGAACGCCCCCGGCCGCTACTGAGGCGGTCGGGGGCGTTCTTCATGCCCAGGACGAGACTCGAACTCGTACACCGTTGCCGGCGGGGGATTTTGAGTCCCCTGCGTCTACCAATTCCGCCACCCAGGCTCCGCGCGCAATGTAGCGCTTGACGGGCAACCGCTCAACGCGGCGTGCGTCCAACCGGCGAGACCGCGAAAACCCGCGGATCTTGGCTCAACCAGGAACGCCAGCGCGTCGGCCGAAGGGGCGACGCTTCCCCCCGGCGCGGGCATCCCCATCGTTCCCGAACGGATTGTCGGTCGAATCACCAGAAGCGCGTCGGCGCATCTCATCGACGCGACGTCGCAGCTGCTCCTGCAACCCGAGGTATTTCGCGCGCTGCAGCGGAGTCAGGAACGCGGCGAGCTCGCGCTGCTCCGTTTCCACGAGTTCGAGGCGCGCACGTTGAACGCGCATCGCCCGCTCCAGCAACTGCGCCACCCGGTCCTGGGACGCCGGATCCTCGGCTCCACTGATCGCGTCGCGCACTGCCGATCGCACGGTGCGCTCCTCAGCGAAGAGTTCGCGCCGCCTGGCGTCGAGCCGCGAGTTGACCTCGACCACCTTGGCAAGTTGCGAATCGGAGAGCGCCAGACGCTGCTTGAGCACCTGCTCGAACCGCTCGCGGAAGCGCTGCTCGAGGGCCCGTCGATCCGCTCGCTCCGCGGGAGGCGCCCCCTTCCCACCGGGCGCGACGCGCTGTGCGCGCGCATCGCCACTGGCGAAGAGACCAACCAGAAGAACCAGCAGGAGTCGGCGCATGGTCATCACGTCCTACGAACCGATGATGGCGCCGGCGAGGACGCGGCCGCCTGGGGTGGTCTCGGGCTCCGCAAGCGGCGCCGCCTCGAGATTGTCGAGTTCACCCAGCAACGACTCGAGATCGGCATCGTCCAAGGCGGAAATCGAGGGATGCACGATCAGCATGCGATTGTTCGCGGATGAGGCGTCGCGCGGATCGTCCACATTGGCGGCGATCACGGGAATGGCCTGCACCGGGGCTCCGGAGCCCGTCAGCAACGAGTCGATCGACGTCGGGGCAGCCTGTCCCATGTACGAGCGCGCGATTGCGACCGAGATGCCGCCGATCGAGATGAACGAAATCGCGGCAGCCAAGCGAAGGACTGTTGGCGAGCGACGCCAGAGGAGACGCGGAGCGGGCGCCACGCGCGGACGCGGCAAGGCGGCGGCGATTGCCGCGATGTCGATGACCGGCACGCGCACGGCGGACAACGTTCGTCGAGCCGCCTGCAGCAGCGCGAACTCCTCGGCGCAATCGGAACACGATGCCAGATGCGCCTCTACCTCCGCCCTCCCCGCTCCGGACAGGGCGTCGTGCAGCAACTCGGGCAACCGTTCCCGCATCTCGACGTTCGAACAATCAGTCATGCAAGGTCTCCTTGACCTGCCGCAGGGCATTGTGGTAGTGCACCCGCGCGGCGCCTTCCGTCGTCCCCGCCACGTCCGCGATTTGCTTGTAAGACATTCCGTCGTTGACCCGCAATGTGAATACCTCGCGCTGCGTCGGCGTCAACCGATCGATGGCGCGCCGCATCTTCGCCTGCGCCTCCTCGGCGACCAATCCATCGAGCGCATCGTACTCGGTCGCCAGGTCTCCGTCCTGCAGTTCGGCGGTTTCGCGCTGCCGGCGCCGTGAACGACGTCGATCGAGCACCAATCGCCGGGCGATCGTGAACAGCCACGTCCGCAGGGAGCTGTCGCCTCGAAAGGTGTCGATCGACCCGAACGCCCGAACGAACGTATCTTGCACGACTTCTTCGACCCCCTCCCGCACTCCCAGGCTGGCCGCATATCTGGCGACGCTTGTCGCGTGCCGCTCAACCAGCTGGGTTGCAGCTCGTTCATCGCCGGCGCGCCAGCGCGCGATCAACTCCACGTCCGGCGCTTGGTTGTCCGGTGATGAATCCGATGCCATGCCTATCGTGCCGTGAGACGTCGGTCGCGTGGGAGTGTTAAGATGGGTGACACCGGCTCCGAGGCGGGGCCACTGCTGGTTCCCGTATCTCGGTCGCCCCCGTGGAACTGATCGCCCATCGCGGGATGCCGCGCAAGTCGCGCGAGAATACCCTCGCCGGTTTCGTCCGCGCGGTGGCGGCCGGCGCGGATGCCATCGAGCTGGACGTACATGCGACGGCCGACGGTGTGATCGTCGTCCACCACGATCCGATACTACCACCCCCATCAGGCCGTCCGGTCGGGAGCCACGGACCGGCAATCGCGACATCGACGTTCGATTCACTTCGACAGGACACCGTGTACGGCGTCGATATTCCCACCTTAGGCGAGACGCTCGCCTGTATCGGACGGCGCACCTTCACCTACGTCGAGATCAAGGCGGCAGGGATCGAACGACGCGTGCTCGACGTGCTCGACGGCCACCACGCCTCGGCTGCCGTGCACAGCTTCGATCATCGGGTATCGTTACGATGCCGCGAACTCGCCCCGAAACGACCCACGGGAATACTCTCGGCGAGCTATCTGCTCGAGCCGGGGCGGGTGCTGCAGACTGCGAACGCGCGCGACTACTGGCAGTCGTGGGAACTGATCGACGAGGCGCTCGTTGAGCGTGTGCATCGCGCCGGCGGACGGATTCTCGCCTGGACCGTCAATTCCGTCGAGGACGCGGCCCGTCTCAAGTCGATGGGAGTGGATGGCGTCTGCACGGATGTCGCGGACGTGATCGGCGCCTCGTTGCGCGCGCGTGGCGGCGGTGCGGGAGCTCCCTCGGACTCGTAGACGCAACGGCTCGTTCGCCGCAGCAAGTTGGCGCGCACGGGTCGCCGGACTGGCCGTCTCGGCGCACGGGGCATACTTTCGCACCCCACTGAGGTAAGTCCATCATCAGAAGGAGTTTCCCCCCTCCCATGCGAGCGACAATCCCGCTCTTGCTGGGCGCTGCGACGTTCGCCTGCGCTTCGCCGCAGCCGACCACGGCGCCCACACCCGTCCCGGCTCCGGCCTCGGCGTCCGCCTCCGACTCGACGCAGAAGGTCGTACCAGGCCCCGGCGCACTGAGTCTGCCGAATGCCAACCCGTATCCCAGCACCTATCACGCCTTCGCATCTCGCGCGACGGTAATCCGAAACGCCACGATCATGACGGCGGCCGGTCCGACCATTCTCGGCGCGTCCATCCTGCTCCGTGACGGAAAGGTCGTAGCGGTAGGGACGAATCTCACCGTCCCGTCGGACGCGACCGTGATCGATGGCACCGGCAAGTTCGTCACTCCCGGGATCATCGACACGCACTCACACCTCGGCGTGTATCCGGCGCCGGGCGTCGATGCGCTGAGTGACGGGAACGAGGCCACAAATCCCTCGACGCCGTATGTCTGGGCCGAGCACTCGGTCTATGCGCAGGATGCGCAGTTCCCGCGCGCGCTGGCGTCGGGAGTCACGACGATTCAGGTCCTCCCCGGATCAGCGAACCTCATCGGCGGACGTAGCGTCGTCCTCAAGGTCGTGCCCTCGCGTACGGTCGAGGGGATGAAGTTCCCCGGGGCGAAGTACGGTCTCAAGCATGCGTGCGGTGAGAACCCGAAGCGGGTCTATGCCAGTCGTGGTCCGTCGACGCGCATGGGGAATGTGGCCGGTTGGCGCGCCCAGTATCTCCTGGCCGAACAGTATCGGCGCCGCTGGGACAAGTGGCTCGTGGATCGCAAGGGCGATCCGCCGGCACGCGACCTCGGCATGGAAACGCTGGCGGAGGTGCTGCGCGGCAACATCCTCGTGCACTGGCACTGTTACACGGCCAACGACATGGAAGGTGCGATGGAGGTCGCCGATGAGTTCGGCTTCCAGATCCGCTCGTTCCATCATGGTGTGGAGGCCTACAAGATCGCAGATATTCTTGCGAAGAAGGGGATCTCGGCGTCGCTCTGGTCCGATTGGGGCGGCTTCAAGATCGAGGCGATGGACGGTGTGCGCGCAAACCTCGCGCTGGTGCACGCAGCGGGAGCGCGCGCGATCGTGCACTCCGACGATCCGAGCGGCATGCAGCGGCTCAACCAGGATGCCGCCAAGTCGATCGCCGAGGCGCGTACGATCGGCATCAACATCACCGAGGATGAGGCGATCCGCTGGCTGACCGCGAACCCGGCCTGGGCGCTCGGATTGGAGGATCGCATCGGGACGCTGGAGCCTGGGAAGAACGCTGACGTGGTGCTC
>JBDTUA010000393.1:0-5096 GCA_040007995.1 Gemmatimonadota bacterium | reverse complement strand
GAGAAGACGAGAAGACGAGAAGACGAGAAGACGAGAAGACGGGAAGAGGCGGACGACTACTTGAAGCCCTGCACCAGCGATTGAATCAGGAGCGCCCAGCCGTCCACCAGTACAAACAGGAGCAGCTTGAAGGGGAGGGCGATCATCGCCGGCGGGAGCATGAACATGCCCATGCTCATCAGCACTGAGCTGACGATGATGTCGATGACGATGAACGGCAGGAACAGCACGAAGCCGAGCTGGAAGGCCGTGCGAAGCTCGCTGGTTACGAAGGCGCTGGTCAGCACGATCGTCGACACCTCTTCGGGACTGGCGGGCGGCGGGCCGCCGCTCATGTCGACGAAGGCGGCGACGTCGCGCTCGCGCACCTGGCGCAGCATGAAGTCGCGCATCGGTCCCAAGGCGTTCTTCATCATCACGCCCTGCTCGATCTGTCCGTCGAGCCACGGGGTGATCGCCACGCGATTCACTTCCGTCATCGTCGGCGCCATCACGAATCCCGTCAGTAGCAACGCGAGCGCGCTGATCAGCTGCGCGGGGGGAGCCGTCTGTGTCCCCAACGCCTGCTTGAGAAACTGCAGCACGATCAGGATACGCGTGAAGCTGGTCATCATCAGGACCAGCGTCGGGAGCAGGGTGAGCAGGCCGAGCATGATGACGATGCCGACTGAGCCGCTCAGGCGGAGCCCGCCCGGGTTACTGCCGTCAACAGCGAGGTCGAGCCGTGGGATCGCCTTGCCTAACGCGTCGTCGAGCGAAGATGTCGCTGCCCCGGCTGGGGAGGCGCCGGCCGCCGTGCGGGGCTGTGCCACGCCGGCTGGTGTGCTTGCCGCCGGCGCCTTCGCGCTCGGCCGACCCCGTGCGTTCTGCGTCGCCGGCACTGCGGTGGTTGGCACCGCACGAGCGGGCGCTGCGATGGCACGCGGTGGCTGCGAACCGGTCGGCGTCACCGCGCCCTGTGCGGCTCCGACCTGCGTCGCGGCCTGTGCCATGCCGTCGCGCGGCGTGACGCCGATCGCTAGGCTTACCAGCACCAGCAGCGGAAGACCGGCCGACCGCAGTCCGTGCACCAGCGCCGCACGGAAATCGCGCGGCTGCCCGTTCGCCGCCGACGACATCCGTCCGGTGAGCGCTTCGCGCGGTGCGACCGCGGGAACGGTCGCGTCGCTCTCCTCGAGTTCGGCGATCGTGCGCACCCCGCCCTCACCCACGCTCACCGCGACCAGTTGGCCGCCGATGCGCACGACCGCGATCCCCTGGCGCGGGCCCAACGCGATGCGCTGTACCACCTCCAGCGCGACGCTCCCCTTCGCGCGTCCCAGGGGTGTGCCGTGCGACACCTTGCGCAGCACGCGCATGGTGACGGCCAGCAGTCCGAGGACAAACGCCAGGGTCAGCGCGACGCCGACCAGCGAGGCAAAGCTCACGCGGCCGCCTCAGCGATCGCCTTCTTCGAGAGAACGCGCGTGATGCGCACGCCGAAATGCTCACCGAGCACGACGACCTCGCCCTCGGCGAAACGACGGTCGCCGACGAAGATGTCGATCGGCTCACCGGCGAGTCGGTCGAGCTGCACCACGCTGCCGCGTGCAAGCCGCAGCACTTCCTGCACAGTCATCGACGTGCGCCCTAACTCGATGGAGACGGGGAGGGTCAGGTCGAGGAGGAGCGAAATCGGGACTTCACCGCCGGCGGAGAGGACGGCCGTGATCTCCTCGAAGTTGGCCTCCATCGGGTCCGGCGTATTGAGGTCGGGAGCAGTCATGGCGTCGTGGTCCGCGTGATCGGAAGGGAATCGGTCTCGGGCGCCGGGAGGAGCCCGTCGGTGAGGCGTACGGCGAGAGATGGCCCGATGCGACCGGGCGCGCCCCGGAAGCGCACCTGCGAGCCGACGGTGACGGCCAACTCGGCCGTGCGTGCCACGCCGGTCGAGACGATGCTCCCGGCCGACAGGCCGAGCAGCTCGCGCATCGAGATGCGGAAGGTCGGCAGGCGCGCCGCGACGGCGATGCGGGTTCCGCGCACCGAATGCTCGGCGATGTCGCGATTAACCACCCGCTCGTCGGGCGTGCCCAGCACCGCCTCGCGACGCTCGGAGCCGCCGGCAAAGAAGCGCTCCAGCACCGCGAAGGGGAGGCAGACAAGCAGCAGGCTGCGAGTCTCGGCAGCCGTCACCTCGATGTTGGCGACGAGCACCGGATCTTCACGATTGGCGATGCGCAGGATCTCGGGAATCGACTCGAAGCCGGAGAGCGCAAGGTCCATCTCGATGTAGTCCTGCCAGACTTCCTGCAACACGTTGAGTACGCGCTCGGACACGACGCGCACCGCCATGCGCTCGATCGGCGTGAGCGCGCGATTCGGGATCGCCGGCACCCCGCTGCCGCCGAAGAGGCGATCGACCAGGAAGTAGGCAAACTCGTGCCCGAAGTCGATGACGCCCTGCTGTCCCCCCGTGCCGTTCAGCTCGAACGTATACGAGGCACAGGGCGTGGGGAGGGAGAGCGTGAACTCGCCGAACGAGAACTGCTCGACGCTCTGGAGTTGCAGCTGTATGCCGCCGCGCACGCGCCCGAGGAGCCAGCCCTCGAGCGACTTGGCGAAGCGTTCATACATCGCCTCCAGCGTGCGAAGCCGTTCCTTCGAGATGCGGTGCGGGCGGCGGAAATCGTAGACCTGCGCCTCGGCCTGGAGGTCGCGCTGGTCCGGGATCGCCGTGGCCGTGGCCGCGCGCCCTCCTCCGCCGAGGAGGGCGTCAATCTCGTTCTGGGAGAGAGTTTCGGAGGCCACGGGCTACTGGATGACGAACTGTGGGAAGTAGATCCGATTGATCGGCTTCTTCTTCGACTTCTTGAAGAGCGTTCCTAACGAGTCGGCCAGCTCTGCCTTGATCGCCTCGCGGTGGCCCATGTCGCTCAGCTCCTCGACCGTCTTCGAGCCCATCACGCGCAGCACGATGTCGCGCACCTCGCTGTCGCGGGCCTTCATCTGCTCGATCTGGGCCGGATCGTTGAACTCGATCGCGGTGGCGAGCATGAGGAAGCGCGACCCTCCCGAACCGGCCGGATTCAGGACCAGGTTGTCGATGAGGTGAAGGTTCGAGGTCGCCGTCCCCTCGCCCCCCTCGCCGTGTCCTCCCTCAGCGGGCGCGACATGTTCCGCTTCGGCACCGGCCCCATGTCCTTCGTCGGCCGACGGCACAACGACGTAGCCGGCCTTCTTGGCGAGCATCGGTCCAACGGCAAAGGCGCCGGCGGCGCCGCCGAGCAGCAGGCTGCCCACAAGGGCGCCGATGAGGACGACGCCCTTCGGGCCGGCTTTCGCCGGTGCCTCTTCACCTACTGCGGGTGGTGCGGGATGTTCAGACATGGCCGGGACGGGGAGCGAGAGAACGCACGTCGTACGCATGTATGCGAAAGCACGCCCCGGGCCAGCGGAATTGGTCGGTGTTTTCCAGGGAATTGCGGGCCATAACACGTGTGAACACAACGTGTTACAGCACACGCTCGCGAACTGGGGCCTTGGGGGCGGCACTCGGCACGAATGCACGTGCCGGAAGGCTTTGCCGGGTGCGCGCGGCGGCCTTTTCCGCCGTGACGCGGGAATCGCAGCGGTCGCGGGCACGAAACGAGGCACCGCGAGGGGCGGGCGTCAGCTCGCACGCGCGACCGACGGGGTCGTCGGGACCACCGTGTGAGTCACTGCGGATAGCCCGCCACGCCGCGTCGCGCGCCTGGTCGCGCGCGTGGTCGCGCGCGTGTCCATGCGCAAGGACATGCGCGCCTCGGCACTCCCGAATCGCGAGTCCGGGAATGCTCGCGACCGGGGAGGTGCGTCGGCGGCGGCGCGCGCGTTCCGCGTCGCCGCCGGCGCCGGGTCTACCGCTTCAGGTTCACCAACTCCTGCAGCATTTCGTCGCTGCTGGTGATGACGCGCGAGTTGGCCTGGAAGCCGCGTTGCGTGACGATCATGTTCGTGAACTCCTGGGCGAGATCGACATTCGACATTTCCAGCGCGCCGCTCGTGATCACCGACTGGATCCCCTCGAGGGCGTAGCCGAGCACGGCGCCCCCCGAATTGCCGGAGGTGGCGTACATGTTGTCGCCCACGCGCAGGAGGCCGCCCGGGTTGTTGAAGTCGGCCAGGACGATCTGCGCCAGCACCACGTTTGTGCCGTTGGTAAACGAACCTGTGATGAGCCCGGTGCGGTCGATCGAGAAGTTCTGCAGCTGCCCGGCCTCGTACCCGTCCTGGTCCTTCAGCACGGCGGTGCTGGTCCCGGCGAACGAGGTGATCCCGTTCACCTTCCCGAGGCCGAGTTCGATGGTGACGTTCACCGCGGCCGCTCCGGGGGGGGTGAAGCTGACCACCGGCGGCGACGTTGGGGCTGCGCTGGTCAGCAGGCCGGCCGTGTCGAAGGTGAGAGTCTGCGGCGTGGAATTTGGCGGGGTGAAGCCGGCCGGGAGGTTGGTCCCGTCGAGCTGCCATGACCACGTGTCGGCGGCGGTTTTCCAGAACTGCAGCTTCAGGTCGTGCTGGCTGCCTAACGAATCGAAGACCGTGATCGAGCTCTCGGTCCACGAACTCACGTTCGCCGGGTCGGCGCGACCGGTGGCGTCGAACGTTCCAGTGAAGATCGGGGCCGCCGCGTCCAGATTGCCGGCCAATACGGTCGATTCGGTTGCCTTGGCCGCTGTCTTCTGCCCGACCGGCAGGACGATGTTCTGCACCCCGTCCAGGAAGACACCGTTGTCAGCCATCTTGCCCTGCACCACGAAGCCGTTCGTCGGCGAGACGAGCTGGCCGATGGCGTCGAGCTGGAAGTTGCCGGAGCGCGTGTAGTAGTTCTGCGTCCCCTTCTTCACCACGAAGAAGGAGTCGCCCTGGATCGCCAGGTCGGTGGTGAGGCCGGTCGACTCCAGGTTGCCCTGGTTGAACATCATGTCGACCGAGCCGATCTGCATGCCGAGTCCGACCTGGATCGGGTTGATGCCGCCGAGGTCACCGGGCGGGCGACTCGCGCCCTGCAGGAGCTGGGCAAAGCCTTCCTTGAACGTCACGCGTCCCGCCTTGAAGGCGACCGTGTTGACGTTGGC
>JBDTUA010000392.1:0-5098 GCA_040007995.1 Gemmatimonadota bacterium | reverse complement strand
TGTGGCCATCCAGGCATCCGAGACGTTTTGCATCTGGGAGAGGGCGGGCGCCACGTCGGCGGGCGCGAGCACGGACAGCGTGCAGCCGTCGTCCACCACCTGTCGTCGCGCGCGTCGGAGCCATTTCTGCGCGCCACCATCGAGCGTGAACGTCGCCAACGGGACGCGCGCCGTTTCGCCCATCTTGAAGAGGCGAAGTCCCATCTCCACGTACAGCGGGAGATTCTCCGGCGCCACGAGGTAGAAGGCGGCGTCCGCTGCATGCTGGGCGGCGAGTTCACGGAAGCGCCAGGCGAGAGCCGATCGCTCGGCAACGTCCCCGACAGGATCGCCCATCGCAATCCAGCTTCGTCCCGCAATCCCGTACATGAGGAACGAATCGCCTCGCACCCCGAAGAGCAGCGCCTTGTCGCCAACGATCGACAGGTGGGCACCGGCGGTGGGCGAAGTACGCGCAATGGCGTGTGCGCGGGCCACGGTCGACGCATCAGGTGCAACGGCCCGCGGTTGAGCCGGGCGGAGCAGTCGAAGCAACCCGAGCAGGCCGGTGGTCACCACCGCCACGGCAGTCATCCACAATGCGCGCGTCGCATTGATGATCGCGACGTGTCCCCAGACGTCGTTGGCGAAGCGCACGTGACGATGGCCGAAGAATACCAGCCAGACCGACGCCGAGAGGACTGCCAGGATGGCGACCGTCCACGACCGCGTCAACGGCTCGGCCAAAAGCGACGCGTGCCGCGAGAATCGCCGCCGCGCGGGGAGCAGCGCGAGCAGCACCGCGAACAGGTAGATCGCCTCCTCGAAGTCCAATCCCTTGAGCAACGACGCCACCACGCCGCCAACCAGCAACGGCACCGCAAGCGCGTATGCCCCGTCGAGGCGCCGTTGCAGCCCGCGGGAAACAAAGAGCAGGGCGACGCCGATCAAACTGCTCACGAAGTATGCGCTTTCGATCAATGGCGTGGGCGACATCTGCTGAAGCAGCACTTCTCGACTGTGCACGGCCGGCGTTGCCCCCGACACGAGCAGCACGACCCCAGCTGAAAAGGTCGCCAGCGACAGCACGGCCGGCATCATCGTGGACACCCGGCGGACGACGGAGTGCGCGACGTTTCGGATCCTCAACCGCTGCAGCCCGGCTTCGCGCACTGCGAGCAACGCGCTGGCGATCGCCAGGGGGACCAGGTAGTAGAGCACCCGGAACGTGATCAGTGCGGCGGCGACTCGACCGGCCGGAATCCGTGGGGACAGCATTGCCAGCATCAGGGTATCGAAGACCCCCAGCCCGCCCGGAACGTGGCTCAGCGCTCCCACGAGCTGCGCGACGACGAAGATGCCGGCGAACTCTGCGAGTCCAACGCCGGAATGCGGAGGCAGCAGGACGTAGAGAATGGCGCTGGTTGCCAACCAGTCGAGCGACGCGACGACGGTCTGCGCGAGGGCGAGTGGTGGCGACGGCAGGGTGAAGCGCAGCGATCCGATCGACGCGCCCGGCCGACGCCTCCATGACACGCACACGTAGCCGACGACGATGAGCAGGCAGCTCACTCCGATGACCGAAAGGAGTCTGGCCGGAAGGTGGAGAATGGGCGAGAGCACGCCCGCCTGGACGGCGAGCGCCATGCCCGAGGTCGAAAGGACGCCGAGCCAGAAGCTCGCCGTCGTAAACGCGACCACCTGGGCCACGTCGCTCCGGGCCACACCCCAGCTGGAATACAGGCGGTACCGAATGGCCGCGCCAGTCAGGAGCGATGCCCCGATACTCTGGCCGATGCCCGAGGCAACAAACGCGGCGAAGCTGGCGCGTCGCCAGCCGAGTCGCCGCCGGATGTGCAACAGCGCCAAGTGGTCGTAGGTTGACAACAGGGCGAACGCAACCACGGTGAGCGTCGCCGCGGCCACTACCCGAGTCGTCTCCACGCTATGGAACCCTCGCCAGACGTCGCGTCCGGCGCTCACGCCAAACCGTTCCACAAGTACGCGGAGCGACAGACCGACGATGGTCGTCCCGACCAGTACTCCCACGAACTTCGCGGCTCGGAGTCGATTGAGTGTCACAGTGCGTGCCCTCACGATGGCGGACGGTCAGCACGCACGGTCGCTGACTCCTGGTAGGGTCCATGGGAGGCGAGACGCGCGGTCATGGGCGGATGTCGCTTGAGTCGATGGCGGTCAATCGCATGCTCAACGAGCCGAAGAAGAGACGGGACTCGACCTTCAGGATCACGTGCCGTGGATCGTCCGACACCCATACCCGGGCGTCACCTTTCTCAGAGAACGCCCCCTTTCGCGTCTGAATGACTGGCTGCAGGACGACGGCGTCGAATGCGCCGGCCGGAACCTCGATCCGCTCCCGCCGGAGCACTCGAATGACGACGGGATTGTTCTCAGGCCGGAAGTAGCGTTGCAAGGTGTACGTCGCGCCTTCGGTCATTCCGAGCGAGCGCAGCACATAGAAGAACGAGACTTCGTCCAGCGGTTCTGCTACGCCGGGCTGGCTTTCCTTGCCCATCTCCAGGTATGTCGCGCTGTCGGGAAAGATCTCGAAGCGTCGATCGGACGCATACCGACCCTCGCGAATGCGCTGCTCGTAGCGAAGGGAGACTCCCGATCGTGCGTCGACCCAGGAATCGTACTGGTCGTTGACGTGATAGAAGACGATGCCTCCACTCGCCGCGAATCGGATGTGATAGGCCTCGCGGCCGCGCACCGTGTCGACGCCGATCACGTCCAGCGATGCCTTGCCGGCGCGCACGAATCCATAGTGGATCGCGTAGTGCAGCTTCTCACCGACTCGGACGGGAACCGGGGAGGGCGCAGTCTCGGCGCTCTCACGGACCGGGGGCGGAGCAGCCATCACGATGCTAGCGACAATTGTGATGAGCACTACTCCGACCCATAGGCCACGCGCGGCACGATGCGCAACCGTTCGCTCACCCCTCCTTTTCACCGGCGGTCTCCGTGAGTGGCAGGAACGACCGGCGCGCGTTGGATTCGATTGCAGCCCGCTCGGCGGCGTTCGTTGGGTCCAGGGCGGTTCCGTTCAACATGAACCAGCTGGTCACCGGGAGTGACACGGTCACACCGACGGGCTCGCCGGCGACACTGCTACCGGTCACGACGACCGGACTACTGAGATGCTCGACAAACCGTCCGCTAATCGCCAACGGCAGATGGAATGCTCGCCCGTTGAAGCGGCCCGACACCTCAATCGTGGCACCGCTGGTCCAATCGCTCACGCTGCGCAGAACGTCCGCGCCAGGAGGAGCGACCGCAATCTCCGCGTCGGTGTAGGTGCCAGGGCTCGCCTGCTCGGTTGCCACGAGAACGGGTGCACCGCCGAGCGGCACCATCAGGATGCTCGCTGGAACGGCGGCCGTCGCACTTTCGCCCTGGCAATCAATACAACCGAACTGGAGGCCTCGTCCGAGCGACGCCTCAGATACGGCGAGGCGCACAAAGTCGATCGTCAGGTGGCCCGATGCGACGGAGGTGGCGCCCACGGCCGCGGCGTTCGCCCCCACCAGCAAGTCGACCGGCGTACGCTGGGCGGGCGACGTCCCCTTACAGCCAGCGAGAATGGCACAGCAGAGCGCAGACAGTAGTACGGGGCGACACGTCATGATGCTCGTCATGGCACACTCCGGGAGAGAGAATTGAAGTTGAGGTGGTAGGCGTCGGGGCCATCCGTCTCGGCGATCCCCGTGACCGACGCGCCGAGTTTCGCAAACACGAGGCGGCCGGCGATTCGGACCTCTATCGCGTCGGTTGTCCTCGGCACGTCAATCACGTAGCTCGCCGAGGATGCGGAGTTCTCGACTGCCACGCCCCGCTGTGAGAGGACGTACGTGGGCGTACCGCCCGAATGCTCAACGCGGATCTGCCGGGAATCGGTGAGGACGATACGAATGGCACCCGCAGCCTGGACGAATCGAAACGATAGGGTGACCGCTGGGGACGGGGCGAAGGCGATGCTCCCGCGCATCGCTGCCGGCTGGGCAGGTCCCGCGCTCGGCGGCGAGTCGAGACGGTGCGGCGTTGTGGAGGCCGGAAGCGTCAGTCGTTCGATGAGCGCATGCCATCGTGCGGTTGGAATGGCAGCGGCGGCCGCACTGGCTGCGGCGAGTGTCGCGAGACCGCCAAGAAACGCGCGCCGTCGGCGTGCTGCGCGCTCATTCACCCGCTGGCGCGCGAGCGCGATCACGTCGGTGGTAGTCAGGGTAGGCGCGAGGTCGGACGCGCTGCGGTCCAGTCGTCGCAGAAGCGCGGGCAGCGTCCGCTCGAAACTGCGCGCCCCTTCGACACGCGCGGCACACTCTGCGCAGGCGCCGGCGTGCCGGCGGCGCGGATCGGCATCGTCTCCACTGACGAGATACAATTCGTGCTCAAGCAGATGCACCTGGCGCTCCTTCAAAGGCGGACCGGAAAGCGACCTTCGCCCGGGCCAGTAATGTGCCGACGCTCGATTCGACGATCTGCAGCGCCATGGCTAACTCGCGATAGCTATAGCCCTCGTTGCGGAGCAGGAGGAGGCGTCGCTCGCGTTCAGGAAGCTGGCTGAGCGCATGACGGACCCGCCGTCCATCGACGTGGTCGTCGCCCACCTCCGCTCCATCGTTTGGTTCCTGGTAGTTTGGCTCGGTCGCCGCATTGAGCTCGAGGAGGCGCTCACGTCGCGTCGATCGGCGACGGTCATCGCGAAACAGATTGTGTGCCACAGTCACCAGCCATCCACGTGGGTTGTCCGGGATTTCCCCTCGTTCGTAGAGTCGCACGAATGTCTCCTGCGCGACGTCTGCCGCCAACGCCGGCTCACCGGTCAGTCGATCGAGGTAGCGAAGCAGTTCCGGATAGCGCTGCTCGAACACGACGGTAAAGGCGGCGGTAAAGGCGGTGTGCTCCTCTGCCTCGCGTTTCACCATCCGGGTCTCACGTTTCGCTCAACGGGTAACACGAAGGTCCTGGTGCGGGCGGAAGTGCCTGCGGACGTCAGCGACAGGGCGTCTGCGCCGCGAGAATGAAGCGCGTGAGAGGTCGAGTGTGTGACAGCGATCAAACGCGCCGTGCGTTGAGCACGGGTGAGCGCCGTTCAGAA
>JBDTUA010000391.1:0-5129 GCA_040007995.1 Gemmatimonadota bacterium | reverse complement strand
CACACCCGGAATGAAGCCTCCCTGCTTCTTCAGGTTCTCCGCCAGGTCGATCGGGTTGAAGATGATCGCGGTGTAGAAGTACGTGAAGAAGATGATCAGCACACCGAGGACCGAGATGTACCAGAAACTCCCCGGCTGGAAGAGCTCCGAGATACGTTGCGCGTACGCATTCCCCGAGAACTGCGCGATGGCGCCAGGGACCACGATCACGGACTGCGCGAAAATGATCGGCATGACGCCCGCTGAGTTGACACGCAGCGGAATAAAATTGCGCGCCGCCTCTCGCATTCGCCCGCGGGCCATCGTGCGCTGCGGGATCTGGATCAGTACCCGACGCGCAGCGAGCGTCATGGCGACGACGCCGGCGACGACGCCCACCATCACGAGCCCGAGGATCGCCAGCGAGAACGGACCAACCGCCCCCGTGCCGACGAAGCGGAACGTCTGGATGATGCCCGGCCAGAAGCGCTCAACGATCGAGAAGAAGATCAGCAGCGATGCGCCGTTTCCGAGCCCGCTCTCGGTGATCTGCTCACCGAGCCACATGACGAAGACGGCGCCGGTGGTCAGGAAGAGCGCTGTCTGCAACTTGAAGGCGAAGCCGGGATTTGCGACCGCCTGCTGCAACGACTCGGTGAAGAGCGCAAAGCCCCACGCCTGCACGATCGCCAGCACGACGGTACCGTAGCGCGTCCACTGCGTCAGCTTTTTCCGCCCCTCCTCGTCCTTCTGCATCTTCTCGATGGTCGGCACGACCGCGCCGGCAATCTGGATGAAGATGCTGGCCGAGATGTACGGCATGATGCCGAGCGCGAAGACGGTGGCGCGCGAAAGCCCACCGCCGACGAAGAGGTCGTACAACCCCAGGAGCCCACCCGAACCCTGATTGGCGAAAAAGTCAGTCAGGGCAATGACATCGACGCCCGGCACCGTGACATGGGTGCCGGTACGGTAGATCGCCAGACACACGAAGGTGAAGACGATCTTCTGCCACAGCTCCGGCGTGTTGCGAATGTTCGCGAGCGCCTGGGCGGGATTTGGCTGCGCCATTTACTCCTCGATGCGGCCACCGGCCGCGGCGATCTTCTCTCGCGCGCCGCCGCTGACCTTGATGCCGCGCACGGTGTAGGCACCCGGCACGTCGCCGGTGGCCAGTAGCTTCGCCGGCCCCTTGGTGAGCTTGATCAGCCCCGCCGCAGCCAGCGATTCGCGCGAAACGTCGTTGCCTTCCACCTTGGCGAGGTCGCCGAGGCGCACGACCTGGTTCTCGATGCGAAAGCGCGTGTTGTTGAACCCGCGCTTCGGAATTCGGCGCGTGAGCGGCATCTGGCCGCCCTCGAAGCCCGGCTTTCCGCCGCCAGGGCCACCGTGCCCGGAGCGCGCCATGCTGCCCTTATGTCCTTTACCGGCCGTCTTTCCTGTTCCCGACCCGGGTCCACGCCCGAGACGCTTGCGGTTCCGGTGTGAGCCGGGAGCCGGTGACAGGTTGTGCAGCCCTATTTTCTCTTGGGTCGCCACGATCTCACTCCTTGACGGACGTCACCTTGACCAGGTGACGCACCTTTTTGATCGCGCCGCGAAGCGCGGGCGTATCGTGCTGGATAACTGAAGCCTGGTGATGGCGAAGCCCCATCGCGCGCAGCGTCAGTCGCATCGTCTCACTATGGCCGATCTCACTCCGGACCTGCGTAATCTGCACCTGACCGCCCGTTGCCGGCTCGTCCTTCGGCGTGGTCTTGGGACCGCGCGTCGGATGCCAGACGAATGTCCTAGGCATGCGCGACCTCCTTGCCCTTGTGGCGCGAACGATATCCGATCGACGACGGCTCGACCCCACGCTCGCGTGCGA
Organism: Gemmatimonadota bacterium; assembly: GCA_040007995.1. GTDB lineage: Bacteria > Gemmatimonadota > Gemmatimonadetes > Gemmatimonadales > Gemmatimonadaceae > SCN-70-22. Next base: position 3,280 of record JBDTUA010000391.1, on the reverse strand, counting down.
TCTGCTCGACCGTCGTCAGTTGCATCAACCCGTCGAACGCCGCCCGCACCATGTTATGCGGATTGGAGGAACCTAGCGACTTCGTCAGGATGTCGTGAATCCCCGCGCACTCCATCACCGCGCGGACCGCGCCACCGGCGATTACGCCGGCCCCCGGCGCCGCCGGCTTCATCACGACGCGTCCGGCACCGTGCTGGCCGATCACCTCGTGAGGAATCGTCGAGCCAGTCAGGGGGACGGACACCATGTTGCGGCGCGCGCCCTCGACCGCCTTGCGTACGGCCTCGGACACCTCGTTCGCCTTCCCCGTCGCAAAGCCGACCTTGCCCTGCCCATCGCCAACGGCAACCAAGGCATTGAAAGAGAAGCGCCGGCCGCCCTTCACGACCTTCGCGACGCGGTTGATCGCGACCACGTTCTCGACGAGGTCCGACGCACCGTCTCCACGTCCCTGCGCGTCGCCACCGCGGCCACCACGGCCACCGTCGCGTCCACCACCAGGACCGCCCGGACCGCCGTCACGACCGCGTCCCCCAGGACCGCCAGGGCCGCCAGGACCGCCGCGACCGCCACCAGGCGCGCCACGACCACTGCCGCCGCGTCCACGACCGCCGCCGGGGCCACCGCGACCGCCGCCCCCGCCACCGCTGCGCGCACTTCCACCGCCGCCTGCGGGGCGCGACCCGCCGGCCGCGGAACCAGTTGTCTCGTTGTCAGCCATGTTAGAACTCCAGACCGCCCTCACGGGCGCCATCGGCTAATGCCTTCACGCGGCCGTGATAACGATAGCCCGCGCGATCGAATACTACCTTCGTGATCCCCTTCTCCTTCGCAACGCCGGCCAGCGCCTTCCCGACCAACGCCGCCTTCTCTGACTTCTTTCCCGCCAGCTCGCCGTCACCGACGGTGAGCAACGTGCGCTGCGCGACGTCGTCGACAAGCTGCGCATAGATGTGCTTCAACGAGCGGAAGATCACCAGTCGCGGCCGCTCGGCCGAGCCCTTGATTCGGTTGCGAAGACGCAGGTGCCGGCGATAGCGGAGTTCCTGACGCGTCTTCGGGATTCCCTTGCGTTGCATTACTTGCCTCCCGCCTTGCCGGCCTTCCGGCGAATGATCTCGCCCGCATAACGCACGCCCTTGCCCTTGTACGGCTCCGGCTTGCGCAGCTTCCGAATTTCAGACGCGATACGTCCCACCATTTCCTTGTCCGCCCCCTCAACCAACACCTGCGTCGGGATCGGTGCGGTAAGCTTCACCCCAGCCGGAGCCTTCACTTCGATGGTGTGTGAGTAGCCAAGCGACATCAGGAGACCGTACGGCTTCACTTCGGCCTTGTAGCCGACACCCGTGATCTCGAGCTGCCGCGTGAATCCCTTGTTCACCCCTTCGACCATGTTGGCCGCGAGGGTGCGCGTCAAACCATGCAGCGCCTTGTGGCGCGTCTCCTCCGACGGGCGGGTCACCGTGAGCGTCCCGTTCTCATACGCCAGGATCATCTCAGGGTGCAGGGTCCGGGTGAGCTCACCCTTGGGCCCCTTCACTGCCAGCGTCGTACCCTTCAACGTCACCGTCACACCCGAAGGGACGGCGATCGGTTGTTTGCCAATTCTCGACATCGTGGGATCTCCTTACCAGACGAGGGCGAGCAATTCGCCGCCGGTGTGCGCCTTGCGCGCATCCGCGTCCGACATCACGCCGCGCGAGGTGCTCAGGATCGCCATCCCGAGCCCGTTGCGCACACGGGGGATCTCGCCGACCGCGACGTACTTCCGCAGGCCGGGCGTCGACACCCGCTGGAGCTGACGGATCACCGGCTGCCCACCTGCGTACCGCAGGATGACGCGCAACAGCTTGTGTCCCGCCTCGTTCTCCACGTCGCGGTAATCCTGAATGTAGTGGTTCGCCTTCAGGATCCGCGCGATCTCGGTCTTCACCTTCGATGCCGGCATGTCCACGCGACGGTGCTTCGATCCGCAGGCATTGCGGATGCGCGTGAGCATATCGGCGATCGGGTCAGTCATGCTCATGAAATTCGCTCACTCTCCTCTCGTATCCGCGAGGCGGACGTGGAGGAATCAAAGGGGAAAAAACAGACGGGAGACGGAAGACGGGGGATGAGAACGGAGACCGACGCCTCGGCGTCGCAGCGAGCCCGGTGCCAGCCCCGCGCACCATTGAACTCCCGTCCCCCCCATCTCCCGTCTGCGCTTCTACCAGGACGCCTTGCGCACCCCGGGAATCAACCCGTTGAGCGCCATGTCGCGCAGCGCGATGCGCGAGAGCCCGAAATACCCCTCGAACCCGCGTGCCCGTCCCGTCATGGAGCAGCGGTTGCGGATGCGCACGCGCGACGTGTTACGCGGAAGCTTGCGCAGCTTCGTATACGCCGCCGCCCGCTCCTCGGTCGTGGTCTTCGGGTTCTTGATGGTCGCGAGGAGGGCGCGCCGCTTCTCGGCGTAGCGCGCCACCAACACCTTGCGCTCCTCGTTCTTGACGATCTTGGACGTCTTGGCCATGGCTGCCTAACGGCTCAGTCTATTCAGTTGGTGAAGGCTACGACGATCGGCTTCTCGTCGCCGCGGAACGGCATGCCCAGCTCGCGGAGCAGCGCGAATGACTGGTCGTCCTTGTCCGTGGTCGTGACGAACGTGATGTCCATCCCGTGGATCTGCTCGACCATGTCGTAGTTGACCTCCGGGAAGATCATCTGCTCCTTGATGCCCAGCGAGTAGTTGCCGCGCCCGTCAAACGATCGCGTTCCCAGCCCGCGGAAGTCGCGCACACGTGGCAGCGACGAGTTGATGAACCGGTCCAGGAACTCCCACATGCGCGCCCCGCGCAGCGTGACGGCCGCCCCGATCTCCTGGCCCTCGCGCAGCCCGAAGTTGGCGATCGAGTTCTTCGCCTTCTTCCGGACCGGGCGCTGCCCGGTGATCAGCGCCAGTTCTTCCACGACCGAGTCGAGCAGCTTGGGCTGCTTGATCGCCTCGCCGAGGCCGACGTTGATCACGACCTTCGTCATCGCCGGGACTTGGTGCAGATTCGTGAGTCCGAACTGCTGCATGAGACGCGGCACGATCGTCGTCTTGTAGTAGCCGGCGAGTCGCGGCGGCGGCACGGGGAGCTTCGCGCCCGCATGCGGCCCCTTGGGCAGCATCGACTTGCGCTCACCGCCCTTCCCGCCCGTCGACTTCGCAGACGACTTGCTTGTCGACTTGCTTGCCGACTTGCTTGTCGACTTGCTTGTCGACTTGCTCGACGCGCCAGCAGCGCTCTTG
>JBDTUA010000390.1:0-5138 GCA_040007995.1 Gemmatimonadota bacterium | reverse complement strand
CGACCCACGAGCCGCGGAACGGGATGATGCGCGACGAGATCAGGCGCTGCCCGTTGGGGTGCGTCGACTCCTCGAACACCACGCCCGGCGAGCGGTGCAGCTGGCTCACGATCACGCGCTCGGCGCCGTTGATGACGAACGTGCCGAGTTCCGTGAGGAGCGGCAACTCGCCGAGGTAGACTTCCTTCTCGATGATGTTGCGCGGGCGCTTGACGCCGTTGACGTCCTCGTTGATGACGAGTCGCAGCGTCGCCTTGAGCGGCGCCGAGTAGGTCATGTCTCGCTCGATGCACTCCTCGACGGAGTACTTCGGTTCGCCCAGGTTGTACTTGACGAACTCCAGCGAGAAATTCTCGTGGACGTCGGTGATGGGGAAGAGATCCTTGAAGACCCGCTCGAGGCCGATGTCCTCGCGGTCATGCGACGCGGCATCCAGCTGCAAGAGCGTCTCGAACGCCCGTGTCTGAATGTCGAGGAGATGGGGCATCCCCATTCCTTCGTCGAGCTTTCCAAACGTGATCTGCTTCATCAATTCAGGCATGTTTCACCCGCGCACAGGCGAAAACTGCCCCGCCCCCGTGCGCGCCTTGATTGGCACGAGCGGGAGAGAGGCGAGGGAAGGAGGCGGAACTGGTGGTACTGATCGATCGGTGCGGCTGATTCACTGAGTGGCGACTGGGCAAAAGGAGAGAAGCGGGACGGGAGACGGGAGACGGGAGACGGGGGGGCTCGCGGCTCGCGCCGTTCGCGTGTGTCGGGATTCGGGGAGGGTGCGCCCATCAGGCGCGCCGCACTCCCGTCCCCCTCCCCCCGTCTCCCGTCCACCGACCTACTTCACCTCCACGACGGCCCCTTCCCCTTCCAGCTTCGCCTTGATCGCGGCGGCGTCGTCCTTCGACAGGCCACCCTTGATCTCCTTGGGGGCGCCATCGACGACGTCCTTCGCTTCCTTCAGGCCAAGGCCCGTCAGTTCGCGAACAACCTTGATGACCTGGATCTTCTTCGGGCCCGCTTCCTTGAGGATGACGGCGAACTCCGTCTGCTCCTCGACTACCGGGGCCGCGGCAGCCGCGCCGCCGCCAGCGGCAACCGCGGCGATGGTGACGTTGAACTTACTCTTGAACGTCTCGATGAGGTCGGCGAGCTCGATGACCGACATGTTGCCGATCGCGTCGAGGATCTCATCCTTGCTCAGGGTCGTAGGCATCGTTGTCTTCTCCGTGTGGGACCCAGGTGATCCTGGGATTGTTGGTTCACAATTCCATGGCGGTCGGTCGACTGGGCGATGGCGTGGGAAACTCGTCCCACCGCGTCGCTCACATCTCCCGTCTCACCCGGGCTACGCGTTCTCGTCAGGCTTCACTTCTGCGGGTGCTTCGGCTGGTGCTTCGGCCGCTGCTACGACTGGTGCCTCGGCTGGCGCTGCTACGACTGGTGCCTCGGCTGGCGCTGCTGCGACTGGTGCCTCGGCGACTGGTGCCTCGGCGACTGGTGCCTCGGCAACTGCCGCCGGCACCGCGTCGGCGGCCGGTGCTGCGTCCGCCGGTGCTGCGTCCGCCGGTGCTGCGTCCGCCGGTGCTGCATCCGCCGGCGCTGGCGCCGCGGCTCCCTGCGTCTCTTCGAGTTGCGTTTTCCGCGCGTCGAGGGCGAGGGCGAACATCATGAGGACGCTGTTCAACGCAGTCACGAACTGCGACAGCGCTTCCTCGCGCGTCGGCAGCGTCGCCAACTTCTTGACCATCGCCTCGTCGATCTCATTCCCCTCGAAGATGCCGCCCTTGGTGACAGGACGTTGGTCATTCTCCTTTGCGAAATTGACCAGCACCTTGGCGGCCGCGATGGCGTCCTTCGCCACCACGACACCGGTCGGCCCGCGCAGGCGGCTCCCGGTCAGCCCGCTTTCGTTCACGGCCCGCATCGCCAGGGAATTCTTGATGACCACGTATTCAACGCCGGCCTTCCGGAAGCGGCGGCGCAACTCGGTCATCCGCTTCACGTTCAGTCCGGTGAAGTCGGTGAAATAGAGTGCCTTGGCGTCCTTCATCTTCTCGCGAAGCTCGGAAACGAGCTGTTCCTTTTCGGTTTTCTTCATCGCTCGTTAACCCCGGTACGGAGTGATGTCGACGCGCACGCCAGGGCCCATCGTGCTGGACACCGACACGTTCCGCACGTACACGCCTTTCGCCGCAGCCGGCTTCGAGCGGACGATCTGGTCCATGAACGCCGTGAGGTTGGTCTCGAGCGCTTCGAGCCCGAACGACACCTTGCCGATCGCCGCATGCACGTTCCCGCCTTTGTCGACGCGGAACTCGATCTTGCCGGCCTTCGACTCGCGCACCGCCTGCCCGACGTTCATCGTCACCGTGCCGGCCTTCGGATTCGGCATCAACCCGCGCGGGCCGAGCACACGACCGAGCTGACCGACCTGTCCCATCTGGTCGGGAGTGGCGATCATGACGTCGAAGTCCAGCCACCCCTCCTTGATCTTGGCCAAGTTCTCCACGCCGACGAAGTCCGCACCGGCTTCCTCAGCCTCACGCGCCTTTTCCCCGACGGCGATGACCAGGACCCGGACCGACTTTCCGGTGCCGGCCGGCAGCACGACCGTCCCGCGCACCACCTGGTCGGCGTGCCGCGGATCGACGCCGAGACGGACGGAGACCTCGACGGCCTCGTCGAACTTGGCGAAGGCGGAATTCTTCACGAGCTCGAGCGCCTCGCGCATCTGGTACGCGCGTGCGACGTCCCGCTTCTTCGACGCTTCCAGAAACTTCTTGCCGTGGGTGCGCATCAGCCCTTCACCTCGACACCCATTGAGCGCGCCGCGCCTGCGACCATCGACATCGCGGACTCGATCGTGTCACAGTTAAGGTCCGGCATTTTTACCTCGGCGATCTTCCTGACTTGTGCAGACGTGATCGATCCGACCTTCACGCGGTTGGGCTGACCCGACCCCTTCTCCAGTCCGAGCTCCTTCTTGATCAGAATCGCCGCGGGGGGCGTCTTGAGGATGAAGGTGAACGACTTGTCCGAGTAGATCGTGATCTCGACGGGGAGGATCAAGCCATCGCGGTCCTGCGTCCGAGCGTTGAACTCTTTGCAGAACATCATGATGTTGATCCCCTGGGGGCCGAGAGCCGTACCCACCGGAGGAGCCGGATTCGCGCGCCCCGCAGGGATCTGGAGCTTGACGAACCCGCTGACCTTCTTTGCCATTGGTCTCCTCTGCGTACGAGCGCGGAGCGAGCGGCGAACAGGGGGACAACCCACACGTCGGCACCGGGGTGCCTGCCGAGCGCTCCAGCGTAGGACTGGATGAAGCGTTCGGTGTTGGATGCGCGTGAGGCCGGCTGGACCGTGCGAGGGATTGCTCCGCCGACCGGCTTGCCCGACTGGTGATGTCCCGCGGCCCTACTCGTCGGTCTTCCGCGTTCAGACTCCCACCGTGTGATTAGCGTCGTTGTGGTTGCCGACGGTGCGCTTCTCGCCGCGTAGCGGCCGCCCCGCGCAAGGGCCGGTGACTGCAACGGCTAGTCGAGGGACGGTTGCCCGTGCTCTGACCGACCTGCACCAGGATCATCTCGGAAGGAGGCGCTGCAGTTCCCTCACGCCCCCCCAATCCTCCGGCGACTTTTTCCTTCAGCAGCGCGCCATGGCGCGCCGACGTGGATGCGACTTTTCAGCCCTCTAGTACGGCTTCAACTGCAGGTAGTCGAGTTCGACCGACGTCGGACGGCCGAACAAACTGACCATAACGCGGACCTTTCCCTTGTCGGCCATCACTTCCTCGACCGTGCCACTGAAGTCGGTGAACGGCCCTTCCGTGATCGCGACGGCCTGCCCGACGAGGAACGGGATCTCCTCGCGCGGTGCCGATTCTTCCACCTCTTCGACGATGCCGAGCAGGCGATTGACCTCGTCCTGCCGGAGCGCCATCGGTTCCTTGGTGGGTCCGCCGAGACCATGCTGCACGAACTTGATGACGCCCTGGATCCCGTTGATGATGTGCGAGGTCTCCTGGTTCCAGAGCATCTCGGCGAGCACGTAGCCCGGATACAGCTTGCGCTCGACGACGACCTTCTTGCCGTTCTTGATCTCCACGTTCTGCTGCGTCGGTACGAGTGCCTGACGGATCAGGCGCTCTTCCGGGGCGCGCGGATCCTGCTCGATCTTGCGCAGGATGAGCGACTTCACCTTGTTCTCGTGGCCGGCCGTCGTCTGGATGGCATACCAGCGATGTTCCACGACTCAGCCCCCGAACAGCGAGGGAATCCAGCGCACGAGCACCTGCTGCAGGATGACATCCATGAGCGCGATGATCGCGCCGATGAACAGCGACAGCACGATGACGCCGATCGCCAGCTGGCGAACCTGCGGTACGTCGGGCCACGTCACCTTTTTCATCTCCGCCATCACGTCGCGATAGAACGTGACCAGACGCTGCAGCCGGCTCATACCAGCGACTTGGGTAGTCACGGCTACTTGGTTTCCTTATGCGTCTGATGCTTGTCGCATCGCGGGCAGTACTTCTTCCACTCGACGCGCTCCGGATGGGTGCGCTTGTTCTTGGTGGTGAAGTAGTTGCGATTCTTACACTCGCCGCAGGCGAGGATGATCTTGTCGCGAGTCATCGTAGGAACTCAGAAGACGAGAAGATGAGAAAACGCAGGTCGCCAGTCGCACGCAGCGACCGGACCCGCACCTGCTCATTCGTAGTTCACACACCATTAGAAACTTCGTACACCGACACGTGCACACCACCGGTTGCACGACCCGCACTCCAGCACGTCAAGCACGCGATCGGGATCGAACCGATGACCTCATCCTTACCAAGGATGTGCTCTACCGACTGAGCTACGCGTGCACCTTCGACACTGGCCGCTGCCGCTTCCAACACTCCTCGCCGAACGGCCGCGCATCCACCTGCCGGTTCATCCAAATCCAACAGAGCGGGAGACGGGGCTCGAACCCGCGACCTCAAGCTTGGAAGGCTCGCGCTCTACCAACTGAGCTACTCCCGCGTCGTGTCCAACCGTCGACCGCCTAACCATTCACTGCAACTGCTCGCTGCGACCTGTTCACCGCGACCTGCACCCGCACGACTTCCAAATGGTGGGGGAAGGATTCGAACCTTCGAA
>JBDTUA010000389.1:0-5144 GCA_040007995.1 Gemmatimonadota bacterium | reverse complement strand
CGGCGGGCGGCGGCATGATATCGCGCGGCACGCGCGACGAATCGTCACTCGGCCCCGGACTCCCACGATGTACATGCCACGCTACCGCTGGATTCCCCTCGCGCTTGCTCTCCTCACGTTGCGCATCGTCCCCGCGCAGGGACAGGGTGGCGGCGACCAGGCCGCCCGAGCGGTTGACGCGCTCTTCTCGCGCTACACGCGCGACGCGTCGCCAGGGCTCGCGGTCGCCGTTGTGCAGGACGGTCGCATCGTGCTCGCGCGCGGCTACGGGCTGGCCGACCTCGAGCATCGCGTTCCGATCACACCGACGACCGTCTTCGACGTGGCGTCGATCTCCAAGCAGTTCGCCGGGCTGGCGATCGCGATGCTCGTGGAGCAAGGGAAGGTGCGCCTCGACGACGACGTGCGACGGTACATCCCCGAGCTGCCCGACATGGGACACCCGATCACGATCAACCATCTCCTGCATCACACGAGCGGGCTGCGTGACTGGCCGGGAACGCTCGCTGTGGCCGGGTGGGGCTTCGACGATGTCATCTCGTTCGACCAGATCCTGCGCATGGCGATGCACCAACATTCGCTCAACTTCGTCCCCGGGGCCGAGTACACGTATTCCAACACCGGCTACAACCTGCTCGCAGAAGTCGTGCAACGAGTGACGGGGCAGTCGTTCCGGCAGTGGACGGACCAGCAGTTCTTCGAACCGCTCGGAATGACTCGCAGCGTCTTCCGCGACGATCACACAATGGTGATCCCGGACCGTGCTTTCGGTTACTCTCCCGCGCCTGGCGGGCGGTGGGCGGCGACGACCAACAATCTGACGGCGCTCGGCTCGAGTTCGCTCATGAGCACCGTGGAGGACATGGCGCACTGGGTGATCAACTTCGACTCGGCGCGCGTGGGTGGGAAATCGGCGATGGCGATGGCGCGAACGCGCGGTGTGCTGAACGACGGCAGCACGATCCCGTACGCCTTCGGCCTGTCGCACGGCGAGTATCGCGGGCAGCCGACCATTTCGCACAGCGGGTCGTGGGCGTCGTTCGCCACGTTCGTGGTGCACTTTCCGGCCCAGCACGCGGGGGTGGTCGTCCTGGCGAACTCGCCGATCGTGAACCCCGGACGCGCCGCGTACCAAGTGGCGGATGCCTATCTCGGCAGCGCCTTCGGAGCCGTCGCGGTTGCAAGCGGGGCACCGGCGAAGCCGTTGCAGCTGCCTGCCTCCACGCTCGATTCGCTGGCTGGTACGTATCGGCTCGGGCCGGGCTGGTATGCCGAGGTGCGTCGCGACGGACAGGGGCTCTCGGTGCAGGCGACCAATGAGATGCGCGCGCCAATGCAGGCCGCCTCGCCGACCGAGTTCTGGGTCCCGCATTACGGCGCGGCGATGACGTTCGTCCGCGGCGGCGACGGCCAGGTGACCAGCCTGACGTATCGGGGGAAGGCTGCGCCGCGACTGCCCGACGCGCCGCCCGCGGCCACCCCGCTCAGCGACTACGTCGGTGACTACTTCAGCGACGATTTGGAGGCGACCTACCACGTGCAGCTGCACGGCGACTCGCTCCTGCTCGTGCACCGGCGACACGGTCCCATGCCGCTGGTGCGGCGCTGGGGAGAGGATTTCGGGACCGACAGCTGGTTTTTGAAGTCTGTTGCGTTCACTCGTGGGGCGAACGGGCGGGTGGATGGGTTCGTGGTGAATGTGGATGAGCGCAGCAGGGACATCAGGTTCAGGAGGGCAGGTATCTGAAGACGAGAAGACGAGAAGACGAGAAGACGAGGGGACGGCGCGGCGACGCGAGTTGCGGCTGTGAAGCGCGGGGGGCGGGGGGCCGAAACTACGTGGTATGAACTCTCGCCGCGCTCGTAACGCCCGACTCGCCGTCTCGCTCCTCCTCGCCGCGTGTGGTGGCGATAGCGGCAACGCGATCTCCCCCACACATCCGGTCGTCGATCCGCCACCGGGCGCCGTGGCGGCTTTCACGGTGAGTCCGGTCGCACTGGACTCGGTGGCGATCATCACTCCGCTTGGCAATCTCGCGCCACCGGGGCACGTGCTACCGACCGATCACGCGTACATGTACGCGGTCGACTTCGATCAACGCCCCATCCAGCGGGACAGCGCCGTGCGCGGCGTGTACGCGCCGGCTACGGGAGCGATCGATTTCATGTATCTGCAGGCGGGGGGCGACTCGAAGGTCCAGTTCCGGGTCACCGAGGACTTTTCGTACTATCTCGACCACGTCGTCCTCCTCGCCGGGCTTACGGTCGGCACGATCGTGCACGCCGGCGACCTGGTGGGTCACACGAATCCAGGGGGCGCGATTGACTTGGGGGCGTGGGACCGGAAGGTGACGAACACGGGCTTCGTGAACCCGCGCCGATACGGGGAGCAGTCGCTGCACGTCGTCTCTCCGTGGAGCCGCTTCACCGAACCGCTGCGCTCACAGATCTACGCGCGTCTCCGGCGCCACCCCTCGGCGACCGAGCGCGACGCGCGTATCGACTTCGGCGTCACCGGACGCCTCGTCGGCGACTGGTTTCACGAGAGCCTTCCCGTCACGGCCGCCGAAAGCAGCGGCCCGAATGGCTGGCCCAAGAGCATCAGCTTCGCCTTCGATTATTACGACCCGAGCAAGGTGCGCATCTCGATCGGCGGCACGCTGGCATCGGCCGGCGTCTGGGGGATCACCCCCGAAGCCCCGCGCCCGCGGGACGTGCAGGTCGCGAGCGGCAAGGTGGCCTACCGCCTCATGTACACCGAGTCCACGCAGGTGCAATACGGGTTGCTGCTGGTGGAGATGCTCGCCGAGGACCGGCTCCGAATCGAGGTTTTCGTGGGGAACCAGGACGGCGACGCGGCGTTCGACGGGAATGCGATGATTTATCTGCGTTAGGCGGGGATGCGGTCGGACTCGCGTCTCCGTCGGCGGCGCACAATCCCGCCGACGCCGAGCAAGCCGCTTCCGAGGAGTACAATGGTGACGGGTTCGGGTGCGACCGCAACCTGCGCCGTCATGTCGATGGTTTCATCGGCCGTCGTGATGAAAGGCTTCGTAGGGGCGAAGAACCGGAGCGTCCGGAAGCCCTGCGGTGATGGATCGATGAAGTGGTCGAGCTCCGGATTGTAAAGTCCCGGCTTAAGTCCCCCGGCTCGCGACCAGTAGCTGTAGAAGAACGGTTGTGTCGAGCCCTGCGACGACGGTATCGAGACGTTGAGCGAGAAGTAGAACAGCTGTGCGACGTACGGATTCGTGAACGGGAACTGTCGCGGGGAGTTGCCGAAGTACGAGATCGAGAGCGTGCCGAGTGATACGGTCTTCTGTCTGATCGCAGCGGTGACGGACTGCGTGGTCGGATGAAACGTGATCAGCGCTCCCGCGCCCTTGTGCATGAGGGTGACCGAGCTCCCACTGGCAAAGCAACTCCCCACGACCCACCTGACGTTGCCGCAGAAGAACACGCCCGACGTGGTGTAGCTGGTCATGTAGCCGATGTTTCCGTTCGGCTGTGTCACCCACCCCTGCGCATCCGCGGGTCGGCTCACAACCAGGAGTCCCACGAGCGAGATCATGCCGACTGCAATTCCGCGCATCCGTCCCATGTTTCCCCCGTTTGCGAACGATGTCCGGATCAAGGCATACATCGCACGCGCGGCGATCCCCCTGACGTCTGCAGGACGCGGCGCGGCACTGGCGATATCCTGATATGTGGCGCTGCGCGGCGCAAGCGTCTGATCTCGCGAAGTTGGACTCTCAGGATGAGCGTGCCGCACGTTGGTACGTGCGACGAACATCCGAGAACGAGCGTGACGCGCTGCACGACCGCGCACCGCCGCATCGTCGGCGCAGTCAATCAGCGATCGCCCGTCCCCTGAGACCCTTCCACAAACCGCGCACTCCCCTGCCGCTCCCGGTTGACAACAAGCTGCAGGACGTCAGGTCGCCCATAGTGCCCGACGGCATCGAAGTTCTGTCGCTCCGCGCGCACCTGTGCGTGGTCGAGCGTCGCCACGATCACGCGCTCCTCGTCCGCGAGCGGCGGTGCGAGCCATTGACCATCGGGCCCCGCGATGCACGATCCGCCGTTCGCGATCACATCGCTCGCCGTCTCGCGCAGCAATTCCACGTGCGGTAACCCGTCGGGGATGTCGCTTCGTCGCAGGACGCCGCACACGGAAATGACATACGACCGTCCCTCGCGCGCGATGAAGCGCGTGATATCGGGGGTGTTGTGCATCCCGCCCGGCCAGATCGCCACGTGCAGGTCCTCGCCCTGCGCGTAGAGCGCCGTACGCGCCAGCGGCATCCAGTTCTCCCAGCAGTTGAGTCCCCCTACGGTGAATGCGCCCAGCGAGTGGGTGCGCAGGCCGTGACCATCACCGGGGGCCCACGAGAGTCGCTCCTCGTAGGTCGGCATCAACTTGCGGTGCACCGCCCGTATGAACCCTGCTTCATCGATGTAGACCAGCGAGGCATACACGCTGTGTCCCCCGCGATCGACGGGACGCTCGATGCAGCCGAGCACCACCGCGACCCCCAGCGCGCGCGCCGTCGTTGTCACGGGATCGAGGTCGCCGCGCTCGAGTTGCACGGCCTGGTCGAGGTAGTGCGCGTGGAGCGCCTTTTGAACGGGCGACTCGAAGCGTGCGCCATCGGTGCGCTCGATCCAGAAGGGGTACCCGGGGACGAGCGCCTCGCCGAAGGTCACGAGCCTGGCACCGGCGGCGGCTGCCTGCTGCAGTCGGTCCACCACCTTGGCGATGGTCGCGGCGCGGTCGAGCCAGATCGGCGCCATCTGCACGGCGGCGACGGTCAGGGTATCCGGCGAGGCGACTGACATGGGAGAGTGGTGATGAGGAAGAGGACGACGACGCCCCCAATCCTACTCCAGCGGTCGCAACTTGCCGAGGATCGTCGGGAAGAACTCGGTGACGGTCGGGTGAATGGGGAGCGCGTGCTTGAGCACGTCGTAGGGCGCATCGGCGGCCATCATCGCGCCGATGACCTGCACGACTTCATCGGCCCGGATCCCGAGCAGGCTCGCGCCGACAAAACGCCGAGTGTCGGCATCGACGATGACGCGCAGCTCGCCGACGGTCTCGCTCTCCTCCGTGGCGCGACTCACGTTCTGCATCTCGTGGTGGG
>JBDTUA010000388.1:0-5150 GCA_040007995.1 Gemmatimonadota bacterium | reverse complement strand
GAGCGCGATGCGGAATGGAGTCAAGGAGAGACGGGGAAGTGATGAGGGCTGCGCACAACGGAGGGGATCGCAACCGGCACTAGACGATCGCCATGGCAATGCTCGTGCGCCTTGGAGCGGGAAGGGAACCCGCTTTCAGGAAGTAGCCCGCCGCCAGCTCGGGCGTCAGCATGGAGACCTCGCCGAATCCAGCTCCCCGAAGCTTCGCGTCGAACTCCTCCGGAGTGATCCTACTGATGAACGGCTCACCAACCGTCGCCGCCATCGAGGCCAGCGCGCTCGTCGCGCCGTCCTTGGGCTGGAAGAAGGTGACCACCGCCTCGCTTCTCGTCGGAAAGCTCGCCATGCAATGCAGCGTCTCGTCGATCGCCCCCGGAGATAGGTACATGGTGACGCCGAGCCACGAGAAGAAGGTCGGCACGTCCAGCGCTACCTGCGCGCGCGCCAGTCCCTCGCATAACGATTCGCGCTCGAAGTCGACCGCGACGTAGTGAAGGTTGTCCGGCTCCCGCAACCCCGCTGCGTGCACCGCCGCGCGTTTTCGCGCCTGCGTTTCCGCGCGATCAACCTCCACGATCCGAAGTGCCGGTGCAAACTCGGGCTGCCGCAAGGCAAACGTGTCATAGCCGGCGCCGACCAGGACGTACTGTCCAATCCCGCGCGAGAGCGACGCCGCCAGCCGGTCCTCGGCAACCCGAGAACGGAGCACCACGTGAGCGCGCAGCGCGCGGGCCACCTCTGCCGTCAGCCTCGCCCCCGCTGCTCGTATCTCCGCTTCCGCCCGCGGCCCGAGGATCCGGAGCGCCACGGGGTCGCGGAGGACGAGGGCATCCGCCTCGTGGATCTGGTGCGCCGCGCGCAGGTACGCGACGCCGATCGCGGTCCGGCTGGGCGAGGAATCGCTCATTCGGTCCTCGGCATTCCGCTCGCGCGTCTCTGGCGAAGCACCTCGTACAGCGCGATCGCGACGCTTGACGACAGGTTCAGCGAACGCACCCTCGGCGACTCGATCGGCATGGTCACGAAGCGATCCTGGTACCGGGCATGCAGCTCCGCGGGCAGGCCCCCCGTCTCGCGTCCAAAGACAAGCACCACGTCGGGCGACGCGCCGAGTGGCGCGTCCCAGAAGAGGCGCCGCGCCTTGGTCGAGAAGAAGTACGGCTCGCCGAGCGATGGGAGCTCACGCTCGAAGGCGTCCCAGCTGGGCCAGACGCGCAGGTCGACGTGTTCCCAGTAGTCCAGTCCTGCGCGCTTGACCTCGCGCTCGTCGAGCGAGAAGCCGAGTGGTTCAACCAGGTGCAACGTCGCGCCGGCGGCGAGGCAGCTGCGTCCCGCGTTCCCGGTGTTCCAGTGAATCTCGGGATGCACCAGCACGACGTGGGTTGCCACGGCTCAATCAGCGCAGGGCGCGGGGTGCGTCAGCTAACGACTGCATGCTGGCGCGAAGTGCCGATGCCTCGACCCCGCCAGCAGCTTGGCCGGGATGAGAAAGGTCTCGACGACGACGTCATATCGTCCGATCTCTTGGCCGGTGACAGGTGAGCGGATGGCGCGGCACAGTCGCCGCCGCCAAGGTGGCGACGCCGAGCAGACACATCGGCTGCATGCGAATCCTCCTCCTCGCGATCCGACGCTGCCCCGACCCCGCGTCGGTCCACCGTCCACGAACTCCAGACTGACCGGTTGGCCGCCGTATCGCAAGTGCTCGGTTGTCTCAACGACGCGACAATGGTCGCACGCGAACGGGTCATCCCCATCCCCGGAAGCTCCCGTCGAGCCCTGCCGCTCGAAGTGCGTCCTTGCGCTCGCTTGCTTCAACCGGCGGGGCCGTATGGCGGTATATTGTCGTCGCTCTCGCGCGCCGCTTCTCCTGCCCCGCGCTCGGACGTTTCTCTCGATTCGGCCGCCGCGATGACCGCTCCCGCTCCTTTCGCCCTCGACGCCTGGTTGCGTCTGGTCTACTCGATCGGCTTTCAGGCAACGCGTCCGCGAGAGGCGCTCGATCGGTTGGGAGAGCTCGATCCCTCGAGTCGCCACGATCCCGCGGTGGCCTGCGCAATGGGAGATCTTGCGGCGGTCGTCGCGCTCGCGGCAGACCCGGCGCAGCGCGACTCTCCCTTGTCCCCGCTCGGGATGCCCCCGCTGGTGGCCGTCACCTTCTCCGCGCTCTTGGAGCTACCGGGCTACGCCGAGCGGCTGCGCGAGTGCGCGCGCGCCCTGCTCGATGCGGGCGCCAATCCCAACGCCAGCTGGATCGACAACACTTTTCCCGAGGCACCCCTAACCGCGCTCTACGGAGCAGCCGGGCGCCACCACGACCTCGCACTGACGCGGCTCTTGCTCGGCCGCGGGGCCAATCCGAACGATGGCGAATCGGTGTACCACGCGACTGAGGCGCAGAACTTCGGCTGCCTGCGCGCGCTGCTCGACGCCGGAGCCAAGGTGAGCGGAACCAATGCGCTCTTTCACGTGCTGGATCGCGAGCGCTCTGACGGGTTGCGACTCCTCCTGGAGCGCGGAGGCGACCCAAACGAACGGATGCGAGAATACACGCCGCTCGCGTGGGCGATCCGTCGTCGCCGCTCGGTGGCCGTGATCAACCTGCTGCTCGATGCCGGCGCCGACCCGCGGGGCCGCGACGGGGCGGGGCACTCCCCCTTGCAGCTGGCGCGTCGCGCAGGGCTCGAGTCCGTGGCAGTACGCCTGATGGAAGTCGCGGGCGACGAGCCCGTCGATTCACGCGAGGCATTCATCGCCGCCTGCGCCCGCGCCGACGCGGTCGCGGCCCGCGCCGCACTCGCCCAGTCGCCGTCACTCCTTCGCGACCTTCCAACGGACGACCTCCGGCTCCTCCCGGATTGCACCGAGACTCGGCGCGACGACGCCGTGCGCCTCATGGTCGACCTGGGATGGCCGATCGCCGCGCGTGGCGGCGACTGGGACGCTACCGCGCTCAACCTCGCCGTCTTCCGCGGTGACCCGTCGCTCACGCGATTCCTTCTCGAGCACGGCGCCGACTGGCGCGAGCCTCATGGACACGGCGACAACGTCCTCGGTACGCTCCACTTCGCGTCAGCCGCCCGTCCGTCTCCCGATGGCGATTGGATCGCCTGCGCGAAGGCGCTCCTCGACCACGGGATGCCGATCCCTCCCGACGACGACGCTCGCACGTGGACCGAGCCGATGACCGCGCTCTTCAACACTCGGCGCGCCTAACCACTCCCGGCCCGCTACACTTCGCCCGGCACGCCGAGGAGCAGACCCAGCGAAGCCTTTCCCATCTCCAGGGCACACGTGTCCAACATTGCTGTCGCCTCGATCGCCTGGCTGGCGCTCGTCATTCATCTCGCGGTGGGGCTACTCCAGTGGCGGCATCCGGAGCGCGCCGCGGCACTCCCGTTCGTCTCGCTCGCCACCGGCCTGTGCATCCTGGCCTACTGGATTCCACGCTGGTACAGCTACGTCGCGCGCGGTGTGCAGTGGTATGCCAGCGACCAGGTCGTACCGCTGTATGGTCTGGTGCTCTGCCTGCTGGCGGGCATCACTCTGATATACTCGGGACGCCTGATGCTGGCGCATCGCGTCATCCTGTGGGCCGACGCCGCGGTCTTGCTGCTGGCGGCGCTCTTCCTGACCTTCTTCAGGATCCGGCGCCTGATCTGAGGCGAACCGCGCGCCTAGGAAAGCTCTGCCGCCCGCCGCGCGCCAAGACCGGCCAGCCACTCGACCAGCGCCGCATCCCCGCTCTCGTGTGCAACGTCGTACGGCGTCTTCTCCTCGTGCCCGATGCGGTTGAGCACCGCACCATCTGCGAGCAGCATTTCTGCGCTCCCGCGTTGCCCGCCTCGGCACGCATGCCAGAGCGCGTTGGACAGCGTCTCGACCGTCGGACGCGGATCGCTTGCACACAGCTCCCGCACACGCTCCACCAGTCCCAGCGCCGCCGCCTGCCAGATCGTTGTGGCGGCGCCCCGCTCGAGAAGGCGCCGTGCCGCCCGCCACTGCGCAAAGACCACCGCGTCCGACATCGCCGTCCCACCGGTGAAGATCGCGCCCGGCGCCTCGATGTCCGCCCCGGCGTCGAGCAGGGCATCAATCACCGCGACATCGTCGCTGCTCGCCGCCCAGTGCAACGATGTCTCGGCGGATCCGTGCGGACCCGCGTGCAGCACGGCCGCGTCCACGTCGGCACCCGCCGCCGCCAAAACGGCGACCGCACCCGCGCCATTGGGAAAGTGCCCCGGCCAGTCTGCCACGATATGCAGCAACGTGCGTGCGACGCCGCGGTCGTCCACCACACGCGCGGTCGCGAGTGCCGGATCTTCACGAAGGTGCCGTTCCAGCGCCTCAAGGTTGCCCGCATGAATGGACGTCGTGATCTCGGCGGCACGCGTGTCGTCGGCTGCAATGCTACGCATCAGCTCTTCCTCCTCTCTCCGTTCCCCAGGGTCTGCCGTGGCGTGTACGGCGACGACGCAGTGTCGTACCGCGCTGGACCAGTTCATGACCGGCCGTCACGGCGCCAGTCCTGCACTCCGCGGATCCGGCGCCACCTGAAACGTGCGCGTCTGCACCTTCCCGTCAACGGTCAATCTTGCCGTGAACGTTCCGGTCTGCTGCTGCGGAACACTTATCTCGGCGCCATCACCCCCGCGCCGTCTCGGATTGTTCACCGGGTTCCACACCACGCGATGCATTCCTGCCGTTGCCACGAAGAGTGACGGCGGCACACGCCAGAGCGCATTCGTGTTCGGAATGCGCCCCGGAGCAGTCCCGCTGCCTGCGCCGCGTCCGCCCGCGAGTGGCGCTGCGGCACCCGGTGCATTCGAGAAGCTGTGCGTCACCGCGCCGCTGGCGTCGAGAATCTCGATCGTCACCGGTCCGCTCGGCGTCGTCCCCAGCCAGTAGTCGATCGCTACCCCCGGCACCGGGTTCGGCGCCTGCGGTTCGTCCTTCTGCATCGGCGTCCCGTTGTCGCTGGTCCCGATCACGTTCACGGTGTCCGACGGCTGGAAGAGATGCGCAGTCGACGCGACGATCGTGTCGCTCAGCTGGCGCAGCGGGGCGATGTCGTCGATCACCCAGATGCCGCGCCCATGCGTCCCCACGATGAGGTCATTGCCGTAGATCTCGAAGTCGCGCACGCTCGT
>JBDTUA010000387.1:0-5156 GCA_040007995.1 Gemmatimonadota bacterium | reverse complement strand
CGAGATGGCTGGTGATGGCGTCGTCGGCGAACAGCACGTTCGCGCGCGGCGAGAAGGTGTAGAAGTGGCGATCGATGCTCCACAGGTCGAGAACGGCCAGCGCCGCCAGGACGAGCGCCGCCAGCTGCGTACGAACTCTGCCGGCCACAATCAGCCAGAGCGCCGCGCCGCTCACGACCACGACGAGCAGCAGGCGCAACGCCCCCGCTTGCAGTTCTCCCGCGTTGGCAATCGTCCCATCGAGCCGTTGCGGAATCGCCAGCGACTCCGCGATCGGCTGCAACGCCCCCGTCACGCCGAGCAGCGCGAATGCCACGAATACTCCAACCACCAGCAGCAACCGTCGCGGCGAGACCGCCCGCGCCAGCACCCGCTCGACGCCCACCCCCGCCAGCAGCGACACGAAGAACCCGACAAGGAAGAAGACCATCCCCATCGCCCGGATCTTGTCGAGCCCCGGCAAGAGCGCGAAGAAGGGGCGGTAGAACGGCGTGTGACCAGCGAAGGAGAACATCAGGAAGAGCAGCGCACCGACGCCCAGCGCGAGCACCAGTCGACGCCTCGCCCGCTCGCCCCACGCCAGGGCGGCAAGCGCGAGCGGCAGGAAGCCGAGGTATTCGGTGTGCAGCTTGATCGGGTTGCTCCCCCAGTAGTGGTCGAGCATCCCGTTGAACTGCGGGAGGATCGTCGTGAACAGCTCGGCGGGGGGAAAGGCGTACGACGTCGCGAACTCCCATCCCGTGTTGGCGCCGCCGGCCGCGCGCGGCGAGAAGGGGATGTAGGCGATGAATGGAAGCACCTGCAGCGCGGTGATCCCGACGCCGACCAGCACCGCTCCGGCGGTCGCCGCGAGCGTGAGCCACGGCCTGCCACCAACCGGACGTTCCGGATCCCAGAACGCCAGGTACAGCGCCCAGAGCCCGAGCGCCAGCAGGAGGAAGTAGGCCATGTGATAGTGGCCGAGTATCACCAGGGCGACGACGAGGGCGAATGCGCCGTAGCCCCAGCGGTCGCGGTGACGAAAGATCCGCAGCAATACCCAAAATGCGAGCGGCGTCAGCGCCGACACGAAGAGCTTCCCGTCGTGCCCAGGGCTCATCTGCGAGGCCACGATGCCGGTGAGTTCGTACGAGACGCCGGCGAAGAGCGCCGCCCCCCAGCGCAGCCCTAACGCGACCGCGAAGCGATACGTGAGCCAGCCGGCGAGCACGAAGTGCAGCACCATCCCCCACGTGATCGCCAGGTCAACGGGGAAGATCCAGCGCAGCCACGCGGTCGGGTAGAAGATGTCGCCATGCATCGCCCCGATGTACGGCAGCCCCCCGAACAGGTACGGATTCCACTGGGGGATCTCCCCGGTCCGCAAAAACGACTCGGCGCCAAAGCGGCGGAAGGCGTAGCCGGCGATGTACATGTCGGAGCTTGTGCCGCCAAACAGGATCTGCCCCGTGAGCAGCGGCCAGAGCAGCGTCAGGGCGGCGACGATGCAGGCGAGGAGCGCGAGGGTGTGCGGGGCGGGGAGGGTCGGGGAGACGGTCTCCCTCGCCGGCTGCTGTCGAGCTGCCATCTTATGGAGAGGGAGCGGGAGCGTGAGGGTGAGCTGGGGCGAGACTCGTGCCGCGATCGAGATCACCGTGCGCGAGGAAGATAGAGGCGTCGCTTGAGCAGACGTAATGAAGATTGTGGTCCCCGTGTTCCCTGCGTCGGCTTGCGTCGTGGCACCGATCGACACATTGTCGACGGCAGCTGGACACGCGCGACGATGATGAACAGCGCTCCAACCCACTTCGCGACGGGGATGAAGGGCGCGAGTCACGCGTCGCGGCTCAGCACGTGCATCCAGTCCACGCCACTCTGACCCAGTCGACTACGCGGCGCCACCACTGGATCTCCCGTATCCATGCCCGGCTCCAGCCACTCGTCCCAACGGAAATCGCCGATGTCATCGTCGTCCTCGACAGCGTCACCAATTCGCGTACTCTCCGTGACGTGCGATCGCGCCCTGCGCAACCTAAGTAAGGGTTGCGCCCTCGCCGGCGCGTCGATTTCCCTCGCACTCCCGGTTCACGGCCAGACCGACGACACGGCGCTTCGACACGCGAAGGAGATCCTCCGCACCACCCCGCTCATCGACGGCCACAACGACCTGCCATGGGTGATCCGCGAAAAGGGGACGCCGCCGCGTGACGTGGAGTCGTACGACATCGCCGGAAAGGGACCGTTCGACACCGACATCCCGCGATTGCGCGCAGGCGGCGTCGGGGCGCAGTTCTGGTCAGTCTACGTCCCCAGCACCCTCTCGCCGTTCGAAGCGATGCGCACCCAGCTCGAACAGATCGACATCGCCCGCCGCATGATTGCCAAATATCCCAACGACCTCGGACTCGCGACCAGCGTCGCCGGCATCAAGGCCGAAATCGGGCGTGGTCACATCGCCTCACTGCTCGGCATGGAGGGCGGACATACCATCGGCAACTCCCTCGGCTCGCTGCGCGTCTTTTACGAGTTGGGAGTGCGCTACATGACGCTGACCCACTTCAATTCAAATGATTGGGCCGACGCCGCGACCGACTCGGCGCGCCACAACGGGCTCACGCCATTCGGCAGGGAAGTGGTGCGGGAGATGAATCGCATGGGGATGATGGTCGACATTTCGCACGTCTCGCCGACCGTGATGAGCCAGGTGCTGAACATCTCCCAGGCGCCGGTGATCTTCTCGCACTCGTCAGCCCGCGCCCTCACCGACCACGTGCGCAACGTCCCCGACTCCATCCTGCGCCGCATGCGCACGAATGGCGGGGTGGTCATGGTCAACTTCGTGACCGCCTTCGTGTCGGAGCCCTTCCGCCGGTGGATCGGCGACGTGTTGCCAGCCTTGGCCCTGGCCTCGTCTGACAGCGCCGCCGAACGCATCCTGCGTGACCACACCGCCTCTCATGGAATTGCGCCGCGCGCGACGTTGAAGGAGCTCGCCGATCACGTGGACCACATCCGCGACATGGCCGGCGCCGACCATGTGGGGATCGGCGCCGATTTCTACGGGGCCGTGGGCGCCGAGAACCAGGTGATCGGGCTGGAGGACGTGTCGAAATATCCCGCGCTGTTCGCCGAGTTGATCCGGCGGGGATGGTCGGACGGGGACCTGCGGAAGCTGGCGGGGGAGAACATGCTGCGGGTGTTTGGGGAGGTGGAGACGGTGTCGGTACGGCTGCGCAAGGAGCGGCCGCCGTCGAATGCGACGATTGAGGAGCTGGATGGGGTGGGCGCGGCGGCGAAGGGAGGGGGGGCGGGGGGCGCGCAGTAGCCGCGCGCTCGGCAGCTGAGAGCGGGTTACTTCGAGAAAGCAGTCTGATCGAGTGCCAAGGCGCCACACAAGCAGTGCGCGTCGCAGTCGTTTATACGATGCTGCTTCGGCGGAAGGTGTTAACGCCGCCGCCGCCGCCGACGCGCAGCCGCGCATCGCGTCGCCGCGATTCTAGCTGGAACCTGCGAAACGGTCGCGCGCCTTCGCATCGCACGTCCACCCTGACCGCCTTTCTGCGTCAGTCAGCGAGCGAGTTCGCGTCCCCCTCGTTCCCCCCTGACCCACGCCGTCTCCTCCGCACGATCCCCCACGTTCCCGCGAGCCCGGTCCCCATGAGCAGTAGCGTCGCCGGTTCCGGCGTGATGGAAACGCTGGCGTCGAAATACATGCGCTGATCGTCGAACACGAACTCGGGATTGTCGAAGTCGTAGAACGCGAGCCCGCGATAGGTCGCTGGTGCCGGAGGCGGAGTGACCGGGAGCGTGAAGGTGGTGTACGCACCGTCGCAACAGTTGATCGGATGCAGCTTGTTCTGATGCATCGTGTAGCCGCCGGCCCAACCCCCCATCGCCTTGAGTGGCGCGAGCGTCTGGACGACGATTCCGAAGCGCAGGTAGTACGCGTTTGGCGAGAGCGTCTTGGGAAAAATGAATGGGCCAGAGCCAGTGTAGCTCTTCTCGATGTATCCGATCGGCGTGCGCGTGGTTTGGTTCGACGCCACAACGGACGTCGTGAACCCGAAGTACGTCATCGTGACCGAGTTCCCGCCATTACTCAGCGTCACCGAACTCCCGTTCACTCGGCACGCCCCCTTCGCAATGAAGAAGTTGTTGCAGCTGAAGAAGCCGGACGACGTGTAGTCGGTTCGGTAGCCGAGTTCCCCATTGGGGAGACGTATCCAGCCCTGTCCCTGCGCGGCTCCGAGTGGGAGCGCCATCGCCAGTACCATCGCTGCTCGCCGCATGTGCCGCATCCCAGCTCCCATTGCGTCCCCCGAGTGTGATACGTCGTCGTTTGACAGCGACAATAGCATACGGGTCTGACAGCACGCCGCAGGTCGGGGGAAGTGGAGATCGTGGGCAGCTGTTCGCTATCGATCTGCGGCGCACGCAAGTCGCTCGCGAGAGCGAAGGAGTGCCCGGAGATCCGACAGATGAGTGTGTTTGCGTTCATCGACGCGCCTCACCCGCGCTCCCGCTACGCCGCCGCCTTCACCTCTCCCACCAACACCGCCTGCCCCTCCTCATCCCCACCCCCGCACCCTCAACCTCCGCGCCGCGTCTCGCCCTGACGCATCGACGACCGCCACGTCGCTATCGCCTCCGGTATCCCGCTCCAGCCGCAACTCCCCGATCGCATCGCGCATCGCGATGATCGCGGGCCGGTCCCCGCGCCGGTACGTGCGGCGGCGGAGGGGGAAACGGCTGTTGGCCTGGTTGCAGAACTTCCGACGGCTCGGGACCCGCTATCGGCGCCCTGCGCGCAACTTCCGCGGGCTCGTACAGTCCGGACGTATCCGGATCCTGCTCCGCCATTCCTGAGGACGCTGCCAGCTTCTTCGAGGCGACAGCGCGCGGACGCAGCAAATGCTGCGCGCATCAAAGCGCCCGCACTCCCAGCCGCGCGCGGAGTCTCATCGACACTCCCGACCTATAAACGGATGCACGCGACGTGAAGGGGAGATCAGTCTTCATCCTCCACAGCGCTTCCCATCTACTGAGTGTTCACCGCGACGCGGTCAGCGCCGCGCGAGAATGCGACGCGACGATTCGTACGCTGCCGTCGGTCTCCCGTGCACTGCGCCCGTGTCCTCGCGTTGCGCTTCCGGTTAACTGCGCCGTGCGCCCGGCGT
>JBDTUA010000386.1:0-5200 GCA_040007995.1 Gemmatimonadota bacterium | reverse complement strand
GGAGCGGCCTCGACCGACCGACCTTGCCGATCGGGGTGAGGCGGGGCGAGATCGGACGTCATTCTCACAAGACGTCATTCTCACAATTTGATTCGTGTTCATATTGCGACGAACGGCGCAGTGAATACTCTACTCCACTCGCACATCGGTCGCGTCAGGACCGTGCGAGCGGAACTGTCCCCCAGCACTCCCTCTGATGCACGTGCGTTCACGCGATGGGCGTTCGTCTTTCCCGCGCTCCCTCGCGCTCCTCGCGATTGCGGCGAGCACGCTTGGCGGATGCTACCGCTATCAGGCACCGGAGAGTCTGCATCCCCAGCCAGGCGAGCAGCTCCGGCTCCAGCTGACGCGCGCCGGGGCCGAGACGGTCGCTGCCCGGCTCGGCCCCGAGACGGCCGTCGTCGAGGGACGCGTGCGCGCCGATAGCGCTGACGGTATCCAGATGACTGTCTTACAGACCACGCGTTGGGGCGACGGTGGCCTCATCCGGTGGACCGGCGAACCGGTCACCATCCCGCGCGCCGCGATCGCGCGCACCGAGCAGCGC
Organism: Gemmatimonadota bacterium; assembly: GCA_040007995.1. Classification (GTDB taxonomy): domain Bacteria; phylum Gemmatimonadota; class Gemmatimonadetes; order Gemmatimonadales; family Gemmatimonadaceae; genus SCN-70-22. The sequence goes on along the minus strand of JBDTUA010000386.1, from coordinate 4,653 downwards.
ACACTCGATCGCCGCCGGAGTTTCGTGGCCGGCGGCATCGCGGTCCTTGCGACCGTCGGGACGTTCCTGCTCCTCAAAGCCACGACGGGCGGCGGTTCCGGCGAGACCTCGGGTGTCCCGTCGCCGACGCCGTGAGCGCCTTTCGTCCATCGTTCCACGTTCCACGTTCCACGTTCCACGTTCCACGTTCCACGTTCCACCACACCTTCACTCGTAGTCAGGAGTCCGGATGATTCCACATGTTGTCGTACCGCGCGGGCGATACCGGCTGGTCGCAGGCATCGTCCTGGCCCTCTCAGCCGCCGTCCTCCCCGCGTATGCGCAGGCTGGTAGCGGCAGCAGCATCGATGGTGTCGTGAAGGATGCCGGGAGCGGTGCACCGCTGCCTAACGCTCAGATCGCGGTCGTGGGCAGCACCATCGGCGCCGTCTCCAACTCGAGCGGCGCCTACCACATCGCCAACGTGCCGGTCGGCACGCTGTCGTTGCGCATCCGCCTCATCGGCTACGCCGCGCAGACCAGGTCGGTCACCGTCGCGTTGGGGGAGACGGTGCGTGCCGACTTCGCGCTCACGCAGTCGGCCATGCAACTCGAGGCGGTCGTGACGACCGGCACCGGGTCGGCGGTCGAGACCAAGAAGCTCGGCAATACGGTTGCCACGGTCGATCTCAGCGACCTGACCAACGCGCCGATCCAGAACCCCTCGGAGGTCCTGGCGGCCCGCGTTCCTGGCGTCTCCGTGCTACCGTCGAGCGGCATGACCGGGGCTGGCGCGCGCATCCGCATCCGCGGCAGCGCGTCGCTCTCACAGTCCAACAACCCGATCATCTACATCGACGGCGTCCGCTCGGACAACGGCGGCTCGGGCGTCGGCGGCGGCGTGGCGACGTCACGGCTCGACGACATCGATCCGTCCTCGATCGAGCGCATCGAGATCCTCAAGGGTGCGGCGGCGGCGACGCTCTACGGTACCGAAGCCTCCAACGGCGTCATCCAGATCTTCACCAAGAAAGGCTCGCAGGGCGCCGCCAAGTGGACGCTTAACCTCGAGCGCTCGCAGGCGAGTTACCCGCATCGCGTCGCACCCAACACCGGCTTCGCGCGTACGCAGCCGCAGGCCGATTCGCTCAGCGCGCTGTTCGGCCAGGTGATCACGCCGTTCGTACCGTTCGGGTACGACGTGACGAAGCAGCTCTTCGAGTCCGGTTTCAACAATACGGTCAACGGCTCGTTGAGTGGCGGCACGGACAAGATCACGTATTACGGCGGCGGCCGGTATCAGTTCGAGGACGGACCGTTCACCTCGGACAAGCTGGGTGGCCTGGCGAACGACGTCGTGAAGCGCAGCCAGGGGACGATCAACCTTAACATCTTCCCGCGCGAGAAGATCAGCCTTGGCGTGCAGTCACGCTATTCGGTGTACCATATCGAGTCGCCTCAGGGCACCAACTCGATCTACTCGCCGTACGCGCAGTCGATGTACGCGCGTCCTGACCAGGGCTACTGCAGCGACGCGACCGGCAAGCACTCGCTCTCCGAGATCGCGGGTCCCGGGCGCTGCAAGACCACAGGGAACCCGTTCGGCAACACGCTCAGCACCACGCTGCGCGAGTCGCTCCAGAACAAGATCTATCAGGACGGCACGCACTTTAACGGCTCGGTCGACGCCAAGTGGACGCCGACGACGGAGTTCAACTTCGCGGTCGTCGCCGGTATCGACAACACGATGGTGCGCGGGGTGAGCTTCGTTCCCTTTGGCAACGCGCTCGACCGATTCTCGCTGCGCGCACCCGATGGCTCGCGCTCCGTCGATGACCTCAACCAGCAGAACGTCACGCTGGACATGAAGGGCAACTGGGATCGCCAGGTCACCTCGGCATTCCGCTCGACGCTGACGCTTGGCGGGCAGGGTTTCATCACCGACCAGACGCAGACGACGGCCTCGAATCGCAACTTCCCCGGGCCGGGACTCGAAGTGGTCGGCGCAGGCAACCAGCCGAGCACCTTCGAGGGCATCATCAAGGTGGTGAACGCCGGATACTTCGCCGAGGAGAAGATCGGGTTCAACGACTGGATCTTCGGCAACCTCGGCGCGCGCTACGACTACAACAGCGCGTTCGGCGAGAGCGCCAAGGGCGTGCTCTATCCGAAGGCATCCATCTCGATCGTGCCGTCGGACCGTCCGGGCTGGAAGTCGTCGCTCGTCTCATCGCTGCGCGTGCGCGCGGCGATCGGCAAGTCGGGACGGCAGCCGGGCGCGTTCGACAAGTTCACGACCTACAGCCCGCTTGCGGCGTCGACGGGTGGCGGTCTCATTCCGGCCAACCTCGGCAATCCGGATCTCAAGCCGGAAGTCTCGACCGAGATCGAAGGCGGCGCGGAGATTGGCCTGTTGAGCGACCGGCTGAGCCTCACGATCACGAACTGGAACCGGAAGGTGTCGGACGTGCTCGTACAGAAGCAGTACGCGATCTCCGGCGGATTCACCGCACGGCAGCTGACGAACATCGGCGAGATGACCGCGAATGGTTGGGAGCTCGGCGTCAACGGCTTCGTCATCAACCGGCCGAACGTCGCTATCGATCTGTTCGCGAACGGCGCGTACCTCAAGCAGACCGTCACGAGCCTCGGCGGCGCCCCTCCGATCAAGATCCAGGCGAACTACGTGCGCATCCGCGGCTTCATCCGCGAGGGCTACGCGCCGGGTTCGCTCTTCGGCGCGAAGCTGCTCTCTCCCTGCTCCAGCTACGGCAGCGCGCCGCATCTGGGCGGTTGCTTGCAGCCTGGCGATACCCCGTTCGATCTCAACAACGACGGGAAGCCGGATACCGAGGCCCAGGTTCTCGCCTTCCTCAGCAACGCCGTGAATCCGACCGCGCTCAAGCTCCTGAGAGCCGATGACGACGGTAACGGCGACTACCTGGATCATTACCAGGGGAAGCCGATGCCGGACTGGCAGGGCGCATTCGGCGGTAATCTGCGCATGGGCAAGCGGTTCAAGCTCTCGACGTTGTTCGAGTACAAGGCCGGGAACTTCACCATCACCGACCTCACCGATGCGTTCCGCAATGCGAGCCCCGCGCTCGGCCGGAACCGCATCGAGTCCACGACCGTCGAGGCGGCCCTGCTGAATCCGGCATCCACCGCGCAGCAGCGCTACGACGCGGCCCAGAAGTGGCTCACGCTTGTGGGCCTCTCGCCGTACGATGGGCTCAACCAGAACAAGCCGGGCGACTTCATTCGCTGGCGCGAGCTGAGCCTGACGTATACCGCGCCGGGATCCATCGCCAAGCGCGTGGGTGCCACGAACATGGCGTTCACGGCTGGTGCGCGAAATCTGCTGCTCTGGACCAAATACACGGGCACGGATCCGGAGATCAACTACGACGGCATCTCGAGCAGCCTCGCGTCCAACCAGATCGATAACAACTTCTACGATTCGAGCGACACGTTCGGCCTGCCCATGCAGCGCCGATTCACTTTCTCCGTCCGTCTGGGCTTCTGATGAGATCGACGCACATGACTCTTCATATCAACAGCGGCCACACGGTCGGCCGCACCGCCCGGCAGTGGGCCGTCACCTTCGTGTTCGCCGGCATGCTCGGCTCGGCCTGGGGGTGCAGCGGCCTGCTCGACGTCACGAACCCCAACAACGTCAACGCCACCGCGCTGAGCAACGCCGCGTCGGCCGCGGCGCAGGTCAATGGCGTCCTCGCGCAACTCACGAAGGGCGTCACACAGGTCGTTGGCGACATCGAGATCGCCAGCGACGACATGACGTGGAGCGGCTCGCTGGATGGGTTGAACCAGCTCAATCGCGGATTCATCCGCGACGCATTCAACGAGTTCCTCGAGGACGGCGCTTTCGGGATGAATCCCGCCCGCTACTCCGCGAATCGCACGATCACGCAGCTCGAGGAGTTCCAGAAGGCGGGGACGCTGTCGGACGTATCCCAACTGGCGCTGGCCAATCTGTACGCGGCCATCACGTATGACTTCATCGCGAACCATTACGATGATTACGTCATCGGGTCCGATCAGCGCATCGCCACGGCTCCGGTCGGATCGGACAAGATGGTGACGCTGTACGACTCGGTGGAGGCCGCAGCGGGGCGTGGACTGGCCATTGCCCCCGCATCCAGCAACGCGCTCCGTGGTCAGCTACTCGCCATGCGCGCACGAGCGAAGTTCGACCGCGCGATCTGGAGGATGCTCAACCCTTCGGGCAAGACGCCTGCGCAACCGCTGGTGAATGAACAGGGCGCGTACGACGACGCGCAGGCGGCGCTGGCGCTGCTGGGCAGCGATGCGCGGTTCAAGCTCGAGCCGCAAACTGGCATGTCGTATGGCAACTGCTTCCTGCCGTCGTGCACCAATTCACGGCGCGAGATCAAGTTCAGTCCCGCGCTCGCGGTCTACGACTATCTCGGCACCAAGACGCTGGCGGTGGCCATCAAGGACCCGATCTCCGGGCAACCCGATCCGGTCATCAACCTGCTCGGCCTCGAGTTCGTGAACAACAACCTGCTCTCGCCGGTCACGATCACGGGTTCGCGCGACATGCTGCTGATCATGGCGGAGGTCGCGCTGGCCAAGGGGAACCTGGCCGACTTCGCGACGCGCATCAACGCGCTGCGGTCGCTCAACGCGCTT
>JBDTUA010000385.1:0-5208 GCA_040007995.1 Gemmatimonadota bacterium | reverse complement strand
TCCCGGCGATGACCGAGCCGGAGTCGGTATCCCACACAACGATGCTTTGCTCATCACCACGGCTGGCAACAGCGAGGCGTGCGTTCGACGAGAGCATCACATCCTGAAGTGTCGCCGGTAGACCAGAGTGCATGGTGAACGGACTCTGAAGTGTCCGTGTCAGCACCTCCGTCTTCAGATCGAAAATCTGGATCGGGTCGACTTCGTACGTATTGAGCACGCGTACCGCCGCCTTGCTCACCGCGTCCACGCCGCTGCAACTCGCGCCGGTTTTGCTTGGCGGCAGCGCGATCTCGGTCGTCACCTTGCCGGTGGCCGTATCGTATACGAGGAGCTTCTTCTCAGTGACCACGAGGAAGTGGCGTCCATTCTTCTGTAGCTCGCGCGCCTCGCGCTCCGTGATTCCGACGCGGCCGAGCGGGGGATCGGTGTACAAGGCGTACGTCATCACGCGACCGTCGACCGAGCGTGCCCCACCGAGGTAGTTGGCCAGCACGATCTCGTGGTCCTGGTAGCTGGTGTGGGTGAAGGCCCCGCGCCGGTTGACGTCGCCGAGTGCCCATACCCCCGGCACATTGGTCTCCAACCCGCCGTCCACCGGGATGAAGCCGCGGTCATCGCGCTTCACGCCGACGCTCGCGAGTCCCAACGAATCACTGTTGGGGAGGCGCCCGGTGGCGATGAGGGTGTGCGAGCCGCGCACTGCACGCGGCGCCCCTCCCGCCTGTGGTCGCACGGTGACAAGCACCCCGTCTGCATCGTTTTCCCCGCCCCTCGCGGCGACCCGCTCTATCGCGTGACCGGTCAGGATCGTGATGCCTTCATCGCGCAGCATCGTGGCGATGCGGTCGCTGACGTCATCGTCCTCGCGGGCGGCAATCGATGGCCCCGCCTCGATCACTGTCACCTCGCTCCCCAGCCGACGAAAGATCTGGGCGAACTCCAGCCCGATATAGCTCCCGCCAACGACGATGAGGTGCGCCGGGCACTCCGTCAGCTGCAGGATCGACGCGTTGGTGAGCGACGGGACCGTATCGAGGCCGGGGATGTCGGGGACGAACGGGCGAGTGCCGGTGTTGAGGTACACCCGCGGTGCCACCACCCGCGTCGACGCCGAACGGACGACGAACTGTTCGCCCTCGCGCGCGTCGAACCCGGCGCGCTCGTGGATGAAGGTGAGTCCTTCGGCCTTCTCAAGGGAGCGCTGCAGTCCGCCGCGTGACTCGAGCACGATTCCGTGCGCTCGTTCCATCACCGCGCGGAAGTCGACGCGCACAGCTCCGACCGCTACCCCGAAATCGGCCGCGCGCCGCGCCATGTGCGCCATCCGCGCACTCGCGCGTAGCGACTTCGTCGGAGTGCAGCCGACGTTCACGCAACTCCCGCCGACCGTCTCGCCCTCGAAGACCACGACCTGCTCCCCACGCGCCGCCAGCGCCCGCGCCAGCGCGGGCACGGCCTGTCCTGTCCCGATCAGGGCGGCGTCGACGGTCAGCCTACGGGTCGTCGGTGCTCCGGCGTCACCGCTCATGGCGCGACGCTGACTCCCTTCCAGAAGGCGACCCGTCCGGCCACCTGGTGCGCCGCGGGCAGCGGCTCCGGGTAGTACCAGACGGCATTCGGGTTGTCGGCGCCGTCGATCGATAGCGAGTAGTAGTGCGCCGTCCCCTTCCACGGGCAGGTGGAGCGGTGCGTACTCTCGGTCACGTACTCGCGACGCAACGAGTCGGCGGGGAAGTAGCGGTTCCCTTCGACGACGACGGTGTCATCGCTCTCGGCGATAACGGTTCCCTTCCAGGTAGCCTTCACGTGAACTCCAACTCGGAAATGATGTACAGGTAGGTGAGGCGCGCTCAGGGGGTGGGGACGAGCCACGCCTCCCAGAACCAGTCGCGCTCGTCCGAGTACAGCGCCTCGATGCGGAACCCGCTCGCGTCCGCCAGCGCCTCGAGGCGCGGACGATCATACTTGTAGGAACACTCGGTGTGGATCGTCTCGCCGGCGGCGAAGTCGATCACCGCACCGTCGACGCAGACCTGGTGCGCCTCGCGCGCCTCGAGGTGCATCTCGATGCGACTGGTGGCGTCGTCGAAGAAGGCGCGATGCCGGAAGCGCCGGAGGTCGAACTCGGCGCCAAACTCCCGGTTGAGACGGGTGAGCAGGTTCAGGTTGAAGGCGGCCGTGACACCAGCTGCATCGTTGTAGGCTGCGTTCAGCACATCGGGATCTTTCCGCCGATCGACGCCAAGGATCAGCGCCCCCTTCGGGCCCACCGTGTGGCGCACCCGGTGAAGGAAGGCCGCCGCCTCGGCGGGGTGGAAGTTCCCGATCGTCGAGCCGGGGAAGAAGGCGACGCGGTGTGCAGCTGCCGGCAGCACCGGAAGCTCGAATGGCGTCGTGTAGTCGGCGCAGACGGGGAGGATGCGCAGCCCCGGATATTGCGCCGCCCGTTCGCGCGCGACGTCGTGCAGCTGCTCGCGCGAAATGTCGACCGGGACGTACGCGACCGGACGTTCGAGCCGGTCGAGCAGGTAGCGCACTTTCACCCCCGCGCCACTGCCGTACTCGATCAGCGCACACTCGGCGCCGGCGCGTTCTGCCAGCTCACCCGCGTATCGCGCAAGGATCGCTTCTTCGGTGCGCGTGGGATAGTACTCCGGCAGCTCGCAGATCTGTTCGAACAGGCGAGCGCCGGCCGCATCGTAGAACAGCGCCGGCGACAGCGTCTTTACGCTCCCGCGCAGTCCGCGCACCACGCTCTGGCGGAGCGAAGGCGCGTTGGCACGGATCGGATCGCGCTCGAAGCGCGGGGCGAGTCCGGTCATGTGTCGGCCGCCAGTCGAAGGCCCGTGAACTGCCAACGCGTATCACTTGGAAAGAAGTTGCGGTAGGTCAATCGCGCGTGCGAGCGCGGCGTGGCGCAGGACGCGCCGCGCAGGACCCACTGGTCGCACATCCACTTGCCGTTGTATTCGCCGATCGCCCCGGGTGATGCGCGGTAGCCGGGATACGCGACGTATGCGCTCTGCGTCCACTGCCACGCATCACCATACAGCTGCTGCATCCCCGGCCTTGCAGCTGCCGATGGGTGCCGCGCCCCGTGCTCCACGAAGCGTCCGTCGACCGGGAAATCGCGCGCGACCGTCTCCCACTCTGCCTCCGTCGGCAGACGGTAGCCGGCCCAGCGGGCAAAGGCATCGGCCTCGTAGTAGCTGATGTGCGTCACCGGCGCATGCGGAACGATCGGCGCGGTGCCTGCGAGCGTGAACTCGTGCCAGGCGCCATCGTGCTGCTCCCAGTAGAGCGGCGCGCCCCAGCTCCCCTCGCGCAGCTCTCCCCAACCCTTGCTCATCCAGAGCGCCGTCTGCCGGTAGCCGCCGTCGGCGATGAAGGCTGCGTACTCCGCGTTGGTCACCAATCGATGAGCGAGCGCGAACGGCTGCAGGTAGCTCTTGTGGGACGGTCCCTCGTTATCGAAGGAGAACTCGTCCCCCGTGTGACCGATCGTGCGGACCCCTTCGGCGACCCGGTGCCACCCCTGACTCACGGCCGCGGGGGGTGGGGGCGACGCTTCCATATAGGCTGGACGCATGGGATTGGTCCAGAAGACGTGCTTGATGTCGGTCAGGAGGAGCTCCTGGTGCTGTTGCTCGTGGTGCAGCCCCAGCTCGAGGATCGCCCACGCCGGATGCGCCGTATCACCGCCGATGCGCTCGCACAACGCCAGGACTGCTTCGTCCACGTGCCGGCGGTACTCATAGACCTCGGCGACCGTCGGCCGGGTGACGAGCCCGCGCTGCGCGCGGCAGTGACGTTCCCCGGCCTGCACGTAGTACGAGTTGAACAGGAAGGCGTAGCGCGGATTGATCGTGACATAGCTCGCGTCATGTGGCGCGAGCAGGAAGGTCTCGAAGAACCAGGAGGTGTGCGCCAGATGCCACTTGGTCGGGCTGACGTCGGCCATGCTGCTGACGACGTAGTCCTCGACCTCAAGTGGCGTACACAGCGCCTCAGTCGCGGCGCGGACGGCGAGAAATCGCTCCGCCAGCGACGGCAGGAGCACGGGCTGGAGTGGGGTGACCGTTGCAGGGGTCATGGCATATGTTCGGTTCACGTGTAGAGGCATGGCTGCGTGCACTCTGCCTCGCGGCGTCTCGGACCGACCGTCCAATCAGTGTGAAAGTCCCCAGTCTGTTGCAAGGTTCCCCCTCGCACCAGATCGTCGCCTCTGGTCCCACCGTCTCCCCAGCTCCCGATGTCCGTCGCGCTTGACGCCGAGTCGCTGCAGCACGACTACGCCGGCGTCATCGCACTGCGTGGGGTAACGGTTACCGTCCCGGCGGGCCATCTCCTGGCGGTCGTCGGAGAGAGCGGATCGGGCAAGACGACGCTCCTGCGGTCGTTCAACCGCATGGTGGAGCCACGCCAGGGGATCGTAAGGGTCGGCGGCGAGGATGTGCAGACTATCCCCGCCGAATTGCTGCGCAGGCGTCTCGGCTATGTACCCCAAATGGGCGGACTGTTGCCGCACTGGACCATTCGGCGGAACGTAGCGCTCGTTCCCCGCCTCATCCGCGCGCCGGATCCGGGACGTGCGGCCGACGAAGCGCTCGAGCTCGTCGGGCTTTCTCCCGCCGAGTTCGGTGCGCGCTACCCTCACGAACTCTCTGGGGGGCAGCGCCAGCGGGCGGCGCTGGCACGGGCGCTGGCAGCCCGTCAGGAAGTCGTGCTCCTCGATGAGCCATTCGGCGCACTCGACTCGATTTCGCGCGCCGAGGTGTACGACGCCTTCGTGCGCGTGCGACGAGAACTGCGTTTCACGGCGATCCTCGTCACGCACGATCTGTCCGAAGCCGCGCGCCTCGCCGACGCGGTGGCGGTGATGCGCGATGGACGCGTGGAGCAGGTGGGGAGCGCGCGCGAACTCCGCGAGAGTCCGGCGACCCCTTACGTGGCGGCGCTGCTCGCGCAGGCGATGGCGGCGGGTTCGGCGCTGGTGACGGCGTGACCCGGTCGCGCCGTTCTCGCGGGATGTTTCTTGGCGCGTGGTGGCAAGTCGCCGGGCGGCGTAGTGTGCTGGCCGGGGTGCTCGCCCTGATCGTCGCCCTCTTTGGGCCATTCTCACTGGAGGCGCAGTCATCAGCAGGTCGCGCGCCGGTGGTGGTCGCCAGCAAGCCGTTCGGTGAGTCGTACCTCCTGGCGGAGATG
>JBDTUA010000384.1:0-5211 GCA_040007995.1 Gemmatimonadota bacterium | reverse complement strand
CTGGTTCGCTGTCTCGCTGGTCGCCGCCTGGGTGCTGAGCCGCGCGTCGGTGCGCCTGATCGAGTGGGTCAGCTGGCCCGCATACCTTGTGGCGATCGCCTTGCTCCTCGTGACGCTGTTCTTCGGAAGTGGCGGCGGCACGGCGTCGAGCATGAAGGGGTGGCTCACGATCGGCGGCGTGCGGCTCGGGCAACCCGCCGAGCTGGCGAAGGTGGCGGTCGTGTTGATGCTGGCGCGTGTGCTCGCGGCGCGACGCGATCCCCCGAAGTCGCTCGTCGAGCTGTGGCTTCCGGGGCTGGTCGTCCTCGTCCCCTGGCTCCTGGTGATGGCGCAGCCGGATCTCGGGACGGGGATGGTCTTCGTCGGGATCTTCTTCGCGATGCTGTTCTGGGCCGGGGTCTCCGCGCGGCTCTTGCTGCTGGCGGCCTCGCCGGCGATCTCGCTCCTGCTCGCGTTCAACACGGGGTTGTGGGGGGCGTGGTTCCTCATCCTGATCGCGGTCGTGCTCTGGTACAAGCCGTACGTGGTGGAAGGGGTCGTCCTGATCGTGACCAACGTCGCGATGGGGGTCCTGGCCCCGATCCTGTGGGACAAGTTGGCCCCGCACCAGCGCTCGCGCCTCCTGGTCTTCCTCGATCCGTCGGAGGATCCGCAGGCGTCGGGCTACCACGTGATCCAGTCGCAGATCGCGATCGGGTCGGGGGGATGGCTGGGGAAGGGCTTTACGCTTGGCACCCAGAAGCGCGGAGCGTTTCTTCCGGAGCAACACACCGACTTCATCTTCGCGGTGGTCGGCGAAGAACTCGGCTTCCTCGGAGTCTCGGTCGCGCTCGCCCTCTTCCTCCTGCTCTTCCTGCGCGTCATCCGTGTGGCGTCCCGCGCCAACGACTCCTTCAGTTCCCTCGTCGCGTTCGGTTTGTTGGGTAGCTGGATGGTGCACGTGATCGAGAACGTGGGAATGACGCTCAACCTCATGCCGATCACGGGGATCCCGCTGCCGTTCTTCTCGTACGGGGGCTCCTTCATGCTGGCGTGCTGGCTGGCGATCGGTATCCTGGTCCGGATCTCCTCGGAAGGACGGGGCGAGGCCGACGCGCTCCCGATCGGGCTGCGCGGCTCCTACGGGCGGTAGCAGCGTCCTCCGGCCCGCCAACGCGCTCCCAGCAGCGGCTGGCTCGGGCCGCCGTCGGGTCCGGTACCCCTACCCGCCCCCCTGCACCCCCTGCAATATTCCGCCATGGCTTGGTTCCGGACGGAGAAGAAGACGCGGCAGCCGCGACGCGAGCGGCTGGAGATTCCCGCGGACGTCTGGGAGAAGTGCGAGGCGTGCGCGCACACCGACATTCGCGAGAAGTTCGCGCGCAACCTGAATGTCTGCCCAAACTGCGACTACCATCGCCGGCTGCGCGCGGTCGAGTACGTGCAGATTCTCCTGGACGATGACAAGTGGGAGGAGACCGAGACGGAGCTCCGATCCGTGGATGCGCTCGGTTTTCCGGATTACGAGGCGCGGCTCAAGAAGGCGCGGACGAATGCCGGCGACACGGATGCCATCCTGACGGTCGCCGGGACGCTGGGCGACATGCCCGTGAATCTCGGCGTGATGGACTTCGCCTTCATGGGCGGATCGATGGGCTCCGTCGTCGGGGAGAAGATCGCGCGCCTGGCGCAGCGTTCGCTGGAGCGGAAGCATCCGCTCATTGTTATCTCCGCCTCCGGCGGTGCGCGCATGCAGGAGGGGGTGCTCTCGCTCATGCAGATGGCGAAAGTGTCGGCCGTGCTCTCGCAGCTGGCCGACCGGCGCATCCCGTACGTCTCGATCCTCACCAACCCCACGACCGGGGGGGTGAGTGCGAGCTACGCCATGCTGGGTGACGCAATCCTCGCCGAGCCCGGAGCGGTGATCGGCTTCGCCGGACCGCGCGTGATCAAGCAGACGCTCGGACAGGACCTACCGGAGGGATTCCAGACGGCCGAGTTCCTGCTCGATCACGGGATCCTCGACGCCGTGGTGCATCGCAAGGAGCTGCGGCAGACGGTGGGGCGCCTGTTGCGCCACATGAGCGGAAAGCCGGCCGCATCGGCGTGGGCGACCACCTGAGTCCATACCGCGACGCGCTCGCGTACCTGTTCGCGCGCACCACCGGCAAGAGCAAGTTTGGACTGACCCGCACGCGCGCGCTGCTCGCGGCGCTGGGCGATCCACACCGCGCCATCCCGAGCTTCCACGTGGCTGGGACGAACGGGAAGGGGAGCGTGTGCGCCACGCTCGAGACGCTCCTGCGCGCCCGGGGGCTGCGCACGGGAAAGTACACGTCGCCGCACCTCGTGGATTTCTCGGAGCGGTTCGTCGTCGACGGCGCTGCGGTCCCCGAGGAGTATGTTGCCGACTTCGTCGCGCGCTGGACGCCGGTCATCGAGCGCCTCGGCGCGACGTTCTTCGAGGCGGCGACGGCGATGGCCTTCCAGTACTTCGTCGACTCCGGGGTGGACGTGGCGGTCGTCGAGACCGGGTTGGGCGGACGCCTCGATTCGACCAATGTCGTTAGGCCTCTCGTCGCCGGCGTGTCGTCGATCGGCATCGACCACGTGGAGTATCTCGGCGATACGCTCGAGGAGATTGCCGCCGAGAAGGCCGGGATCTACAAGGCCGGGATCGTGGCGGCGAGCGGCGAGCCCGATCCGCGCATTGATGCGCTGCTCGCCGACCTCGCCAGGCGGCGTCGGAGCACGCGCATGGTGAGCGTCTGGCGCGATGCTCCCCCCGTCGCGATCGACGTCGGCGCGCATGGTACCAGCTTCACCCTGGCGCTCGACGGCGCCGTGCAGCGGCTGTGCACGCCGCTCGCGGGAGCGCACCAGGCATCCAACGCCACGCTGGCGCTGCTGATGCTGCGGGAGGCCGGCCCTCGCTACTGGAGCGGCTGGGAGGGCGTCGCCGACGCGCTGCTGCACGTGCGTCTCCCGGGGCGCTTCCACGTGGCTCCTCCGTACATCTTCGACGTGGCACACAATCCCGCCGGGGCGGAGACGCTGGTGCGCACGCTCGAGCGCGTACGGCCGGCCGCCCCCGTCGTGGCGGTGCTCTGCATCCTGAATGACAAGGATTGGCGGGGCATGCTGGAGATGCTAGCCCCGGTCGTGTCGCACTTCGTCCTCACCAATGCCCCGACGGCGCCGAGCAGCCGGGCGTGGGACCTCGGCGAGGCACAGCGGTACTCGGAGGAGCGTGGGTGGTCGTCGGAGTGCGCGCCGGATTTCGATCTCGCGTTGGACCGGGCGCGCGCGAAGGGGGCGACCGTGCTGGTCACCGGCTCGTTTCACACCGTCGGGGATGCAATGGCTCGCTTGCAGGTCGATCCGCTCGCCGGGTAGCTTGCGCGGATGGCAACCGGAGCACTTCCAGGATTTCGAGACTTCTATCCCGAGCAGTTCGCGCAACGAGCCTGGCTCTTCCAGCGGTGGCGTGAGGTGGCGCGGCGATTTGGCTACGCGGAGTACGACGGCCCCCCGCTCGAGCCGCTCGACTTGTACACGAAGAAGAGTGGCGAGGAGATCGTCGGGCAGCTGTACAACTTTGAGGACAAGGGGGGGCGGCAGGTGTCGCTTCGTCCCGAGATGACCCCGACCGTGGCGCGGATGGTAGCGGCGCGGGCGAATGCCCTGCGTAAGCCGGTGCGCTGGTTCTCGATCCCGCAGCTGTTCCGCTACGAGCGCCAGCAGAAGGGACGGCTGCGCGAGCATTTTCAGCTGAACGTCGACATTTTCGGCGAGGCGGACGTCGCGGCCGACGCCGAGCTGTTGGCGGTGGCCTGCGAGATCATGCGTGCGTGCGGGCTGGGGCCGGACGAGGTCGTGGCGCGCGTGTCGGATCGTCGCCTGCTGACGGCGCTGGTGCGGGGGGCCGGAGTGACTGACGAGTTGATCGGCGCTGTCTTTGCTGCGGTGGACAAGATCGAGCGCGAACCGCGCGAGTCGCTCCTGAAGAAGCTGGCCGATGCGGGAGTTGCGAGCGACGTGGGGACACGCGTGCTCGACCTGGTGCAGGCCTCGGACTTTGACGCGCTGCGCAGCGAGTTCGCGGGTGATGCGGAGGTGACAGCGTCGCTCGATCGGTTCGACGCCTATCGCGCGCTGCTGGAGGCGCACGGGGTGAGCGAGTACCTGAAGCTCGACCTGACGATCGTGCGCGGGTTGGCCTACTACACGGGAATCGTCTTCGAGCTGTTCGACGCCAAGGGCGAATTCCGCGCCGTCTGCGGGGGAGGGCGCTACGACAACCTGCTCGCGGCACTGGGCGGCGTCGACATGCCCGCGTTAGGCTTCGGGATGGGGGATGTGGTGCTGGGGGAGCTGCTCAAGGCGCGCGGGAAGCTGCCGTCGGGCGCCCCGGCGATCGACTACTGGGTCGCGCCGGTTGAGACGACGCATCGACTGTCCGCGATCGAGGTGGCCCGCCGCCTTCGTGCCGACGGCCTCTCCGTGGAATATCCGCTGAAAGCGCAGGCGCTCTCCAAACAGCTGAAGGCCGCACAGGCAGCCGGAGCTCGACACGTGGTCTTCGTCGGCGACGCTTTTCTGGAGCGGGGCGAAGTCGAGGTCAAGGACTTCTCCACCGGTCAGCAGCAGGCAGGCGCATTGCACCTGCTCGCGCTCCGGGCGCAGGAGCCCGCATGACGACAGCGCGATCATGCGGCACTGTGCTGCCCTCGACCGTTGGAGACGCCCCGCGCCGATCGCTGGACCGACCGTGACGAGACGAGAGAATCCGCACCGCGCTCCCATCGGGTGAGACCTCCTCCCCCGTCTCCCGTCTCCCGTCTCCCGTCCCGCCCATGTCTGACAAAAAACTCACCACCCGCGCCGCCGACTTCAGCGCGTGGTATAACGAAACCGTGCTGCGTGCCGAACTGGCGGACTATTCGCCCGTGCGCGGCTGCATGGTCATCCGGCCGAACGGCTACGGTATCTGGGAGCGCATGCAGCGCGCCCTCGATGACATGTTCAAGGCGACCGGACACCGGAACGCGTACTTCCCGCTCTTCATCCCCGAGAGCTTCCTTCACAAGGAGGCGCAGCACGTCGAAGGGTTCGCCCCGGAGGCGGCGGTGGTCACGCACGGTGGTGGGAAGAAGCTCGAGGAACCGCTGGTGGTCCGTCCCACGTCGGAGACGATCATCTACTCGATGTTCGCCAAGTGGGTGCAGAGCT
>JBDTUA010000383.1:0-5244 GCA_040007995.1 Gemmatimonadota bacterium | reverse complement strand
GTCGCGTAGGCGACGTTCATGTCGTGGTGCGACGCCGCGAGCATCGTGACCCGGCTCCACGGCGTGACCTGCGGTGGCGTCACATCCTTCCAGCTCTTCTGGTCGGTGGTCACGTAGATCAAGCCGTCGTCGGTCCCCACCCACACCATCGGTACGAAGAGCGGGCTCGGGGCGACAGTGTACACGACCCCGCGCTTGCCATTGCGATCGACCTGCGCGGCGGCCGTCGCATCCAGCGAGGCGGGGATGCCCGGGTCCGGTCGCGTGAGGTCGTCGCTGAGCCGCGACCAGCTGCGCGCCCCATCCGTGCTGCGAAAGACGTACTGGTCCGCGTAGAACAGCATGCGCGGATCGGCCGGCGAGATCACCAGCGGCTGCGTCCAATCGGTCCGCGACGTTTCGGGTCCGCGCGGAGCCGTCGTTCCCTGCACAGGAGCATTCTTGTCGAGATCCCACCGCTCGCCGGTTCCGCCGTACACGACCCCCGGGTGGAGCGGGTCGCCCGCGGTCATCCCGCTCTCGCCGCCAGGTGCAATCGGCTCCCAGTCGCGCGTCGAGATCTCGCCGAACTTCCCACGCGACCGCACGGCGACGGCACCGCTGTCCTGTTGCGCCCCCGTCACCCAATACGGAAAGCGATAGTCGACCGAGATATGATAGACCTGCGCCGTGCTCTGGTTGAGCCACGAACTCCAGGTGACGGTCGTCGGGTCGTTGGCCCGCGCGTTGCGCGTGACGATCGCCCCCTGGTCGCTGGCCACGATCATCGTGTCGGAATCGTCGGGGCTCACCCACGCCTGGTGATAGTCGTCGCCGCCCGGCGACCCCTTGAGCGGTACCCACGTCGCCCCGCCGTCCGAGGAGCGCGAGACGCTCACGTTAGGCACGTAAACGATGTCGGCGTTCTTCGGGTCGACCGTGGTCTTCTCGAAGTACCAGCCGCGCCCCCACAGCGCCGGATCCCCCGACAGGCGTCGCCACGTCGCCCCGGCGTCGTCGCTTCGGAAGACTCCTCCCTGACCGCTCGCGACCGGAACGCCCACCTGTGCCGGAGCCGCCGCCGCGGCCCCTGGCTCGGCGAACAGGCAGTCGACCACCGCGTAAAGGCGCTTGGGGTCGCTCGGGCAGACCGCGATCCCGCTGCGCCCGATCCCTTCTGACGGGAGCCCCTTGGTCATCCGCGTCCACGTCGTACCGCCGTCGGTGCTCTTGAACAACCCACCCCCCGGACCGTTCGTCGGCGCGTAGGTGAACCAGGGAGGACGACGTGTCGCCCAGAGCGCCGCATATACCACGCGGGAGTCGCTCGGATCGATCGCCACGTCCACGGCGCCCACATTCGCGTCCGGGCCGAGGACCTTCTTCCAGCTCTTGCCGCCATTCGTGGAACGGAAGACGCCGCGCTGCTCGCTGGCCGAATACAGCTTGCCGATCACGGCGACGAAGACGTTGTCCGGGTTCTTCGGATCGATCGCGATCTTCCCGATGTGCTGACTCTCGTCGAGCCCCAAGTGCGTCCACGTCGCGCCTGCATTGGTGCTCTTGTATACGCCGTTACCGTAACCCGTTGAGTCGCGCAGCGTGCTCTCGCCGGTCCCGACGTAGATGGTGTTCGGTTGCGAGGGCGCTACCGCGAGCGCCCCGATCGACGAAACCGGCTGGTCGTCGAACACCGGCTGCCAGACGCGGCCACCATCAATGCTCTTCCACACGCCTCCATTGACGGCGCCATAGTAGAACTCGTTGAGCCGACCCGGAACGCCGCTCACCGCCGCCACTCGTCCCCCTCGGAACGGACCCAGGTGGCGCCACCGCAACCCGGCGTAGCTGTCGGCCGGTGGAGGGGCAGAGAATCGACCGGTCGCTTCCAACGGAGACGTCCCGCGCGAATCCGTGCGAAGTATCCCGTGCGACAGTGCCTCGGTGCTGGCTGGCTCGGCGGTGAGTGGCGGGCCGAAGACCGTCAGCGCTGCGCCGGCGAGACCTGCGCTGCGGAGAAAGTGGCGGCGTGAGACGCCGGCGGGGAATTCGTCAGGGCGGCTGGACATGAGAGCGGCGTGTATCGGGAGTGAGCGAGGATCGACGTATGAGCAAACTGTGGCCCGTTCCCCCTCGGCGCCGCTAAAAGAAAGTGAGCAGATACGCCGCAGCAGCATCCGAAATTCCGACAATCTTGTTGGTCGCCTGACGATAGAACTTGAAGTTGAGCTCCGTCTGAGGCCTATCGTCGTTCCACTGCGAGAAATTCTTTAGCTCCGCACGCCCCTGTCGCCGGCTCGCAAGCGCGGTCCGCCGGACCCGCAGTGTCACGCGCGGCGTCTGACGCTTGATCCCGGGCGTTCTTGCAATTGCTTCGGCGCACGTCACGATCCCCTGCGCCACGAGACCCGGCCCTCCCTCGTTCTCGCTCGCGAAGATGAAGATCGTGTCGCCAGCCGAAATCTGGTTGCCAGCGTACATCGTCTTTTGCGAATCGAACGCGAAGCGGGTCGCGTTCGGTGAAGGCACGTCGGCCTTGATTGCGAAGTACATCTGTCAGCGCTCGTAGTGCTTAGCGGAAGGGCGAACACCACGCCTCGTCGCCCAGATCACAAAGGCTTGCCATGCAGGGTAAGACTTTGTAGTGTAAAGTACTTGCTGGACTGGACCGGTTGGAGGCGATGATGAAACGCTGGGCGAGACGCGTGCGCGGAGCGGTCGGAATGGGGGTGACCTGGGCGACCGTTTGGCTGGCGGTCGGCCTGCTAATTGGCGTGTTCAGCGTGCTCTCACCCGCTCTCCCGTGGGACGCCATCTTTGACGTCTTCGACGCCCCGCTCCCTGCGCTCGCAATCCCGGGTTTTGTCGGGGGCGCCCTCTTTTCTGTCGTCCTCGGAATCGCCGGACGCCGACGCCGATTCGAGCAACTCTCGCTTCCCTCCCTCGCCGCATGGGGGGCGCTGGGTGGACTACTCCTCGCCTTGGTCCCCACCGTGATGGTCGCTGCGGGGCTGGCTACACTGGGACCGCAGTTCGACGGTTCGTTGCAACTCACGGCGGTCATCGCAGGCCCGCTCACACTCCTGAGCGCCGCCTCAGCCTCGGCGACATTGCTGGTGGCGAGGCGGGCGACGAAAAGGTCGCTCCCTGATGGGGACCGCACGTGGCCAGCGTCTCGCCCGCCGCAGTGACGGAACGCCCGGGCACGGTGCGACGGCATGGAACCCCACCGCCTCAGAACGGTGTGAACTGGGGCGGCGTTCGCCCGTTCATCCGCAGGTACGGCACCAGTTGCCCCAGCGTCCAACCCGAATGCTGAAGCGCGGTCACGTTCCACCGAAACCTGGACATCGAGCCACCGGCAAAACTTTGCTCCGCTGTCAGCTGCTCATCCGTCATCCCACTGAGCGACGTCAAGACGAAGCCCAGGTGTCGCTCCGCCATGGCCCGAAGCTTCGCCTTGTCATGCAGATAGTCCGACGAATCCCCAGCAAGATCGTTCGGTATCGGAGTGCTGGCCACCGCGCCCCCAATGATGCGCGCGGCGACAGCGGCCACGTGACTGATCTGTTCCGCGAACGTGCGCACGCCCGGCGTCGGCCTGAAGTCGAGCATGGCAGGCGTCGCGGAATCGATCACCGCGAGGATATGCGTGCGCTGATGCTGCCAGTCGTCGATCAGCGCGAGACGGGAAGTGGCCTGCGCTCGCGCGATGGCGGGAAAGAGCAGCAAGGCGAAGAGTGCGGCGCGGCGCATGCGGCAGAACTCCAGTCCGGGGTCTGCGGCAAGATACCCGCAATCGCAAGGAGAACCGCCGCACCACGCGTTTGGCCATGTAGCAGCGGACCAAACGTCTCCCGCGACAGCCGCGTGTCCCGCCCATGACCCACCCGTCGACCGAGTTCCTCGAACTGCAGGAGGCGCTCGCAGGTGAGTACTCACTCCAGCGCGAACTCGGACGTGGCGGCATGGGAGTGGTCTACCTCGCGCGCGAAGTACAACTCGATCGCGACGTCGCCATCAAGGTCCTCCCTCCACACCTTGCCCGGAACGAGGCCGCGCGCGCGCGATTCGTCAGGGAAGCGCGCACCGCCGCCGGTCTCTCCCACCCGCACATCGTCCCCATCCATCGGGTCGGTCAGGCGGGCGACTTCGTCTTTTTCGTCATGAGCTACGTCGACGGCGAAACGCTTGGAGAACGTCTGCGTACGCGCGGACCCCTCGCACCAGCAGAAGCCACGCGCGTGCTGCGCGAGGTCGCCTGGGCGCTTGCCTATGCGCACGGCCGCGGGATTGTGCATCGAGACGTCAAGCCGGACAACATCCTGCTCGAAGGCGGGACCGGCAGGGCGCAGGTCACCGACTTCGGCATCGCCCAGTTAAGTGAGCATTCACGCGCCATCACCGATCCCGGCAGGATCATGGGGACGGCGTACTTCATGAGCCCGGAACAAGCCGCGAACGAGACGGTCGACGGGCGCAGCGACTTGTACGCGTTGGGAGTCGTCGGATATCTCGCTGTGAGCGGCCGGCTCCCCTTCGAGGTGACGACCCTTCCCGCACTTCTCGTGCGTCAGGCGTCCGAAGCGTCGCCGAGCGTCGCGCTCGCGGCACCGGGCCTACCGAACACGTTAGTGGAAGCGATCGATCGATGTCTCTCCCGCGACCCTGAGGGGCGACCCGCCGACGGCGAGGCGATGGCTGCGGCGCTCGCCCCCTCACCCGAGAGCCGCTCCGTGCTCGCGACCACACTCCGCACATGGCTCGGAGCGCGGAATCCCCTTCTCGTTCCGTACATGGCCTGGTCCGGCTTGTTCGGTACGCTAACTATTGCGAATCTCGTCGCGTGGGTGACCGGTAATCGTCCAGACGGGCCGGCCGACATCCTCTTCCTGGCCGCGATCGCCGCATCTCCCCTCGTGCCAGTGGTCGGATTCCACCTCAACCAGGCGCGCCGGCAGTTCCGGGCGGGACACTCCCTCGCCGACCTGCGCGCCGCCCTCGATATCGGGCAGCGTGAACGCGCTGAGAGTGAGTCGCTCGCTCGCACGGACGAGGAAACGCGTGCCCACCGAATGCTGAGGATCAGCACGATCGCCTCGTCGACCTGGTGCGGTGTCACGGTGGCGCTTCTCATCCAGGGTGTCATTCACGAGAACACGATCAGCGTCGCATGGTTTGTCGTCCCCCTGTTGAGCACACTCGCACTCGGCGCTGCGAGCAACGCCCTCGAAGTGCGCTTCATTCCGGATCGCCTTCGCGACT
>JBDTUA010000382.1:0-5271 GCA_040007995.1 Gemmatimonadota bacterium | reverse complement strand
CCGATCGCGACGACCTCGCCAGATGCGGTGAGCGACGAGCAGCCAGTGCTCCGGCTGACTCCGACGTCGCGGCGGGAGCGACGTCGTGGAACCGTACTCTCGTGATCGTACAATCGAACTGCGGAGGCGAACTGTATCGCGACGCCCTCTCCGGTACGCGAGATGCCAAAGGAACGCCGTTCGATGCGGTGCCAGTATCGCGCGACGACATCGCGACCGTCGACGTTGTCCAGTCGCCCTCATCGAACAAATCAGGGGGGCGAGCGACCGTGCGGGTCGTGCTCAAGGCCGGCGGGACATTGCGCGCGAGTCGTTAGGTTCGAGCGTCGGGGCCAAGTATCCGTCAGGCCTGCCAGAAGCTGTCATCCACGATTGCGGCGTCGAGGATGAGCCCGGTCGGCGACGCGGAGTCCCGGCGGATATCGAGTCGGACACTCTCGACGAGCGCTCCGTCGGACGCGTAGAGCGAAAGCGCCAGCGTGTCGCGTGCGCGGCGATACCGCTCGCGCTGCTCGTCCGACACCGTCGCCCTCGACTCGTCTGCCAGCCTGAAGATCGGCTCGACGAGGTCCCAGCCGAGGCCTGGACGAAATGGTCCGCGCGCGACGCGTCGGTCGCCATCGCGCTCGGCGAGGTCGGAGCGCCCGACGATCACGTCTTGCAGCTTGAGGACGAAGGAGGCCGGCATGCCGTTGCTAATAGTCGACCGGTCGCAGGTACGACTCACCGATCGCCGTCTGCGACAGGATCGCCACCGTCGGGAGCTTCCGCTTCCAGTGTGTTCCCTCGAGGCGGCGTCGCACGAGCGCGACCTCGTCGGCGTCGAAGCCGCGGTCCACGAGGTCTGCGGCATGGTAGCCAGAGATGAGCCATTGCAGGATGATGTCGGCCCGCGCGTAGCTGATGCCGAAATCCCCCTCGTCGGTCTGTCCCCGAATCAGGTCGGCGGAGGCCGGCTTCGAGATGATGACATCGGGAACGCCGAGATGGTGCGCCAGCGCCCAGACCTGCGTCTTGAACAAGTCTCCCACCGGGTTGATCGGGGGCGAGTCGTCGGCGTGCCACGTGAAGTAGCCGAACAGCCGCTCGGTCTTGTTGCCGGTGCCTAACGGGACGCCGCGCAGGCGCGCCGACTGGTCAAAGAGGGCGATCATGCGCACGCGCGCCATGACGTTGCCGCGCCGCGTCGCATCGGCCTCCGGTTCGAGGGCGAGGTAGCCGTCGACGGCGGCGGAGATATCGAGCGTCCGTGTCGTGAGGCCCAGCGCGTCGATCACGAGTTGGGCATGCTCGAGCGACTCCGGACTCGACGTTCGATATGGGAGGCGCAGGCCGAGCACGCGGTCAGGCCCGAGCGCTTTTGCGGCGAGAAACGCGGTCACGGCCGAGTCGACACCACCGGAGATGCCCACCACCGCGCGTTCGAAGCCGCGATGCGCCATCTCGTCGCTGATGAAACGCGTGAGCCATGCCTCGACCAGCGGGGCATTGATTGCCAGCGGCGGAGGGCCCCCGGACGCGTCGGGCGAATCGGGCGTGCTGGTCGCGGCGACAATGCGAACCAAGGGAAACCGATCCTTCGAGTCGGCGGCGCCAATTGGCCGCACGCTGCGCTCGCCGGACGATGGCGACGCCCCATGCCGCACATCGCCCTGTGCAGCTGGCGACTCGGCCGCGTCGAACGCGGGGCGCCCGGCACGCGCCCCTCGCTCGGCGGCGTCGAGCGATCGTGAGAGGTGCGGAAGCGCCGTCCGCAGGTCGGCGAGCAGTGGCGTATCGGCACGCGCACGCCCGATATCCCCCAAGTCGAGCGTGGTGATCAGCGCCGCCTCTTCCCACTCGGGCCCGCGACTGCGGAGATCGCCGTGCGGCCCGAACACCGCGGAGCATCCGGCGAACACCTTGCCCCCCTCGCTTCCCACGAGGTTGGACAGCGAAACGAAGACCCCATGCTCCTCGGCGATATCGCGCACCAATCGTTCCCAGCGTGCCACGCTTGCCGGCCCCGGCATGTCGTCGTCGCGCGGGTGAATACCGCGAGCGGGAGCTGCGGACGACACGAAGATCACTTCGGCATCGTCGAGCGCGACGATCGTCCCCGACAAAGAATGCCAGGCGTCCTCGCAGATGAGGATCGCCGCGCGTCCCCATGGGGTGTCGAAGGCTCGGACCTCGTGCCCACGCTCGACGAACCGTTCCTCATCGAAGAGGCCGTAGGTCGGGAGAAAGGCCTTGCGATGCACGTGCAGCACCTGAGGGGCGCCATCGCCCAGCCGGACGTATGCTGCCGCGTTGTAGAGGGTGCCGCGCCACCGCTCATAGAATCCAGCGACGACGTCCACCGTCCGCAGCGGGCCTTGGGCGACGGCGCACGCGCTGCGATACGCGCCGTCGAGATCCGCCGCGAGGGTCCCGGCCGTGACGGCGACGTCGCGGACGCCCCCTTCCACGAAGTACCCGGACATGACCGTCTCGGGGAGGTGAATCACCTGTGGACGGGCGTCGGAGCCAGCGAGCTTGGCGACCAGCTCCCCCACGCGGGCAAGATTCCACGAATAGTCGCCCTTTCGCGGATGGAGCTGTGCGACGGCGAGGGTTATGGTGCGCGTCATGTCTCGAAAGTTGACGTGGCGGCGGTCGGACAGCAACGCTCGACCGCTCGCCGGGGTCGGAGCCATGTGGAGGCCGTCGCATGGTGGTTCGCATGCTGCTCGATGCCCGATGGTGCGCCCGGTGCCGAGAATCCGCATCTCTGCGCGGCGGGCGGGGTAGAACGGCGCACGCGGGCCGTGAACGGGATTTACCGGGGAGCTGGCTCGCCACGCCGGTGCTCACTACGCAGGATTGTCGGGATCAGTCACGGAGAGGGATGAAGTCGTTGTCCGGGCAGGCACGAGAACGCGAGCAGGGAATCGGCGGACCTAGGAAGGCACAGCGGCCTTCGCGAGCCGGGAGTCGGGCGCCGACGCTGCGCGTCATCGCTGCGGCGCTGCTCCTCACGTTCCCGGTGCGCAGCGCTGCGCAGGCGTCGGAGGCAGGGGCGAAGGAAGAGCCGTGGCGCATCGTCACCATGACGCAATCCTCGCAGGTCTATGCGCGCGATGGCTCGCTCATCGGAGAGATCGGGCGGCAATGGCGGCAGGTGGTCACATTGCGATCGCTTCCACGCTACCTCCCCCAGGCCTTCGTCGCCGTGGAGGACCAGCGTTTCTATCAACACGATGGAGTCGACCTCGTCGGAGTGGCCGGTGCGCTCAAGGATGCGTTGGGGGGCAATCCACGCGGTGCCAGCACCATCACGCAGCAGCTGGTCGGCAACATGCACCCGGACGTCATCGACCGCACCGACCGCAGCATTGCGCGCAAGCTGCGGGAACAGTCGGCAGCGCGCGAGATGGAGAAGCACTACAGCAAGGAGCAGATCCTCGAGGCGTACCTCAACTTCATCCATTTCGGATCGCGCTACTACGGGATCGAGTCGGCGGCCCGCCACTACTTCGGCAAGGCAGCGACCGCGCTGACACTGGCGGAGGCGGCGACCCTCGCCGGCCTCCCGAAAGGACCGGCGCTTTACGATCCGGTTCGCCACAAGGATCGGGCGCGTGCGCGGCGCAACCTCGTACTGTCGTTGATGGCTACGCAGCGCTTCATCACGGCTGCCCAGTCGGCGGCTGCGCAGCGCGAGCCCCTCGCCGTCGCGCCTAACGCGGGTTTCGCCGAACCGGCCCCGTATTTCGTGGATGTCGTGCGCGTCCAGGCGGAGCGCGCCGGACTGGACATCGGCGAGGGGGGGTATCGCGTGCACACCACGCTGGATCCGCTGATCCAGCGCGCGGCAAACGACGCGTTGCGCGAGGGGACCGCCGAGGTCGAGGCGCGTGCCGGGTATGCACACCCGAAGTACGGGAGCAAGGGGACGCGCACGACCGGCTATCTGCAAGGCGCCGTCGTGGCGCTGGATCCGTTCACGGGCGACATCCGCGCGCTGGTCGGGGGGCGCGACTACGCCGACTCCCCCTACAATCGGGCAGTGAACGCGATGCGCCAGCCCGGGTCGGCCTTCAAGCCGATCGTCTACGCCACGGCGGTGAACGACAGCCTCGCGGCGAACACGATCATCCCCGACACCGCGCTCGCGATCCGCCTCTCCAATCGCTCCGTGTACCGTCCGTCCAACGCGGATGGCGCGTTCCTGGGCGCGATCACGATGCGCGAGGCGCTGGTGCGGTCGCGTAACCCCGTGGCGGTGCAGCTGGCGATGCAGCTCTCGATGGACTCGGTGGTGTCCATGGCGCGTACCCTCGGAATTTCCACGCCGATCGCGCCGTATCCAAGCAGCGCCATCGGCGCGTCGACGGTGCAACCGCTCGATCTCGTCACCGCCTTCGCCGCTTTCGACAACGAGGGGAGCCGAGTCGAGCCGCGGTTCATCACCCAGGTGGAGGATCGGAGCGGCAAGGTGGTCTGGCAGTCCCGTCCCTCGATTGCGCCGCACGCGCTCGACCCGAAGGTGGCCTACATCGTGCGCGACATGATGCGCGACGCCGTGGAGCGCGGGACCGCGACATCGGTGCGTCGCTACGTGCCGGCCAACATACCGGTTGCTGGCAAGACGGGAACGACCAACGACAATGCCGACGTCTGGTTCGTCGGCATGACGCCGGATCTCGTCGCCGGGGTCTGGCTGGGCTTCGATTCGCCGCGCACGATCACCCCCGGCGCGGGAGGCGGATCGCTGGCCGCCCCGATCTGGGGACGAATGGTGCAGCGCGCCGGCGTCGGGCGGGGAAGCGCGCCATGGACACCGCCCGAGGGGCTCGTCATCGCGGATCTCGACCGCGCGACCGGAATATTGGCGACCGATTCGACACCGACGGCTGAGCGGTACACCGAGTACTTCCTCCCGGGCACCGAGCCTCCGGTACTGCGCATGGACGCCATGCGCATTCTACGGTTGGGTCCGATCATGCCGTGAGGCGGGCAGCCCCTCCCACACGGTCGTCGCGCCTGTCCCGCCTGAGTCCCGCCTGAGTCCCGCCTGATCCGCTCGCTCGACCGATCCTCCTACTCGTGCCGTATCGCGTCGATCGGAGAGAGGCGCGCGGCACGTCGGGCGGGATACGTCCCGAAAATGAGCCCGATCGCCACCGCGGAGCCCGCGGCGACGAGGACCGATGACAATGAGAGACTGGGGGACAGTCGATCGGCGCCGGTTTGCTGGCGAATCAGCAGGATGGATCCCGACATCGCGAAGAAGTATGTCGGCGTGAA
>JBDTUA010000381.1:0-5294 GCA_040007995.1 Gemmatimonadota bacterium | reverse complement strand
CGCCGGCTTCGAGCGTCCGCCGTTCCCGGGAGCCATCGGCGCTCGCGTCCTGGGCGAGCTGTGCCAGACCTGCTGGGGCGACTGGCTCAAGCAGCAGACGATGCTCATCAATCACTACGGTCTGAACGTGATGGACCCGCAGGCCCGCGCCTTCCTGACCAAGAACATGCAGTCCTTCCTCTTCAAGGGCGGGGACGGCGAGGACGTGGACACGACGAAGAAGGGGACCATCGCGTGGTGAGCGCATGGTGAGCGCGTGGTGATGGCGCCGCGCCTGCGCGCGCGCGTCGACCTGTTGGCGGTGTGGTGCGTCGCAGCCTGCGCCGGTAGCCTCGTTCCCGCCCCCGATCCCGTCCCCCCTCCGCAGCCTTCGGCCACCGCCGCGACGCCTGAGCGGTCGTCCAGGCCTCCCGTCACCAAGCCGCAGCCGACGACTTCGGCCGCGCTCCCCACCCCCGCGGGCGCGAAGAGTCCGGTGCGCCCCCGTCCCCGAGTCGCCGAGAGCGCCGAGGCGAAGAAGGACAACGCCTGGGCCGATTCGGTGCTGCGCGCGCTGCCGTTGCGCGACAAGGTGGCGCAGCTCGTCTGGCCGTGGATCCTGGGCGACTACGTCGCCGAGGGCGGCGCCGAATGGGATCGCCTGTCCCGCCTGGTCAGTGAGCAGCACGTCGGAGGTTTCATCGTCTCGGTCGGCTCGCCGCTCGACGTGGCGGTAAAGGTCAACGCGCTGCAGCGCCTCAGCGCCCTCCCACTCCTCATGAGCGCCGATCTCGAGACCGGCGCGGGCTTTCGGTTCCGCGGTGGCGCCTTCCTCCCGAACGCGATCGACCTCGGCGGGGCGACCACCTTCCCACTGCAGATGGCGCTCGGTGCCGCGGCCGACAGTGCGCTCGCCTACGACGTGGGGCGTATCACCGCCGAAGAGTCGCGCGCGCTCGGCATCCACGTGGCGTTCGCCCCTGTGCTCGACGTCAACAACAACCCGGCGAACCCGGTGATCGGCGCGCGCTCCTTCAGCGAGGATCCGGTGCTCACCGCCAAGCTCGGCGCGGCGATGGTGCGCGGAATTCAGGAGCATGGGATGCTGGCCACCGGCAAGCACTTTCCGGGACACGGGGACACCGAGACCAACTCACACCTCACCTTGGCCACGGTGAGCGCGTCGCGCGCCCGGCTCGATTCGGTCGAACTGGTGCCCTTTGAGGCTGCCATCGACGCTGGCATCGGCGCCATCATGACGTTTCATGGTTTTCTCCCCGCGCTCGACTCCTCGGGAGTGCCGGCGACACTCTCGCCGACGGTGATGACATCGCTCCTGCGCGACGACCTCGGCTTCGACGGCCTGCTCGTGTCGGACGCGATGGATATGGCCGGCGTGGTGGAACGTTTCGGTGCCTTCGAGGCAGCCAAGCGTGCGATTGCCGCCGGGAATGACATCCTCCTGATGCCACGCGACATTGCCGGCACGATCAGCGCTGTGGTGGCCGGGGTGTCCGAGGGGCGGTACGACGAGGGACGCATCGATCGCTCGGTGCACCGCGTGCTGGCGCTCAAGCATCACTTCGGGCTGTCGCAGGAACGGCTGGTGGACATCGACCAAGTGCGTCGCGTGGTGGGGACCGATGCACACGTTGCGGTCGCCGCGACCGTTGCCGCGCGCGCGATCGTGCTTGCGAAGGACTCGCTGTCGCTTGTCCCCGTGCTGGGGAAGAATCGCCGACCGACTGTCCTGTCGGTGACGTATGCGCGCCGGAGCGATCTCGGGGCAGGGACGGCGTTCGACGCGGAGCTGCGAGGAAAGGTGCGCACCTTGCGCACGGCGTTCGTGAGTTCCGATGAAGCGGAACCAAACTATTCGTCGCTGTTGAAGGACGCCCG
This sequence comes from Gemmatimonadota bacterium, assembly GCA_040007995.1. Taxonomy (GTDB): domain Bacteria; phylum Gemmatimonadota; class Gemmatimonadetes; order Gemmatimonadales; family Gemmatimonadaceae; genus SCN-70-22. The sequence goes on along the minus strand of JBDTUA010000381.1, from coordinate 3,416 downwards.
CGCCAGCGACGTGGTGCTGGTCGGCTCGTACGTCAACATCACGTCGGAGTCTGCCACGGCGGGCGCGCCGCGTGCATTCGTCGAGTTCGTGGACGCGCTTCGCGCGCGCGGAGCGAAGGTCATCGTCGTCTCGTTCGGTTCACCGTACCTCCTGCTCCAGATCCCGTCGGTGGGGAGCTACGCGATCGCGTGGGGAGGATCGACGGCGTCGCAGCGTGCGGCCGCACGCGCACTGCTCGGTCTTGAGCCCATCACGGCGCGCCTGCCGATTTCGCTACCGCCATTACTTCCGATAGGGTTTGGACTTCGCCGCGACGTTCAGTGACTTCGCGTGGCATGTCGCGGCGGTGACGCAGGACTGGCGCGAGTCCGCGGAGCGAGCTGACGATGTGGTCGGAGAAGCGTCGGCTGACGGCGGTCGAATGCAGATGGAATGGTGTGGGCCGATGTGGGAGCGCGTTGACGTGCCCGCGATTGCGCTCTACACTGGGCGAAGCCGGCGCATCGTGGTGGCGACTACCGGACCCTTGACATAAGTATCGCGCGGAGACTAAATCGGGAGGTCATGCGCGACCGGGTCCCTGCCTCTCCTTCCCTCTCGACGCGCGCGACGAGTCGTCGCCCACCGCACTCCATCGACGTCATACTCTTCACGCCTCGCGGCACGCACCTCGCCGCGTTATGCGTTCGCGCGGCCGATCCACAGGCACGCGAGCCTTGGCAGCTTCCCACCGATTGGGTAGCGGGAGACGAGACCCTGGACGCCACGGCACGTCGCGTCGCGCGCTCCGCGGCGGGCGTCGACCCCACCTGGCTCGAACAGGTGGGGGCCTTTGCCGACGGCCTTCGGCACCCTACCGACGCTGTGCTGTCGGTCGCCTTTGTCGCCGTGGTGCCGGCCAGCGTCTTGGAGCTCGCGACGACGGATGCGGCGTGGTTCAGCGTCGGCGAACCGCCGTCGCTGCCCCCGCGGCAGCGGTCCATGCTCGACGCCGCCCTCGAGGCCCTGCGAACGCGCATGGACTACGCCCCGATCGCGTTCAAGCTGCTCCCGCCGATGTTCACGCTCAGCGAGCTGCAGCAGATGTACGAAATCCTTCTCGGACGTCGCCTGCACAAGGCGTCGTTCCGACGCGCTCTGCAAGGCGCTGTGCTGGTCGAGCCGACCGAGGAGTGGCGCAGTGAAGGGCGGGGGCGCCCGGCGCAGTTCTACCGCTTCGCCCCGCGCAAGCGACGCACCGGCCGTCGAGCCGTGCGCTTCGATCTCCTCTGACCCGTCGCCTGCCGGGCCGCCTCGCGGTCGCGGCTGCGTCGGCTGCTGCGTCCGCTGCAGTGCGAACATCCTGCGCCGATACTCACCATAGCGCGCGCGAATCGATCGCGTCGCCGGATGGTCGCATTTTCCTTGCGCTCCCGTTACGGGAACAAGACTTGACCGTCCATGGTATTAGTTGCAAAGTGTACATTACACACTCTGCGCGGGGGGTCACCGTGCTTTCGTTCCTCGAAGCCCTTTGTAGCGCCCTCAAGGCCCGGAACTCGCTCCTTATCGGCGAGTTACTGCGCCATCCGCTGGCATCGGCGCTCCCTTTCCAGGTGCTGGAAGAGGCGCAGCGCATCGCCGATCACCCGGCCAAGGACCTGATCGTTCCGATCAATGCGCTTCAGCTGTACCACCAGACCGCACACCTGCTGGGCGCCTGTACGACCGATCCAGCCACCCGCCGCCGCCCCGCTGCGGTCGCGCCCCCTCGCATCCCGGGTGAGCGCACCCGTCAGATCGAGCTCGAGTTGCCAGTGAGAGCCGCCGTCGCGTAGCGCGGTAGCGTCCACTCCGACGCCAGACGGGCTCTCGCCGGCAATCGGCGAGGGCCCGTATTCGTTGCGTCCCGCGGGGGATGCGTCTAGCGCAGGGGCGGTGGGCCCCCGTCTCCCCGAATCAGAACTTCGGTCGCCCGTCGCCGCGCAGCCGGAGCAGCGCCTTGGCGATCGCGACGTTGTCCTGCGCGATCCGCAGCAGTTCGCTGAAGACGTTCTGGGAGCTCCGCCCTTCGGCCGAGGCGATCACGGGGGGCTCGTGCCCATCGCGGCGCGTGGGATCGGTCCGGCGTTCGACCGTGATATGCGCCCGATGCGTATTGGCGCTCTCCAAGCCCTCCTGCTCGACGTGGACGAAGCCACCGCCTGGGAGTTCCCGCTGATAGACCACCTTGGATTCGTTCGACGACATCTCCGTTCTCCTTCCCCGCACCTCGGAACGCGGCCAGCGCGCCGCGACAACAGCTGGGCTGGACATTGACGCGTAGAATTCTCTAACGTCACGCCGCGACAGGAGCCGCGAAATCGCTCGCATTATTCTAGCACAACGGCAAACAAAAGGCCCCGGGGCGATGAACGCCTCGGGGCCATGCCGCGCCGGACCGGATCAGACCTTCATGACGTCCGAGGCTTGCGGTCCCTTCTGTCCCTGCACAATCTCGAACTCGACCTGGTCGCCCTCCGCAAGGGACTTGAAGCCGGGCTGGTTGATAGCGCTGAAGTGTACAAATACGTCAGGGCCGCCCTCGTGCGAAATGAACCCGAAGCCCTTCGCGTCGTTGAACCACTTCACTGTGCCTGTGATGCGTGTCATGGAACTGTTCCTCTTCCCCTGCGGGGTGAAACGGTGGAGCAGATCGGCGGCCGCAACCCCCTCGCGCTCACTCCGACGATCGGGAAACGGGAGTTGACGACATGCCGAACTCTCCGGGACAAAAAAACTCGCGCATTCGTGTACGACCGAATGCGCGAGCGCCTGCGATCGAACAGATGCACGAATCCCGACTACGCTGCTCCCGCTATGTAGCGAGCAGTCCGTCCGCACGCGGTACATGTCAGCGTCACATGTGAGCGCGGCGGCGGCGGAAGTTGATCAGGAATACGTTCGATCGAACCACTGCATGACGGGCAGCTGAGCGGCTCGCCGGTTCGATCGCTTGCGATGAGATGAAGCGCCTGCGCCGGATTGTAGGTCGCCGGTCGTGGCTTTCTCATGAGGCCTCCTGTACTGGTACGAAACACGCGCGGATACGGCAAGCCCGCGACTAGACGAAAGGTAACCGCTCAGGGTCGCAAATCCAAACCAGACAGCGGTTTGCGACACTATGTCGACTCCCCGTCCCCCAGTGCGACTCCCCGCCATCCTGGCACGACCGCCCCCGGAAACGGTGCGGCGACGCGAAGCCACCCGTCGGGAAATGAAACGGTCTCTCGTAGAACGCGCGCGATCACACAAGTGTTGTATGAGGTCGAAAGTTGCTGGTTCTGGCTGAGAAGTCGCCGAGTCGTCAACGGGACGGGGGACGGGGGACCGGAGTGCACGCGGCGCCGGCGGCGCCGCGTGCGGGGGCGGGACAAGAAAACGCCGACGGCGTCTT
>JBDTUA010000380.1:0-5307 GCA_040007995.1 Gemmatimonadota bacterium | reverse complement strand
CGCTCGACGACACCGAGCGCGGCGCCGGCGGCTTCGGCAGCACCGGGATCTAGCCGCGACGCCAGGGGGCGGCGCGGAAGGGGCGCGGGGCCGGCCGCGGTCGCGCGGCACACGCCACACGGTCCGCCGCGCGCGTGCAGGCCGATGGCAGGCCGCGTGCAGGCCGCGTGCAGGCCGCGTGCAGGCCGCGTGCAGGCCGTGTGCAGGCGGGGGGCGCCGACGCAGTGTGACTCCGGGAGATATGGACGCGCGTGCTCCCGCTGCGCGACGACTCCACTGGGCCTTCCACTGGGCGTTCCACTGACCGTTCCTGCGTCCGTCCTGCGTCCGTCCTGCGTCCGTCCTGCGTCCGTCCTGCGTCCACGGTTTTGGCGCGATTGACGCGTCGCGGGGGCGCTCCAGCGGCGCACGCGCACCTCCGACGCGGGCGACTGTCCGAGCACGCGGTGCGCCGCGCGAATCGATTCGCCGCGCGCGAATGGTGACTCGGCTGGGGCCGTCTGGCGCCTCGCGACGACTCGGATCGGTTGGTCCACGCGGGTGAGCTTCCCGCGATCGCCCGAGCCGCGACCTCGCCGCCGGGTACTTACGTAGGTTGTGATCTGCCAATGCCTTGCCGCTCTTCACCTCCGCCGCTACTTTCCCCACACTCGGCGCGTCGCCCCTCCAGACTACCGGCGTCCCCACTGGGGCGTCAGGATTTTTACATACATGCGTTGGCCTTACCTGTCGGCGGGCAAGCTCTTCCCCGCCAATGCAATCGCCGTTGACCTCGGCACCGCGAACACCCTCGTGTACGTCAAGGGCGAGGGGATCGTCCTGAACGAGCCGTCGGTTGTCGCGATCGATCGTGAAACGAAGCGGGTGAAGGGGGTCGGACTCGAGGCCAAGCGCATGCTCGGGCGCACACCGGACGGGATCATCGCCGTCCGACCGATGAAGGACGGCGTGATCGCCGACTTCGACGTGACCGAGAAGATGCTCCGGTACTTCCTGGAGCTGATCATCAAGAACCGGATGTTCAAGATCAAGCCGCGCGTCATCGTGTGCGTCCCGTCCGGGATCACCGAGGTGGAGCGGCGCGCCGTGCGCGACTCGGCGTTAGGCGCCGGGGCCAAGGAAGTCTTCATGGTCGCCGAGCCGATGGCGGCCGCCATCGGGGTCGGGCTTCCGATCGAGACGCCGACCGGCAACATGGTCATCGACATCGGCGGCGGGACGACCGAGATCGCCGTGATCGCGCTCTCCGGCATCGTCAGCGATACGTCGATCCGCACCGCTGGCGACGAGCTCGATACGGCGATCGTGCAGTTCATGCGCAAGAACTACAACCTCCTCATCGGCGAGCCGACCGCGGAGCTCATCAAGATCACGATCGGATCGGCGGCACCGGTGGGTGACGAACGCGAGATGGACGTCAAGGGGCGCGACCTGGTGTCGGGGATTCCCAAGACCGTGCGCGTGCATTCGTCCGAGATCCGGGAAGCGATCCAGGAGCCGATCCAGCAGATCGTCGATGCGGTACGACGCGCGCTCGAGATCACGCCACCGGAACTGTCGAGCGATATCGTCGATCGCGGCATCGTGATGACCGGGGGCGGGGCCCTCATTCGCGGGCTCGACGTCGTGTTGAGCCAGGAGACCGGCCTGCCGATCCACGTCGACGAGGATCCGCTGACCTGCGTCGTGCGCGGGGTCGGGCGGATTCTGGACGACGAGGAGAAGTACTGGTCGGTTCTCTCGTCGTAGGGCGGGGGCGCCATGGCTCGTGCAGCGCGCTCGGGTTCGCGCGCGGATACCGCGCTCGTCGCGACGTGCGCCCTGCTCGCCTTGCTGGCAACTGTGCTCCCGCTACCGATCCGGAATGCAATAGCATCGAGCCTCCGACGCACGATCGTGGCGCCGCTGCTGGCGCTGCAGGAGCGCGCCGAGCGGGGGCGCACGGCTTTTGGGGCGCGCGATGCCGTGGCGTCGCAGATCGACTCGCTCGTGTTGCGCACCACCGAGTTGGAGCAGCTGGCGGATGAGAACGCGCGCTTGCGCGGCCTGCTGTCGCTCAGCCGCCAGTTGCAATGGGGCTTCGTCCCGGCCGAGGCGCTGCATGGCGGGGGAATGGGCGATGAGCACGTGCTGGTGCTCACCCGGGGGAGCGATGCGGGCGTGCAGCCACGCTCGGCGGTGGTGGCTCCCGACGGACTGATCGGACAAGTAACGACCGTCGATCCGCGCACCAGCCTCGCGATCCTGTGGACGCACCCCGATTTCCGGGCGAGTGCGATGGCGGAAGACGGGACCGCCTTCGGCATCGTGCGCCCGCACCTGGGCGAGGAGCCCGAGCGTTCGCTGCTCGAGCTGCGCGGCGTCGCCTTTCGCGATGCGCTGAAGCCGGGCACGCGCATCCTTACATCGGGGTTGGGCGGCGTCTTTCCGCGCGGGATCCCGATCGGTGTCGTGATGGGCGAGGTGACGACCAGCGAAGTCTGGTCGCGCACCTATCTCCTTCGCCCGGCGATCTATCCGCCGGACGTGAGCAATGTGATGATCCTGTCGCCGCAGCGCGTGAGCGGTGGGGCGATGGACGAGGTCTGGGCGACGGTGGCGCGCGCCGATTCGGCCGCGCGCGGCGTGGCCGCATCGGGCGACTCGCTGGCGCGCCTTGCCGGGCTCGCGGCGGCACAACGCAAGCGCCAGATCGATTCGTTGCGCACTGTGCTCGGCCTGCCGAATCCGGCCGATTCCGCGCGGAGCGACAGTGCCGAGAGCGTCGCCCCGCCGGTCCGGCGCGACTCGATCGGGAGGGTGCCATGAGTCTGCAGCGAGCCTTCCGGGCCGCCATCGTCTTCGTTGTGTTGGTCGCGATGCACTTCTTCGTGCGCCCGCTGCTGGGGTGGCGCGTCTCGATGGATTTCCTGGTCATCGCGATGCTCCTCGTGTCGGTGCGGGTGCGTCCCGGCGTTGCGGCCGTGGTCGGTTTCATCCTCGGTCTGATCGCCGATTCGTTGGCACCGGAGACGTTCGGCGCGGGAGCGCTGTCGATGTCGGTGGTCGGTTTCGGCGCGTCGTGGGTCAAGGCCGTCTTCTTCTCGGACAATGTTTTCCTGCACGCCTTCTTTTTCTTTGTGGGAAAGTGGGCGTTCGACGTGATCTTCGTGGTGGCCGCGCGGCAGGGAGGGGTGTATGACATGGCGACGCAGATTGTTCTCTGGTCGCCGCTCGCCGCGGCGTTGACCGCGGTGACCGGGGTCGTCGTACTTCTCCTGTTTCGCAGCATGCTGGAAGCTCCATCGTCATGAGCCTGCATCCGAACGACATTCAGCGCCGCGGCCGCCTGGCGGCCTGGCTGACCGCCCTCTCGTTGTTGCTGCTGGCGAGCGGCTTTTTCCGGGCGCAGGTGCTCGACAGTGCGCGGTACCAGCTCTCCTCGGAGAAGAACCGGATGCGCGAGGTGCCGATTCCGGCGGCGCGCGGCAACATCTACGACCGGCATGGCGTGATCATCGCCGAGAATGTCCCCGGCTACTCGGTCTCGATCCTGAGCTCGAGCGCCGATTCACTGCGCTCCACGCTGACTCGGCTGTCGACGATCATCGGCCTCTCACCGGCCGACATCGAGTCGGCGGTGCGTCGGCTGCGACGCGACCCGAATCGCCCCACGGTCGTGCTGGCCGACGCCTCGTTCGACCAGGTCTCGGTCCTGGAAGAGCACCGCACGGAGTTCCCGAGCCTGATCATCCAGGCAGCGCCCAAGCGGCGCTATCCCGAGGGGCCGGCGTCGTCGGCGTTCGTCGGGTATACGGGCGAGATCAACGAGGCGGAGCTCAATTCGACCGACTATGCGAACTACAAGTCGGGGCAGCAGATCGGGCGCTCGGGGCTGGAGAAGCAGTACGAGAAGGAGTTGCGCGGGGAGGAGGGGTCACGCTTCGTCGAGGTGGACGCGCGCGGGCGCGTCGTACGCGATGCCGCAGCGCGCCCCGACCGGCCGGCCGAGTCGGCGCCCCCGCTGCAGACGAACATCGACATGGACCTGCAGCGCTTCATCGCCGGCTACTTCGGCGATACGCTGGTGGGCGGAGTGGTGGCACTCGAGCCGAGGACCGGCGAGGTGCTCGCCATCCACAGCTCTCCCACGTACGACCCGAACCGCTTTATCGGCGGCGTCTCGACCGAATACTACAAGCAGCTCACGACCGACGAGCGCAAGCCCTTGTACAACAAGGCAATGCAGGGACGCTATCCTCCGGCATCCACCTTCAAGCTGGCGACAGCGGCAGTGGCGCTTGAAGCGGGCCTCGTCGACCTCGACTCGCGCATGCCGTCGCCGTGCACCGGCGGGTATACGTATGGCGGGCGCTACTTCAAGTGCTGGGACCACAACGGGCACGGCGCGGTCACGCTGAGCCAGGCGATCGCGAAGTCGTGCGACGTGTTCTTCTATCAACTTGGCCTGCGCCTCACGTTGTCGCGCTTCCTGGCTGGCGGCGTGCAGCTCAAGTTCGGGGAGAAGAGCGGGATCGACCTGCCGAACGAGACGACGCCCATCTGGCCGTACGCGGTCGACTACTTCGACAAGCTGTACGGGCCGAAGAACTGGACGAACGCCGTGACGCTCAACCTCGCGATCGGCCAGGGTGAGAATACCCAAACCATCCTCAACATGGCGCGATTCTATACCGCGCTGGCGACGGATGGCTCGGCGGCGCGGCCGGAGGTCGTGCATCGCAATCCCGAGCGCACGAAGATCATGAACCTGACGCCGGCGCAGCTGACGGGACTGCGTGACGCCATGGGCGACGTGGTGTCCGGGCGCGGGACGGCGGCGAGCGCGATGATTCAGGGAGTCGTGCTCGCGGGCAAGACGGGGTCGGCCCAGAACGAGACCGCGATTGATCACGCCTGGTTCGTGGGTTTTGCCCCGAAGGATGACCCGCAGATCGTGGTGGCGGTGATGCTGTGGCAGGGGGCGCACGGCTACGCCGCCGCGCGCATCGCCTCGAAGATCGTGGAGCACTACCTCAAGCGCCCGGCGATCCAGCCGGTCGACATCGAGGGGAACAATTGATCAAGCGCGTCTTCGCCGACTATCCGCTGGTGATCATCGCCCTCCTTCTCTCGGCCTACGGCGTGGCGATCGTCTATTCGGCAGGACAGACGGACGTCGTGCAGACAACGGTGGCGACGGCGTATCGTCGGCAGCTCGCTTGGTTTGTCGTCGCCATTGTGTCGGCGTGGACTATCAGCCGGGCATCGGTGCGTCTTCTCGAGTGGGCGGCTTGGCCCGCGTATCTTGGCGCGTGCGCGCTCTTG
>JBDTUA010000379.1:0-5333 GCA_040007995.1 Gemmatimonadota bacterium | reverse complement strand
ACGTACTCCGCGCGAACCTGTCCCCACAGATCGTGCGGTTCGATCCGTTCGTATTTCACCGGCATTGCCGTTTTGACGTCGAGGTAGAGTCGGGCGTCGCCGCGGGCGAGCACGACGCGCGGAAAGTCGCGGAAGGTGCAGACTTCCGTCACGCGGACGGACGCTCCCTCGAAGTCGATGAGTGTCGCGAGCGGGTTCAGCGCGCGCGAGGGTTCGTAGAACCCGTAAAGCGACGGGAGGGGGCGCGGCACCGAGTCGCGCATCATGAAGGCCGCAGTCGCGCTGCGCAGCACGGCACCGCCGTTACCGGGGAGCGATTGCCAGCGTTCGACGCCCGAGTGCGGGTCGAACCACCACTCGCGGAGCGCGGAGCCCTGGATGAACGGCGGATAGGGACGGTCGGATTGATACGACTGCACGTCGGTCTCGGTCGCGCGCCAGTGGATGATGTGCTCACTCGCCTTGGTGAGCCCCGTAGCGACGCGCGCGCGCATCAGCCATTCGGAGCTGCTGACACGAGCCGTCTCGCCGCTGGCGGGCGCGCATCGCTCGGCCTCGAGTCGCTCGCGCAGCGGGAAGGCGTGTTGAGCGTCCGCCCGGGTGGCCAGGACGATCAAGGGGAGCGAAATCATCAACCCGCGATTCATCGCACATCTCCAGAGAATGGTGTACGGCAGGACCGCCGGTTGGTCTGAGGGTACCGGGCACGCGTGAGGGAGAGGGGAGCCGGGGGGTGAGTCGCGTACAGGTGGGGCGAGTCGGGCGGATCGTCCTGGTCGATCAAACCTTCCGGCGCGACCTGGCTGTCCGATCAAGGGATCCCCGTCGCCTCCACGCTGCGCTCCTCCCGCACCTCCCAGATTGATGCGCGACCTCCGCTACGCCTTCCGGACCTTGTTCACGACTCCCTTCGTGAATGCGGTCGCCATCCTTTCGCTCGCCCTCGGGATCGGCGCGAATGCGGCGATCTACTCCCTGTTCGACCAGATCCTGCTGCGGCCGCTCCCGGTGATTGCGCCAAACGAACTGGTGAACCTCAATCTTCCCGGACCGATCCAGGGCAACGACTCCTGCAATTCCTCGGGTTGTGGGGACGGGATCATCTGGAGCTATCCGATGCTGCGCGATCTGGAGCGCCAGCAGACGGTACTTGCCGGCATCGCCGGGCACCGAATCTTCGGCGCGAGCATCGCCTTGGGGGACGAACCGACCGTGGGCGACGGGGTGTGGGTGACCGGCGGCTACTTCTCCACCCTCGGCCTCCGTCCCGCGCTCGGACGGCTCCTCCAGTCGCGGGACAACGAGCCGGGCGGCGACAACATGGTCGCAGTGATCAGCCACTTCTTCTGGATGGACCGCTTTGCCGGCAAGCCGGACGCGGTCGGTCAGCTGCTCCGCCTGAACGGACGCGCCTACACGATCGTCGGCGTCGCGCCGGAGGGGTTCGAGGGAAACACACTCGGCACGCGCCCGCTGGTGTACGTGCCGATGCAATCGCGCACGTATGTGGGAACGTACAACGGACTGGAGAATCGCCGCGACTACTGGGTCTACGTTTTCGGACGGCTCAAGCCGGGAATGTCGATGGCGGCAACGAAGGCGGGGCTCGACGGCGTGATTGCATCGGTGCTCTCCGACGTCGAAGCGCCGCTTCAGAAGGGGATGAGCGAGCCGACGATGGTTCGGTTCAAGGCTAAGCGGGTCGTGCTGGAGCCCGGTGCACGAGGACAGAGCTCGATGCAGGGTGAGGCACGGGTTCCACTCACCATGCTCTTCTCGATCACCGCGGTCGTGCTCCTCATCGCGTGTGCGAACATCGCCAACCTGCTGCTTGCGCGCGGGGCGAGTCGTTCGACGGAAATGGGAGTGCGACTCTCACTCGGCGCCACGCGCCGACGGTTGGTGACGCAGCTGCTCGTCGAGTCGCTGGTGCTCGCGATGCTCGGCGGCCTCGTAAGCTTGCTCGTGGCGCGGTGGACATTGCAGGGCATCGCCTCCCTTCTTCCACCCGAGGCCTCGACGACGCTCCAGTTCCGTGTGCAGGTGCCGGTGATGCTCTTCGCGGCGGCGCTTGCCGTGCTGACGGGCTTCCTGTTCGGGCTCTTTCCCGCGCTGCACTCGACTCGGCCCGACCTCATCAGCACGATTCGCGCGGGCGCGGGGAACATTGCCGGCGGCGGGACGGCGGGGCGCTTTCGCACCAGCCTCGCCGTCGCGCAGATCGCGCTCTCGACGACGCTCCTGGTTTCCGCCGGGCTCTTCCTCAAGAGCCTCGTGAACGTGAGCCGAGTGGACCTCGGGATCCGGATCGACAGCGTGACGACTTTTTCCGTCTCTCCCATGCGGGTGGGATACGACACGCTCCGTGCAAAGGTGCTCTATGCCCGTATCGAGGACGAGCTGCGCGCGCTCCCCGGCGTGAGTGGAGTGACGAGCTCGATGGTTCCGCTCCTCTCCGGCGACAGTTGGGGGAACGACGTGCGCGTGCAGGGCTTCGATTGCCTCCCGGACACGGACTGCAACTCACGCTACAACGCGGTCGGCGCCGGCTACTTCACGATGATCGGCGTCCCGATGCTCTCCGGGCGCGATTTTCAGGCGTCTGACCAGTACGGCGGGACGAAGGTGGCGATAGTGAACAGCGCCTTCGTCGAGAAGTTCGGGCTCGGGCGTGACGCGGTGGGCAAGTACATCGGACGAGCCGGTGGCGACGATTCGCTCGGGATCCAGATCGTGGGACTCGCGCCCGACATCGCCTACAACAACGTGAAGCAGAAGGCGCAACCCGTCTTCTACCTGCCGTGGATGCAGCAGGGACTAGTGGGGCAGATGTATTTCTACACACGCTCACGCCTGTCGGGAGACCAGCTGATCGCGGCGATCCCGCCGCTGCTCAAGCGCGTGGACCCGACGATCCCCGTCCAGGATCTGAAGACGCTGCCGCAGCAGCTGCGCGAGAACGTCTTCCTGGACCGCATGATCTCGATTCTCTCGGCCGCCTTCGCCCTCCTGGCGACGTTGCTGGCGGCGGTGGGGCTGTACGGCGTGCTCGCGTACTCGGTGTCGCAGCGCACGCGGGAGATCGGCGTGCGCATGGCGCTCGGCGCGGACGGCCGTCGGGTGCAAGGCATGGTGCTGCGACAGGTCGGCGGGATGGTCGCCATCGGCGCGACCGTCGGCGCGTTAGGCGCGTACGGACTGGGGCGGGCGGCGCAGTCGCTCCTGTTCGGCCTGGAGGGGCACGATCCGTTCGTCTTCGTCACGGCCGTCTTGCTGCTGGCGGCGGTGGCGTTCGGCGCGGGGTGGCTCCCTGCGCGGCGCGCCAGCCGGACGCAGCCGATGCGGGCGTTGCGGTACGACTGAGGGAGGGACTATCGGGCGGAGGGTGCGGCGCGTCTGCGGCAGATGATACTGACAGACGCCCGTGTCCTACCGACCGGAAGAATCACCGCACCCTGGTGAACCTGAGGTGACGCACGCGCCCGGCTTCGAGCAGGAAGCCCGTGATGCGTCCCTTCGAATCACGCTGTACGTCGATCACCGAGCCGCCGCGTGTGAAGCCGTCCTTGTAGCTGGGCTCGAGCACACCCAGCCGTCGGCCGCTCGCGTAGACGACGAGTTGACCCTTCTCGACCTTCCACGTGTGCGTCGCCTCGACTTCGTCGCTGCGGTAGTCGCCCGCGAACTCCGCGAGCATGGCTGGCGTCAATGCCGCGCTGTCGGCACGGGTGAAGACAACCGAATCGGCCGCAGTCCGGACGATCATGCGCGACGGCGCCCGGGCGTCTCCCTCGAAGCGGAACTGGTTCATGGCGGCGGTGCGGAATCGGCCACCGGCCAGCGGCAGGATGGCCGTGCTGTCGCCATCGATCGAGAGGAGCGTGTCGCCCACGAGCCGCGTGCGCCGCACCTCCCCCCGCTCGACGTCGCGCCACACCCCCGCCATGGGGCTCAGACGAGCGACTGGAAGCGAACCGTCCGGCGCGGCGGCCAGCGCGCCGCGGTCCACGCCGCTGCGTTGTCGGGTTCCATCCGGTCGCCAAGGTAGATCCCCGCGACCTTGCGGGCGAGTGAATCCGGACCGGAGGTCGTGAGGTTGCAGAAGGTGGCGACAGCGAAGTGTTGGTCGGGAAAGCGGAGGAAATGCCCGCGGTAGCCGGCCCAGCTCCCGCCGTGTGAGACGACCCGCAGCCCTCGCAGCGTCCCGACGTTGAGGCCGATCGCATACGCCTGGGTCGCGCCGGACGTAGCCGGGGAGCCATCGGTGAGCGTGGTGGCGGTGGTCATCATCTCGATGATGTCGCGCCCGCCGACGGTGGCCGAGTCGTAGTTGTTCAGCCAGCGGTTGAAGTCCTCGACCGTCGTGTGCACCGCGCCCGCCCCCATGATCGCTCCGTCGTACGTCGAGCGCTCGACCCGGAAGCCGACGCCCCGCTTCGGCGCGTACCCCTCAGCGCCGTTAGGCACGATGGTGGTGACGTCGGCGAGGTAGCGCGTGTCGTTCATGCCGAGCGGAGCGAGGATGCGCTCCTGGGCAAACTGCGCGAGTGTCTGGCCGGTGAGGCGGTAGACGATCTGCGCAGCGAGGATCCACCCGGAGTTGGTGTACAGGTAGCGTGCGCCGGGGTCGTAATTCGGCTCGGCCGAATGCGTGATGATGCGGAGGGCGTCGATCGTGTCGCCCTCGAACGTCCGTCCGGTCTGCGACATCATGCCGTATAGGCCACGGAGCCCGCTGGTCTGACTCAAGGCGCGGCGGAGCGTGATCCGATCGGCATACGCGGGCATCTCGGGGATGTATTTCCGGATCGGGTCGTCGAGCGAGAGCTTCCCTTCCCGCTGCAGCATGAGGATCGACATCGCCGTGAACTGTTTCGAGATCGATCCGATGTCGAGCACCGACCGCGGCGAGAGCGCAATGCCAAACTCGAGGCTCGCCATCCCGTAGCCGCGCGCGTAGAGGATCCGGCCATTTTCGTAGACGCCGAGCGCGCAGCCGGGAGAGTCGGTACGATCGAAGCGCTGGAAGACGCTGTCGGCGCGCAGCGCGCGCGCATCGCGCGCGGGGATCACGTGCTGGGTATACGCGACGCTTGGCGCGGTGGCGACGACGGTGGTGCCGACGGCGACGACGGTGGCGAGAACAGCGACCCGGAGGGTGGGGGGGCCGCGCATCACAAAGATTCCTGGCACGATGGCGACGATGGTCGGGGCGGAGCCGAAGATGGTGCGCGGCTTGCGCCAGCGCGATGCCGGTCGTCGGAGTTGGTTCTCGCGCTATGTCAGCTCCGTGATAGCTTCTGCGTGCGCCACGCTCGATGCCGCCGGATCTC
>JBDTUA010000378.1:0-5340 GCA_040007995.1 Gemmatimonadota bacterium | reverse complement strand
CGTGTAAAGGCGCTGAACGCCGCGCTGCAGGCGCAACGGGTCACCGCGCGCGAGCGTGAGCGCCTCGTCGCCATCCTGGAGGCGACGAGCGATCTCGTATGCGTCATCACTCCCGATCTCAAGCTGAGCTATGTCAACGCGGCCGGGCGTCGTCTCCTGGGGATCGGCCTCGACGAACCGCTCGATCGCTTCGACTCCGGCGAGTTCCTCGCCGACTCCGAGGTGGAGCGTCGCACCGACGTGCAGCTGCTCGCCACCGAAAGCGGGGTGCTCGAGCTCGAACGGACGTTCAGGCGTCTCGACGGAAGCCCGGTGCTCGTCTCCCAGGTGCTGCTCGTGCAGCGGAGCGCCGATGGTGCTGTGGAATTCATCGCGTCGATTGCGCGTGACATCGGCGACCAGCGCCGCCAGGAGCAGGCACTCCGTCAGGCGCAAAAGATGGAGGCGGTCGGACAGCTCGCCGGCGGCGTGGCCCACGACTTCAACAACCTGCTTACCGTCATCCTCAACTGCGGAGAGTCGCTGGCCGAATCGCTCCCCATCAGCGACGAGCGCCATGAGGAGGCGCTGGAGATCGTGCAGGCCTCGCAGCGCGCCGCCCGCCTGACTCGCCAGCTGCTCGCCTTCTCGAGGCAGCAGGTGATGGAAGCGCGGAACGTCGACCTCAATGCGCTCATCCGGAACCTGCTCGTCATGCTGCGCCGGCTGGTGGGCGACCACGTGCGATTGGTGGAGCAACTCGACGAACGCCTCCCCCTCGTTTACGTCGATTCCAGCCAGTTCGAGCAGGTCCTGGTCAACCTCGTGGTCAATGCCCGCGACGCCATGCCGCTCGGCGGTGCCATCACCATCCGCACCTCCGTCGAGGCGGTCGGCGAACAATCGTTTTCGGTCCTCGAGGTGAAGGACACTGGTGTCGGCATGGACGACGCCACCCGGGCCCGGATCTTCGAGCCCTTCTTCACCACGAAGCAGATGGGGCACGGGACAGGGCTCGGGCTGGCGATGGTCGCCGGGATCGTGGCCCAGTCGGGGGGCGAGATCTCGGTGGAGAGCGCACCGGCGCGCGGCACGACGTTCCGGCTGCAGCTGCCGGCGCTCGACGAGTCGGCCCATGCCCCGCTGCCGATCCATCGCCGCGAGGCGCTCGCCGGCGATTCGCTCCCCCCGGCTGCAACGGGCGCACGCCAGCGCATCATCGTGGTCGAGGACCAGGACGCGGTGCGCCATATGACGGCCCGCATGCTCGTCGCCGAAGGGTACGACGTCTCGCAGGCGCGCTCCGCCGACGAGGCCTATCGCTTCCTGAACGATGGGAAGGAGGTGGCGCTCGTCCTGACCGACGTGGAGATGCCGGGGGTCAGCGGTCGGACGCTCGCGCGCACCCTCGAGCACGATCCACGTCGGATCCCCGTCCTCTTCATGTCGGGCTACACGAACGATTCGCTACTCCTGCGCGGCGCCCTCCCGCCCAACGCCTCGTTCCTTGCCAAGCCCTTCACCCACGCCTCGCTGCGTGTCGCGTTGCGGAAGGCGCTGCAGCAGTAGCCGTTCGGGTTCGCGCGGGTAGGGCCATTGGCGCTATCATCCCAGCGCGTGTCCCCCCGTCATGTCCACCCTTTTCCCGCCCCCCGACCGTGCGCGTCCTGTTTGCCGAGGATGATCGTCAGCTCCGCGACTCCGTCGCCCGCGGCCTCCGCGAGGCATCGTATGTCGTCGATGTCGCAGTCGACGGCACCGCCGCGCTCGCGCTCGGACTGGAGCACGACTACGACGTCGTCATCCTCGACATCCTCATGGCGGGCGCGACCGGATTGGAGGTCTGCCGAGCGCTCCGCGCCGCCGAGCAATCGGTTCCGATCCTGATGCTCACCGCACTGGATTCAGTGGAGCAGCGCATCACGGGGCTCGATGCGGGGGCCGACGACTATCTCACCAAGCCGTTCGATTTCGGGGAGCTGCTCGCCCGCCTGCGCGCCCTCACTCGGCGGCGCGGCGACGTGCTGTCGCCGGAGCTGGTCCTCGGCGACCTGGTGATCGACACCACGCGCCACCTGGTCCGCCGAGGGACGCGCGAGATCCCGCTCACCACGAAGGAATTCACCTTGCTGCATCACCTCGCCCGACACGCCGGGCGCGTGGTGAGTCGTGCGGAGCTGATGGAGCACGTCTGGGAAGACAAGAGCAACACGTACTCGAACATCATCGACGTGTACGCCAGCCGGTTGCGACGCAAGCTCGACGACGGCGAGGAGCCCTCGCTCGTGGTGACGCTGCGCGGGGCCGGCTTCATGCTCAACGTGCCGGCCACGGACAGCGCCGAGACGGCGATCGCGGACGCGGCGGGAAGAGAGGCGCCAGGAGGCGACGCCGGCTCCACCGCCGGATGACGATGCGCTGGTGGCCGTCGTCGCTGCGCGCGCGGATCACCCTCTGGTTCGCCGTGGTGCTCGGGGTCCCGCTCGCGACGTTCGCCATCGTGTCATACGTCGTCTTCAGCCGCACGCTGCTGGAGCGCACCGACCACTTCATGGGCGATGCGCTGAGCGCCTTCTCGCGCGAGCTGGCGAACGAGCGGCGGCTCGCGCCCAGCAACGAGGTGGCGGCCAGCACCACCGCGTACGAGGTGCACTTCCGTCAGTTGCAAATGGTGATCCTCGACCGCACGGGACGCCTGCTGGCGACGAGTCCGATGGAGAACGACGCCGAGTCGGAGGCCACCGGCATTCGCCCGCTGGACTCGGCGCAGGCACTGGCGGCGGCGCGAAGCGGGGACGGCGGCGAGGGCTACCGCACGATCGTGACGCATGGCGACAACTACCGGGTGCATACCCGCACCGTGCGGCTGGCGGGTGAAGCCGTCTCGCTGACCGGGATCGCACCGCTCCACGACATCGAGGACGTGCTCGCCCGGGTGCGACGCGCCTTCCTCATCGCTCTCCCCCTCCTCCTCGCGGCCGCCGCGGCCGGCGGCTTCTTCGTCGCCCGCCGCTCACTCGCCCCGGTCTCGGCGATGGGGGCGCGCGCCGCAGCGATCACCGACGCCAACCTGCACGAGCGCCTCCCGGTGGTGAGTCCGCACGACGAACTGGGCGGGTTGGCGACGGTCGTCAATTCGCTCCTCGATCGACTCGAGCGCGCCTTCGCGCAGCAGCGGCGCTTCATGGCCGACGCCTCGCACGAGCTGCGCACCCCCACTGCGATTCTCAGCACCGAGGCGCAGGTCACGCTCGCACGCGAGCACCGGAGCGAGTCGGAGTATCGCGAGTCGGTGGCGGTGATGCAGGGCGCCGCGGGACGCCTCACGCGCATCGTCGACGACCTCTTCCTGCTGGCGCGCGCGGACGCCGGATACCTCGTCGCGCGACATGGCGACATCTACCTCGACGAGGTGGTGCATAACGCCACCCGCGCGGTACGGCCGATCGCCGAGCGGCGCAGCGTGCGCGTGGAACTGCTCCCGGTCATGGACGCCCCCTTTCATGGCGACGCCGACCTGCTGGGGCGACTGCTGCTCAACCTGCTCGACAACGCGATCAAGTTCTCGGTTGGGGGCGGGTCGGTGTCGGTCGAGCTGGCCGAGCGCCGCGACGGCGAGAGCGCGCGCTACGAGATCCGTGTCGTGGACGACGGGCCGGGGATTCCACCCGAAGTTCAGGAGCGCGTCTTCGAACGCTTCTTCCGCGGAGACCCCGCTCGCGGACGAGTGGAGCCGACGGAGACCAGCGGCGCCGGACTCGGACTGGCGATCTCGCGGCGCATCGCCGAGGCACACGGAGGGACGTTGCAGCTGGTGGCGTCGCGGCCGGGACGAACGGAGTTCTGCCTGACGCTCCCGGCGTCGCCGACGCCCGCTACGGCACCGGTCTCGAGCGCCGACCGTTCCCGATAGGGCGAGGGGGCGACAGGAAAGGCGACCGACGGCCTAACGAGCTTCTGCCCGCAACGCCCGCAGCGCCGCCATCCGCGCGTCGCGCCAGGCGACGCGCGCGGGGAGCGCCTCCAGCGGGAGCCGGGCGCGCATCGCGCCCTGCAGCGTCGCCACGATTTCCTCGGTGACCACGGGCTCGGTCGCCCCCCGTTCGCGCGCCATCTCGTCGAACATGAAGCCGTAGCGCGCGAGATAGTCGGCGATCCCGCCGGGGGCGTTGAGGTCGACCCCCTCCAGCGGACCGAGGAAGGCCCAGCGCAGCCCGAAGCCATCGCGGATGAGCGCGTCCACGTCTTCCGGCGTCATGAGACCGTCGCGCACGACCGCGAACATCTCGGTCAGCAGCGCCCCCTGCAGGCGATTCATCACGAAGCCCGGCTGCTCGCGCGTGACCAGGACCGGGACCTGTCCCACCGCCCGCATCGTCTCGAATGCTCGACGCATCACCGCGTCGTCGGTGAAGGGGGCCGGGACCATCTCCACGACCGGGATGAGGTGCGGCGGAGTCGCGGGATGCGCGACCAGGGTCCGCCCCCTCCCCGGGAGCGTCGCGGTGAAGCGCGACACCCCAATGGACGAGGTCGAGCTCGCAAGGACGGTATCGGCGCCGGCGAGCCGATCGAGCTCGGCGAACAGCGCCCCCTTGACCGTCACGTCCTCCTCGACCGATTCCTGCACCCACTCTGCCCCCGCGAGCGCCTCGTCCAGCGACGGGACGATCCAGATACGAGACAGGACGTCGTTGACGGTCACCTCCGGGGCGACGGCCTGAGCCGCGGCAGCCGATCGGGCGACGCGATCGTGCAGCGTGTCGCGCACCGCCTGATGCCGGGCGAAGACGCGTACCTCCCAGCCGGCCCGGGCAAAGACCAGCGCCCACGAACTCCCGATGATCCCGGCGCCGACGATGGCGACGCGCTTCGGCGAATTCGTGCTCCCGTCGATGTGTGTAGACATGAGGGGAGCATTGCCACCCGGGCGCGGCGTCGCAATCCCTGCATGAGGGCGCACCGCGTTCCATGAACCTTCGCGCCCTCCCCCGACGTAGTATGAAAGACCGCACCAACGAAGCCGATGTTCTCAACCTGCATCTTCTGTAACAAGCCGCTCGGCCAGAACGAATCGCTCGAGGCCTTTCCCGTGGGGGAGCGCTTGGCGTTCGATCCTGCACGGGGCCGATTGTGGGTGGTCTGCCGCTCCTGCGAGCGCTGGAACCTGTCGCCGCTCGAGGAGCGCTGGGAAGCGATCGAGCAGGCGGAGCAGCTCTACCGCGACACGAAGCGCCGCGTGTCGACCGACAACATCGGCCTCGCCCAGCTCCCCGAAGGGACGACGCTGGTCCGCATCGGCCAACCGCAGCGCCCCGAGTTCGCCGCCTGGCGCTACGGCGACCAGTTCGGGCGACGCCG
>JBDTUA010000377.1:0-5354 GCA_040007995.1 Gemmatimonadota bacterium | reverse complement strand
CCGACGTTCGTCAGCTGCGCATTGGTGAAGCCACCCGAGGGCGGGAACTGCACGTTGAACAGGAGGTCGTTGACCCGACGCTTCCAGTACGTCGCTTCAATGCCGATGCGGTCGTTGAGCAAGCCTGCCTCGAAGCCCCCTTCGATCTCGGTGGAAATTTCCGGCTTGAGGTCCGGGTTGCCGAGGTTGTCGGGCTGCAGGCCGGCGCCGGCGGGTCCGCCCTTGGCGCTGAAGGTCGTGAACTTGGCGAAGGCCGACGGCTGACGTCCCGACTGCCCCCACGCGGCGCGCAGGCGCAGCGAGGAGAACGGACCGATGGCGCCGCCCGTCAGGTCGGTCGGCACAAACGACACCGACACCTTCGGATAGAGCACACCGGCCGCGGTCTTGCCGAAGGCGCTGGAGTAGTCATAGCGCGCGCCACCCGTGACGAAGATCCAATTCTTGTAGCCGAGCTGCTCCTGGACGAAGTAGCCACCGTTCACCGTCTGCAGGATGCCATCGCTGGCCGTCTGCACGCCGGCGGCGTCGGTGCGGGCGATCCCCGGGCCCGGGAAGTCGTAGCCGAAGCTGCCGGGATACGTCACCTTTGTCAGGAAACCCTGCACGCCGGAGACGAACGCGGAGTTGAAGCGGCCGAAGTCGCGCGTCCAGTTCCCCTTCACATCGAGGGTCAATTGACGGTTGTTCTCGTCGTAGATCCCCTTGTCGCCGTACACGTCGTCGCCGATGACGTTGTCGACGTTGTAGCCGAAGGGCTGGTACTGCGTGATGGTCTGGCTGGTGAAGTCCACGCCGAAGATGCCGGTGAAGTTCACCGACGGAATCGGGGTGTACGAGGCGTCGAACGACGAGATGAAGCGATCGGACCCGATCTCGCTCAGCTTCTTCGCCGTTTCACGCGGCGTACCGAAAGCGTTCGGCGAACCGGTCGGGTTGCCGGCGATCTTGCAGACGCCCGGTGACGCGACGCCAAGCTGCGGATCGGTGTGGTTGGGGTCGGAGTTGATACACTGGCCGAGGTCCGGCTTCGAGAACTCGAGCAGGGTAATCGGCGAGTAGATGTTGTTGCCGTACTGCGGGCGGTTGGCGTAGGTGTTGTTGTACGCCGCCTGCGCCCCGATGCGGAGCTTGGGGGTCGGGAAGAAGCCGACCACCGTCCGACCGCCGGTGCGGCGGACGAGGTCCTTGGCGAGCCCCTGGAGCTTCTGGGACGCGAAGGCACCGTCATCCTTGGTGAAGTTGCCGGACGCGAGATAGTTCAGGTTCTGCGTGCCGCCGGTCACCGAGAGGTTCACGGTCTGGGCAGAGCCCGTCTCGAAGTACTTGCGCTGCAACGGCTCGCTGAACGGCTGGAAGAGCGCCAGATCACTGCGCCCCCACAGCACCTTCAGTGAATCGAGCTGTCCCTGTCGCACGGGGACACCCCAGTTGTCGTCGATGCGATTGGTGGGGAAGGTCGAGAAGTCCTGCGTGATCCCCAGATCCCACTTGGGATCGCCCGACGTGCCGCGCTTGGTGAAGATCTGGATCACGCCGTTGGAGGCCTCGGTGCCGTACAGCGTCGCCGCCGCCGCACCCTTGAGGATCTCCACGCGCTCGATCGACGCCGGATCGATATCGTCCAGGCGCGACAGCGTCGCGTTGGCCGAGCTGGCTCCGCCGGAGTTGATGCGGATGCCGTCGACGAAGACGATCGGCTCGTTGGACTGCGTCAGCGACGCGTTGCCGCGGATGCGGATCTTCATCCCCTCACCGACCAAGCCGGAGGACGAGAGCCCGACCACGCCCGGCTCACGTCCCTGCAGCAGCTCGGATGCGGTGCGGATTGGCGCGAATTTCGGCGGATCGATCGTCGCGACCGAGTTGCCAAGGCGCTTGATTTCCGTCGCACCGGCGGTGCCGGTGGTCACGACGGCTTGCAGCTGCACCGCCGACTGCTGGATGACGAAGTCCGCGGTCAGCGTCTGGCCGGCCGCGACCGTCACGGTCTTCGTCAGCGGCGCGTACCCGACCAATCGCACGCGCAGGACGATCGACCCCGCGGGGACGTTCGTCAGGCGGTAGTGACCGGCCGAATTGGTGACGGTCCCGAGTCCGGCCGTCGTGGCGCCAACCTGCGCCGCTTCGAGCACGCGCCCCGTCCCGCCTTCGGTGACGGTTCCTTCGATCGTACCGACGCCAGCCGCCGCTTGGGCGTGCAGCGCCGTGGCAGTACCGCTGAACGTCGCCACAAGGACAGCGACCAGCGTTCCTCCCCAGCGAACGAATCTTTTCATGCGACCTCCCGCATGAGGTGGGTGAGATACCGTCGAGAGCCGACGGCCGTGCGACGCGCGTGATGAGCCGCCTGCATATCGCTGCCGCGAGGACGAATTCGCGCGTCAGCTGCACCTGGCGAGCTCAAAGGCCCGTTGCAGTGCCTGTTCATACGTGCGATTGGACGTCCTGTCAATAAACGGATGCGATTCTTCGCGGCTTGCATCTGGCGAACCGTTGGTCCCGCCCGCCGGAGGTGCACCGCGAGGGACCGGCTGTCCTGAGCGCCGGTAGGACGAGGAGGGGACGAACCGTTCGTCATTCGTCTCGCGGCCCATGTCGGCGTCGTCGATCGGAGCGGTGGAGCAACGAAACGTGAACATCTGTTCCGTTCGAGAACGCGATCCAACACGCACGAAGCTGCGGCAGCGCGCGCCGCCCGGGAATTCTGGTCGGAACTCCTGTGGCCGTCAGACGTTATTCTTGACGAACCCATTGTCGCCCCGCACCCGGTTACTGATGTCCGTCGCTGACGCCCAATTCTGCGAAAGGATCCTTCGCTCGCACTCGCGTACCTTCTACCTCGCGAGCCTCTTCCTTCCGCCCGAGAAGCGTCGCGGGGCGCTGGCCCTCTACTCCTTCTGTCGCCTGGCCGATGACATCGTCGATGATGCCACGATCCGCGGCTCCTCCACCGACGAGGTCCGAACGCGACTCGCCGCGCACCTTCGCGGCCTTAACAGCGCCTTCCATGGCCGTCCGACCTCCCCGGTCTTTCGCGAACTGGCCTGGACGGTCCAGCATTTCGGCGTACCGCGTGCCCCGCTCGACGAACTGCTCGACGGGGTGGCCCTCGATCTCAACGGCTGCCACTACCGACGCTGGCGCGAACTTGAGCACTACTGCGCGGGAGTGGCATCGTCCGTCGGCGAGATGTGCACCTACGTCTGGGGGGTCCGGGGCGACGCGTCGCTCAAGACCGCGGTCGGCTATGCCCGCACGCTGGGCACCGCGATGCAGCTGACCAACATCCTTCGGGACGTGGGCGAGGACGCCCGTCGGCAGCGGTGCTATCTCCCGGAGGATGAGCTCGCGGCGTTCGGCTTCACCGCCGCGGACGTGCTGGCGGGGCGCGTCCTCGAGCGCCGAGAGGCGTGGACCGCGCTCATCCGGTCGCAGATCGACCGGGCCACCTCGCTCTACGCCGCTGCCGCCCCAGGCATCGCGCTCCTCGCATCGGATGCCCAGCGCTGTGCCAATGCCTGCGCCGTGGGATATGCCTCGATTCTCGACGCCATCGCGCGCCAGGATTACGACAACGTCACCCGTCGCGCGAGCGTCGGGTGGCTCGGCCGCGCCGGTGTGCTCGCACGCGCCTGGCTCGGTCCGCTGGCCCCTCTTCCGACCTCCGGTAGCAGCCGAGCAGCCGCCGCTTCCGTCGCCTAACACCGCTCCCCGCGTTCCGATGTCCGACGCCACCGATTCGCCCTGGGCTCGCCGGGCGGCTCCCGGGTTTCTCCTCGCGCATTGCGCGCTGATCGCCTTTTCCACGATCGCGCTGACGACCTTCCTCGCCGGCCCGGCCCCGGTCTGGCTCGCGCAGGAGCCGAACGCCACGATCATGCGTCTGGGCTGGAAGTTCTCCGGCCCCAGTTACGTCGTGCTCGGCGCCATCGCCGCCATCCTGCACCTGGGCGCACGGATCGGCTGGCGCCGAACCCTCCCGCTCTTTGTCGTCTCGTCGGGGGTCGCGCTCCTGTCCGAGCTGATCGGCACGCGCACGCAACTCCCGTTTGGGGACTACGCCTACACGACGATGCTGGGGTACCGGATCCTCGGTCTTGTCCCGTTCCCGATCCCGCTTTCCTGGTTCTACATGATCGTCGGCTCACTGGCGATCACCGGTCGCCTGCTCACCGCGCGCGACGACAATGCGACGAAGTGGAAGTGGGCGTTCGTCGGCGGCGTCATCCTCGTGGCGTGGGACGTCTCGATGGATCCGGCGATGGTGAAGACCATGCACTGGATCTGGGGCGACGGCGACCTGTTCAAGCAACATGGACTTCCCCAACCGATCGTCGCGTTCTTCACGAAGGACGTCTTCTACGGCATGCCCCTGTCGAACTGGTTCGGCTGGTACCTCACGGGGACCCTCATCTCGCGTCTGGTCCTGATCTTCGCGCCGCCCACGCTTTTTGCCACGCGCATCAGCAACACGGCGCTGCCGATCGTGCTGTATGCCGTCAACGGCATCATGCCGGTCGCCCTGTGCGTGCGCGACAACTTGATGTGGGCCGCCGTGCTGGGAACGATTGCCATGCTCGTCCCCGTCACCCTCGCCCTCCGCGGCCGCCCAACGGTATGGCAGGAGCAGACGAATCCCTCCGACTGCCTCTCCCCCCCACTCCCCCGCCCCGCCTGACCGAGTGCTTCTCGTCTTCTCGTCTTCTCGTCTTCTCTCTTCTCGTCTTCTTAAATCTTGCGCGTCCTCGTCATCGGCTCCGGCTTCGGTGGTTTAGCCGCCGCGATCCGCCTGCGCGCCCAGGGGCACGACGTCACGATCCTGGAGCAGCGCGACAAGCCGGGAGGGCGTGCGTACGTCTTCGCGCAGGACGGCTTCACCTTCGACGCGGGACCGACGATCATCACCGCTCCGTGGCTGATCGACGACCTCTTCACGCTCTGCGGGCGCCGGACCGCCGACTATGTCACGCTCGTCCCCATCGACCCGTACTACAACGTGCGATTCGAGGACGGCTCCGTCTTCCGATACAACGGGAACATGGACGCGCTCGTGGAGCAGGTGCGCGCGTTCAATCCGGACGACGTGGAGGGCTTCCTCAAGTTCAGCGCGTCGACCGAACGCATCTTCGACACGGGCTTCGCGCTGATCGACAAGCCGTTCCACAAGTTCGGCGAGATGCTCAAGGTGGCGCCCGACCTCGTGCGGCTGCAGTCGCACAAGTCGGTGGCGACCTACGTGAACCAGTTCATCAAGGATGAGCGGCTGCGGCAGGTCTTCTCCTTCCATCCGCTGCTGATCGGGGGAAATCCGTTCCAGAGCACGTCGATTTATGCCCTGATCCACCACCTCG
>JBDTUA010000376.1:0-5379 GCA_040007995.1 Gemmatimonadota bacterium | reverse complement strand
CCGCCGGTCATCGGGAGCGGGACGACGAAGAGCTTGTTGTCCACCAGGGCAAGGACGCGCTGTCCGTCGGGCGAAACCTGCAGCTCCTGCGCGTTCCGCGGGCGCGCGTTAGGCCCGCCACCGGGCGTCTGGTAGCCGGTGACCTTCAGGTGCTCCTTGCGATCGGTCCCGTCCCAGCGCATCGAGACCAGCCCGTCGCCCGCCTCGAAGATCCAGACGCGATTGGTGTCGCTGGAGAAGTGCGGGCGCCCGGCGTTGGTGATTCCGGTGATGAAGGTCGGGGCACCCCCCGTTGCCGGGATCCAGACCAGATCGGTGATGACGAGCTTGGGGTTGATCTCGTCGTTGACGATCGCCCGCTCGGTACGAGGTGCACGGGCCGCGACGATCCGCGAGCCGGTCGGCGAGTACATGATGTCGTCGTAGAACGCCGTCTGGGTCGTCAGCTTCTCCGGACGACCGCCGCCAGCCGCAATTCGCCAGATGTCGCCGCCATCTTCGGTCCACGAGACGTACGCGATGTAGCGCCCATCGGGCGACCAGACGGGGGCGTGCTCTCCCTCGTTCGCGGTCGTCAGGCGCTTCGGCGTCCCGTTAGGCAAATCCATGATCCAGAGCCGGTCGAGCGCCGAGAAGACCAGGCGCTTGCCGTCGGGCGACGGACGCGCGCCGCGAATCTGTCGCACCGTGAGGACCGAGTCATTGACCGGATAGTCGAAGCGCACCAGGTCGCCCAGCATCTGGTCGACCGTCGCGGTGAACGGGATCTGCGTCTGCTTTCCCGTTGCGACGTCGACGTTCCAGATCTTGCCGTGATGCGAGATGATGAGCGCCTTCGAGTCCGACGTCCACGAATAGCCGGGGAGCAGGTCACGTGAGCCGCGCGACTCGATGTCGTCGCGCTGGATGTCATGGGCGAGCCAGCGCTCGTCGCCCGAGGCGAGCTCTCGCAGCTTGAGGCCGGTTACCGCCATCTGCCGCGAGCCGTACGCCAGCCACTTGCCGTCGGGGCTGACGGCGGGACGGAAGCCGGTGCCCAAGTTGAGCGTGCGGCGCTCGAGCCGCCCGTTCTCCCGATCGTACATGACGATCTGCGTCGTCCCCATCATCTGGTTGTAGCCGGCGGCACCGGTGCGGGCACCGGCGTAGATGTAGCGACCGTCCGGAGTGACCGAGGCGCCCATGAAGTTCGAAGGGGCACTGCCGCCTCCGGGACCCCCTCCACCGGGGGTCGCCGCCGGTGGTTCCGTCAGGCGCAAACCGCTGCCGCCGTCCTTGTGATACAGCCACAGGTCGTTGGAGCGCGAGACCACGAGGTACTGTCCGTCCGGGGTCCAGTCGGGCGAGATGTACGCCATGTCGCGACCGCGCGTGATCGGACGGAGATTCTTCCCGTCGGGCGAGATGAGGTAGAGGTTCTCGCTCCCCGATCGGTCGCTCACGAAGACGATCGACTTGCCGTCGGGCGAGAAGCGCGGCTGCCCATCAAAGCCCGACCCGCTGGTGATGCGGGTGGCAGACCCGCCGGTCGCGGGGATGGTATAGAGGTCGCCGAGCAGGTCGAAGACGATCGTACGGCCGTCCGGCGACAGGTCGAGCGACATCCAGGTCCCCTCGTCGGTGGTGAAGTTGAGCGGCCGCGTCGGGATCAGCGGGAGATCGCTCTCGGGGGCCGTTCGGCGGGCGGACGAGTCGCTGTTGGCTTGCGCGCCGGCGAGCGAGGCAATGCCGGAGAGCAGGAGACAGACGAGCACTCGACGGAAGTCGGGGCGGTGGTACGACATGGGAGCTCCAGGGACGGGATTCGGACAACGGCAGCTGACATATGCCCCGAGCCCCGAGGTCGCAAGAGGTCGAGGGGTGCTGAAGGCGTGGCTGAGGCGTGCTCGAGGGGTGCTCGAGGCGTACTCGAGGAGTGCTCGAGGCGTGCTCGAGGCGTGCTCGAGGCGTGCTCGAGGCGTGCTCGAGGCGTGCTCAAGGTGCGCGCAAGGCGTGCTCAAGGCGTGCTCAAGGCGTACTCGAGGCGTACTCGAGGTGTGGCCGAGGCAAGCTTGAGGCGTTGCCGGCACGTGGTCCACGGGTGGCGAGCCGCTCCGTTGCGCGGGGAATGCCACGGATCCGCTCGCCAAGCGGCCCCGGGCATTCACCCCCCTCACGGCACGCGCTGCACCAAATTTCTTCGTCGCCGCGTCATTTTGAGCGGTGACAGCAGCGGAAAAACGTACCATTATTCTGTCTGGGTGATCGAAGAGCCGATCCCTCAACACACCAAGCATTCGGACGGAGCGCGGCACATGCGAACGAAGGGAACTGTAAAGTGGTTCAACGACTCGAAGGGATTCGGCTTCATCACCCCCGAGGACGGGAGCAAGGATCTGTTCGTCCACCATTCGGCGATTCAGGGCGGCGGTTTCAAGTCGCTCGATGAAGGCGAGAGCGTGGAGTTCGACGTCGTCCAGGGCCAGAAAGGCCCGGCTGCCGAGAACGTGACGCGACTGGGCGGCGGAACGCCTGGGAGCGGCGGTCGCAGCGGTGGTAGCGGCGGTAGCGGCGGCGGCGGCGGTGGATACGGCGGTGGTGGCGGTGGCGGTGGTGGCGGCGGCCGTCGCGGCGGCGGCGGCTACTAAGTCCCGCAACTCATGAACGCGGCTCACTGGTTTTCCGCCAGTGAGCCGCTGTTGCTCCCGGGAGGTCGCACGAACGCCTGCGTGACAGCGTCCGGGCCGATGGCATCGTCTCTCGTTAGGTGAAGCGTGCGCGCATGTTTCAGAGACTCGCACTTCTCGCCCTGATCGCCCTTGTCGCCGTCCCGCTGGCGTGCACCCGCAGCGTCGTCGGCGCACGTGCGTCGTCCGCCGCCGTACCGGCGGTGCAACGCGAGCCCGCACCCAGCAGCTCGGCGACGCCGGAACTCGCCCGAGCGAGCGGCCCCTCGGCGCCAAGCGTCATGGCGTGCGACGGGTGCGACAATGCCGCGCTCAATCCCTCCGAAGTCGCGACGCTCGAGAAACGCATCGCCGAGCTGCGTCAGCGCGGCGAACCCTGCTCGACGTATGCCGACGTCATGGACCGCTCGGTGCGCAGCGGCCAGATCAGCATGCGTCCGTACATGTGGCGCGTGGGAGCGCAGCTCGCCTCCGGACAGGCTCGCCCCGACGGCGCCATGGTCTTCGCCCGCGAAATCGATTCGCTGAACCTGGGGATGCGACCCTTCGACAAGATCGTCTGGACGATCGAGCACGAGGCGGCGCACATCGCCTTCGGCCTCGACTCTCCGCTCGACCGGGTGCCGGGCGATCGGGCCGACGCGTATGTGAAGGCCTGTCGCTCCTGAGCAACGCTCGGCGCTGGACCGTTGCGCTTCGATGATCCCGGCCTGACCGCGAGAACTATTCGCGCGCGTTAGGCTCCCCGTCGCTAGCGAAGCGCCTCGCGCACCAGCCCATCACCGAGCGCGAAGAAGCCGGGAAGTGAGACGGGAGTCTTTCCACCGATGGCGCCGAGTCCGAGCAGCGCCTCCGCCGCCGCCAGTTCCGACGCATCGCCCACGCTGTACGTGACCATATATGTCCCGGCCGCTGGCAGCTGACGGATCAGGTACGGATTTCCGAAGGCGACCAGGACGACGCGGGCAGTGCCACGCGCCGAGTCGGCGCTCGCGAGTGCGGACATCCACGCGGCGATGTGTTCGGGAATTGCCGGTCGCCCTTCGCCCTCGATGCGCCGCACGTACGGCGCCAGGATCACTCGCTCGGCGGCGGCGATGGCCGGCGCGAGGGCCTCGAGCTGCGATGCGGCGGTTGTCGGCGTGATCTTGAAGACTCGCGTTGTGGCGTCCGCGCGGCGCATCGTCGCAGAGAAGACGCGCCCGGCGCGCAGTTCAGTTTCCGGCATGTACTGGATGACAACCGTCCGCTTGCCACGCGACGGGAGGAGCGTCCCGCGGTCCCGGAGAAGCGTGATCGATCGGTGGGCAATATCGAGCGCGAGCGCCCGATGCGCGGGTGAGCCCACCACCTCGCGCAGCGAGTCCAGCGACACGAAGCGGCGGAAGGCGACGCCGCTCCGAGCCTTGAGTCCAAGGATGCGACGCACCGACGAGTCGATGCGCGCCCGCGAGATCTCCCCACGTTCCACCGCCCCGAGCACCGCGTCGATCGCTTGCGTCGGATCGTTGGGCTTGAGCAGGATGTCCGCGCCAGCCTTCACCGCGAGGATACTGCTCTCCGCGACCCCGTACCCCTTCCCTACCCCGTCCATGGACATGGCGTCGGTGATCGCGATGCCGCGAAAGCCAAGCGAGTCACGCAGGAGCCCGGTCATGATCGACGGGGCGAGAGTGGCAGGGGTGGTCGAGTCGCCGTCGAGCGCGGGGAAGGAGATATGTGCCGACATCACCAGGTCGACCCCCGCCGCGATCGCCGCCCGGAAGGGGACCAACTCGGTGCTGTTCACCCGCGCCCAGTTCGCGCCAACGACCGGCAGCCCCACGTGCGAGTCCACGTCTGTATCGCCGTGCCCGGGAAAGTGCTTCGCCGCAGCGATCGTCCCCGCGGCATGCGACCCTTCGATGAAGAGCGCGGCGAGGCGTCCCACGCGGGCCGGATCCTCGCCGAACGATCGCGTATTGATGACCGGATTCCGCGGATTGTTGTTGACGTCGACGACCAGGGCGAAGTTGATCGTGATGCCGACCGCATGCGCCTCGGCGCCGATGGCGCGTCCCACGTCGTAGGCATCCTGGTCACGTCCGGTCGCCGCGATCGCCATCGCCGTGGGGAAGACCGTCGCGCCGCCTGCATCCATCATGTAGTGCGTGAAGACCCCGCCCTCCAGCCTGCCGAGCGCCGGTTCGAGGTCCGACGAGACTTCGAGCGGGACGCGACTAAGCGCCTGCAGCGTGTTGATCTTGGCCGCCACCTCGATCGGGGAGCCGAGTGAGAGCGTCATCCCGCCGATGCCGTCGTTTTCGATCCATCGGCGGACCTCGGCGAAGGTGGAGTCGCCGGTGCTGGTGTAGTCGCCGAGTACCCAGACGGTGATCATCTGGGCGATGCGTTGGCGTAACGAGAGGGAGGCGAGGGTGCGGTTGACCCAGGCGGATTGTATGGGGGTGAGGGGGGTGTTCGGGGAGAGGCGTGCTGTCGTCGGGGCGGGCGCTGGTACGCTCGGCGGGGTTGGGGCGCAGGAGGCGGTCAGAGAGACGGCGGCGAGCGTTAGGGTCGGAATCAGGGGGAGACGCATGCCTATACGTTAGGGTGGGAGCTGC
Organism: Gemmatimonadota bacterium; assembly: GCA_040007995.1. Taxonomy (GTDB): domain Bacteria; phylum Gemmatimonadota; class Gemmatimonadetes; order Gemmatimonadales; family Gemmatimonadaceae; genus SCN-70-22. Next base: position 110 of record JBDTUA010000376.1, on the reverse strand, counting down.
TGGTGGGGGAGAGCCCGCTCATTTGAACGGCAGAGGACGCAGCGGCTCTGGCGCTTTCGAGGACGGTGGGTGGAGTGGACGTCGTTGGTCCTCCGCGAACTCCGCGTACT
>JBDTUA010000375.1:0-5383 GCA_040007995.1 Gemmatimonadota bacterium | reverse complement strand
AGCGGCTCACCTAGCGGCTCACCTAGCGGCTCACCTAGCGGCTCACGCAGCGGCTCACGCAGCGGCTCACGCATCGGCGCGCCCCCACTCGGTCGCAACGGCCGTCACCTCCTGTACCAGTCGATCACTCGCCCCTGGCGCTCCCATTGCGTGTCGCAATCGCTGCTCCATGGGAGCCAGCGGCTGCGAGAGGATGCGCGCGAGGCGTTCGGCGATCCCGTCTGCGGTCAGGATGCCGATCATCTCCGGGACGATGGCCGCATTGGCCAGGCGGTTGGGGTGCGCCCAGTAGCTGCGGCGACGGACGATCGCCTGGGCGATCAACTCCTTCGCCGCCGGCCCGACGATCGGGATCTGCCCGAGGTGGCCGGCGAGCCCCGGAAGCGGCACCGCGTGCAGCCGGTTGGTGGGCAGCACGAGCAGCATCGGGATGCCCAATACCGCCAACTCGGCCGTGTTCGTCCCTGGAATCGTTATCGCGAGCCGCGCGTGCTGCATCGCCGCCTCGGGAGTCAGGACCTCGACGTTGACCCCGCGCTCCGAACGAATGTAGCAGCGCCCGGCAACGACATGCACCGTGCCGCTGTCTCCCTCCACTACGCGTTCGCCGCCGGGAGCAACCGCGCGGCGAACATCGTCGTTCGACACGAACGGCGACTGCGCGAGCACGAAGCGCACGTCGGGGCGCCCACTCTGGAGCGAGTGGGCGACCCGCAGGAAGAACGGGAGCAGTTGCTGCAGAAAGTACGTTCGGCTCCCCGGAAAAAGGGCGACGATCGGGCGCGAGGCAGGGCTGGCCGCGCGATGCGGTACGCGCAGCAGCGCGGCATCGACCATCAGGTTGCCGATCACGCGCACGGTGTCGGATTCATGCCCATTGGCCGTGCGCGCGTCGCGAACAAAGACACGGTGCAGCCACTCGGGCCGCTGCAGCGCCTCCTCCTGATACGCGACAACCGGCACGCCCAACCGGCGCCCCAGCGCGATGCTGATCGCGATCTCGCCGCCGAAGTGCAGGATGACGTCGGGTGGCGTGCGCACGAGCGGAGAGCGACCCCGCGCCAACCAGCGCAGGCTCTCCGACCACCGCAGGACGTGATCGACGTCGGGCATCCCGTGAATGACCTGCGCCTCACGCCCCGAGGCGAACCGGCACGGCAGCAACGCCGCAGTGAGCACGGCGTCCGGTTGCTGCTGCCGAAGCGCGTGCGCGAACGGATAGAGCCACGCCGCCACTTCGCCCGGGCCATTCACCATCGCCGCCACGTGAAGCGGGCGACGGAGTGAGCGTCCGGGACGGCGCGCTGGCTCAAGCGACTGGACTAGAGGCGCCGCCATTTCCGCATCCACTGCAGGACGGAGATGAAGTCCGGGATCGCCGCGCCGAAGGCGCGATTGGCCCAGCGAACTGGCGGGCCGTGCGAATCCGCCTCATGCGTCACATCAGCGCCCAGCGCGAGTTCCATCGTGGATTCGCGAACGCTTTCCACGACCAGCACATCCGGGTGTAGCAGCGTGAAGTCGCGCACGAGACGCTGCCAGACGCCATTCTCGAGGCGATCGAGTACCTGTCCGTGCGCTCCCACAGCCCCCTGTGCCTCCGCCCGTCGCATGAAATCGATCGCCATCCGCGTATAGAGCCGCTCCCCGGTGGCAGCGCGCAGCAGGTTGAGGTGATAGTGCGCCTGATACCGATGGAGGTCGATCGACGGCGCTTCGCGCCAGGCGCGAAGGAGGAGCCAGCGCAGGAGACGGCATTCACGCAGGCGACCGTGCAGCGCTTCCCCTGCACTCCGAACGATCAGCCGACGCAGGACGGAGGGGACGATTGCCCGCGCCATCGTGCGCTGGTAGCGAAGCGAGTCGACGCACCCGAACAGGTAGCCGACGACGACTCCTTCTCGCTCGGCGACCATGCACGACTCCGGTTCGTGGTCCGTGTAGTAGCTCGACCAGTAGTCGGCGAAGAGGTCGGCATCGCCGAGCATCACGTGGTGGCCCCTATTGCGAAACGCGGTGGCGCAGACGATGGCGCGCACGCGCGCGCGGTCGCTACGGCGGTACGGGCGCACCGCGACGGCGGGAAGCGCGTCGACCATCATGCGGAGTCCCCGCCGCGTGCGAGCGCGTCGACGCGCGCGTACGACACTCCTCCCCACGCCACCGCCCGTGTCGTGCGCGAGCGGCGCCACACACAGACAGCGACGACGATCGCCACTGGCTCCAGAACGAGCGATGCCCACGCCGCCTCGAGTGACCGCGCGCGCGCGAGGCCGTGGAGAGTGAAGGCCGCCCCCGCCCCCCAACGCATCGCCACGACCGGCCACCCGACCAGACCGAACGCAGCCAGGGCGACCAGGAGGGGAAGGGTTGCGACTCCGAGCGTGAGCACGGCAGCGAGCGCTGAGAACCCACCACCCGTTCCCGCCCGTACCGCGCGCGTGACGAAGTCGTGGAATGTCGCCGCGCCGGCGACCACCACGCGCGTGCCGCGCCCGACGCGCATTCGCGCGCCGATGCGGTGCGCCGCTCGTGCGAAGGCCAGGTCCTCGGTGAGGGTGAACGGGAGCGCGGCAAATCCGCCCACGCGCTCCAGCAGTTCCCGCCGCACCGCTGCAGCGCCGAAACAGCATCCTGCGGCGAGGCCGAGCCGTGCCAGCACGTCGCACACGCCGAGGTATAGCGCGTTGTCCGCCGTTTGCATCGCGGCCACGAGCCGCGCCTCGGTCGTCGGGGCCGCTGCACCAAAGGCGATCGGCCACGAGACGAGCGGCGAGCTGGCGAGCGCACGGCAACTGTCCGCCACCCACTCCGGCGGCGGCGTCGCATCGGCATCGAGGACGAGTACCACGTCGCCGGTCGAGGCCTCAAGGGCACAATGCAGTGCTGCGACGCGAGCGGTGCGTCGAGGATCGTGGTGCGCGTCGATGCGCCGGAACGTCGTCCCGGGTGGTGCGGCTGCGCGCGCGAGTTGGAGCGTCTCATCGGTGCTACGGTCATCCACGACGACGATCTCGAGCCGTGTCCCCGGCCGCAGCGATTGCCGAGCGAGGGCGCGCAGCGGCTGCGTGATCGTCGCCGCCGCGTCATGCGCGGTGATCAGCACCGAGACCGTGTTTCTCACGCCACCCTCGACAGGTCATCGAGCGACGTCGCTTCCCATGCGTCGCGCTCGAACTGCGCGAAGAGTCGGTCGATGGCACGACGCGACGAGAGACGGTCCACGTCGCGCGGATGCAGGGCCACCCGCACGGCGCGCACAGCCGGGAGCAGGCGGCGCAGTCGTAGCGTGTGCTGTATGGCTCCCAGCGCATTCGGCAGCCACCGGGCCCCGTCGTCGAACCAGAGCGCGGGAGCGACGATGCGGCGACCGTCCGGGTGCTCCAGCGAGTCGCGCTGCATCAGACCGAGTCCGGCGCGATGCACCGCGCGCCGAGTGCCGTCGCTCGCCTGCCAGCGCGGAGGACAGAACCAGCGAATCGGGGCGGGAAACGCCGCTGCGACGGCCCGTAGTGCCGCGGACAACCGGGCCGACGCCTCGGCGTCGGAAAGGCGCGCAAACTCTCCCTCGCGCTCGGTTCCGGTCCAGAGGGCGGAGACGAGCGACGGGCCTAACGAGTGGGTGTAGCCATGGAGGACCGGCGGTCCGGATGGTCCGACGACGCGCGCCCCCGAACCTGCGCGCCACTCCGCGGTGCCGCCCCATCGCGGCACGACGAGCAGGACCGCGCTGGCCCGCGCCTCGGCCGGGACACAGGCGAGCATGCGCTCGGGGGCGCCAGGGTCGTGCGCGCCGATATCGTGCAGCTCCACCACGTATTGACGCCGCCCGGTCATGGCGAGTCCACGCGCGTGACAGCGCTCAGCACTTCTCCGGCGATGGCGCGCGCCCCGCCAGGGCGTCCCATGCGTTCGCGTCCGGCGCGCTGCATGCGTGCGTGCAGCACATCGTCACGGATCAGGCGCACGACAGCGTTGGCCACCGCGGTCGCCTCAGGAGCGACACGTATCGCGCTGGTGCCGAAGTACGGCATCTTCATGCGCAGGTAGGCCTCGCCTTGCGCGCCGTTCGTGGCAAAGGTGACGATGGGCGTCCCGACGCCCACCGCCTGCTCGTTCGCCGTCCCCGCCAGCGCAATCGCCACCCTCGCACGGGGGAGCACGTCGCCAAACCCTCCCACGGTGAACGTGGCGCGCATCTCACCGAGGACGAGTCCGTCACCATCGGGCGCCAGCGTCCAGCGCGCCTCCCGGTCGACCGCCTCGTGCGTCGCACACGTTCGCACTACCTCGCGATCGAAACCGGTCGTGACCACGAACGCGAAGTGCACCCGCGCGACATCGCGGTAGCATTCCCGTGCGTGCGCGATCATCTGCAACACGCGCACGGCATTCGCCTCGCGGTCTCGGCGACTGCCGGGGAGCACGGCGACCACTGCCTCGTCCGCACGCCACTCCAGCGTGATCCCGCTGGGTGCAACGCGGTCCATCATGGGATTGCCGAGGTAGCGCGCAGGGATCCCGTGCCTGACGAGTGCGTCCGTGGTCGGCTGGTCACGCGGATAGCAGGCAACCGCATGGCGGCGCAGCAGCCAGCGCTCGAGGCTGGTGTAGGCACCAGCACGTCCATAGTAAACCGACTTGGCGCATCCTACGAAGGCGAAGGGGGTGGCGGCCGCGCAGGCGGCGAGCATCGGCACGAGGTCTCCCACCGCAAGGACGAGGGCGTAACGTCCGCGCAGGGAGTAGGCGAGTTGCATCTGGCGGAGATGTCCGCGGACCCACCCCGCCCGCACGTCGCGCGTGAAGGCCCGCACGCTCAGCGTGCCGAATCCTTCGCTGGGCAACCGCAACCCGTCGGCGATGCACGTCACACCCGCTGCCGAATACGCCTCGCCGCTGCCCACCATCGGCCAAGCGTCGATGACGAGGGCCGGGGCCGCGAGATCGCGAAGCGCCGCGATCACTGTGGCTCCGATCAGGTCTTCGCCATGCCCATTGCTGACGACCAGTAGGCGGCTGCGAGGCGGCGTTCCTCGTTCGACGGAGAGCGTCGCGGGCATCAGTAAGGGACGCTTTTTGGCTGGGGCGATTGCGATGCACGGGCTTCGACAATGTCGAAGCTTGTGTTACGTCACTAGGGGGCGCAATGGCAGGCCCCCAGTGGTATCCCGGCGATAGGCCCGGGGCATACCGCCGAGCCCGACCGCAACGTCGCCGCGTCGACCAGGACGGGACAGGCCACGTTAGGTGCGCGAGACGCGCGAGACGGCGTGAAGGCGCGCGCCCGAGGCATGGAGTCAAGCTACGCACGTCACTGGTGCGTCCAGCTGCTATCGTCGGCCATACGGTCGGCTACCCGCTCATGTCCCCCCGCGACAAC
>JBDTUA010000374.1:0-5418 GCA_040007995.1 Gemmatimonadota bacterium | reverse complement strand
TACGCGACGCGTTTCGCAGGGATCGCGGTGGAGTTGACGGTGCTGCCGTAGGGCGTTGCGGAGAGACTGCGCGACGTTAGGCGAAACGACGACGGCACCGGGAGCGCGAGCACCGGTGCCGTCGTCGTTCTGTCATAGAACACCGCCCGTCGTCGATACGGCGTGGGCGCAGTCTTACGAAACGCAAACGGAACGCCAACAGAACGCAGGGCGAACCCAACTCCCACGCTCCCCGAACGACCGGGGAACGTGCAGGTCGCAGACTGACGGGTGAGCGATGCGCCGCCGCCGGTGAACGCCGAGTCAGACGGGTAGCGCTCCATTCGACCGTCCACCTTCGAAGGAGGATTCCCCCATGACCCGCCGCCTCGCATCCGGTCACGCCGCGTCCCGCTGCATGACTGCCCTCACGCTGCTTATCCTCGTCGCCGCCTGTACCGCCGATCCCACCGGGACCGCCTCGCTCATCGTCACCGCTGAGCCTCCCGCCGTGGCACCGCCCGACGACGGGCAGCTCTGCGTCGACTTCATCACCGACGACACCCGCAGGATCTGCCTCATCGGACAGGGATTCAACGGTGATACGATCCGCGATCCCTTGTCCGGTGCGGTGGCGTGCACCTGCGTCTACGCCGGGACGCACTAGGCCGGGCGAATCGCGTCGGCGGACCTGATGAGGTGGATCGGGTCCGTCGACGTCGTTTCAGATCGAGGCGTCCCAACACGGCGAATCCCTGCCGCGCATATGCTAGAGCCTGCCGTCGCAATTAGGTCGAACGATCGGCTTCGAGGCCCACGGCGTCCCACCTCCTGCCTCGCGACGGACGCTGACCAGTCACATGACTCGTCCCCGGCACAAGCAACGACCATGCACACGGCCCCTAGCAATTCGAAGCTGGCGCTTGCAACCTTCCGCGGGAGCGTGCCGTGGGGAGGACCACACGTGGAGACTCGGGAGTGGACCGGGCGTCTGGTGGCGGGCCGATACGACGTCGAGCGTGAAATCGGTCGCGGCGGCTCTGCGACCGTGTTCCTCGCACGCGACACGCGCGATGGGACCGCGGTGGCGCTCAAGGTGCTCCATGAGGAGTACTCGGGATCGCGTCACGCCGAGCGTTTTGCGATCGAGATACAGCTGCTTCGGAAGTTCTCTCACCCGAGCATCCTCCCAGTCCTCGACGCCGGCGAAAGCGACGGGCGTCCGTTTTTCGTCATGCCGTACGTCGAAGGCGAGTCGCTGCAGGAGCGCCTGACGCGCGAGCGGCGTCTCCCGCTCGACGAGGTGACCCGCATCGGACGCATCCTCTGCGACGCCCTCGGCTATGCGCATCAGCGCAAGGTCGTCCACCGCGACGTGAAGCCCGCCAACATCATGCTGGCCGGCACGCAGGTCTTCCTCGCCGACTTCGGGATCGCCAAGGCGCTGACGCCACTGCCGGGACAACCGCACAGCACCACCGGGACCGCGCGCGGAACGCTCGCCTACATGTCTCCCGAACAGGCGACCGCCGATCGCGAGATCGATCATCGGAGCGACATCTACAGTCTCGGATGCGTGCTCTTCGAAACGATCGCCGGTCAGCACCCGTTCTACAGCGCGGACGAAGCGCGTATGTTCGCCATGCGCTTCACCGAGCCGCCGGATTCGTTGCGTCGGCATCGGGCTCGCGTGCCGGCGAAGTTGGAACGGGCGGTGTTGAAGGCGCTGCAGCTGGACCCGGCGGACCGGTGGCAAAGTGCCAGGGACATGCAGGACCGACTGACGCCACCGGAGATCCCGACAATACTGCGTCCTTGGAAAGTTTGGGAGAGCAGTTCGAGATTCGTCTGGCTAGCAGCTGCGCTGGCCGGAGTCGTGGGAACCGCGATTTACCGAAGGAGTTGGTTCGGCGAACCCGCGCTCGTGGCGACGTCATCGGCGGCCGTGATGGCGGCCGAGTTGGAGCCGCTCGCGATCACCGCGATCGTCGCTGCTGTCCGGCGCGTCGCCCCTGACTCCACGTTGCTGCGCACGACCGATCGCCTCGCGAACTCGGTGGAGCATTCGCTCGAACGATGGCAGGGCATTCCGCTGCGATCACTCGATGACAGCTCAACGATCGGGTCCTCCGGACGCGTCGCCTTCGGACGCGCAGGCGCGCGCGCCGTCGCGCGGCGCAAGGGGATCCGTTACCTCATCGCGATCTCGATGGAGCCCGCGGGCGACGGACACCACGTCTCCGCGACACTCGTCGACGTCGCGCGCGATTCCGCCAGCTCACTTGTCGTATTCGCGATGCCCTCGCCGGCCGCCAAGGACCTGGACGCGGCGGGACAACTTATTGCGACCTCGTTTCTCCAGCGCCGCGCCGAGTCGTTTGTACCTGACGACATCGAGGGAACAACAAACTATGGCGCGCTTCGAGAGTTCCAGGTCGCCACACGCCTCCTCAACGATTGGTCGCTGGATCTGGCAGCGGAGCGGCTGCGAAGGGCGATCGCCCTGGATCCGCGCTATGCGGCGGCTCAACTGTGGCTGGGGCAGACACTCTACTGGATGCGCGACTCAACGAGCGCTTCCCTGACCGCCGTGCGCAGGGCCGAGGCACTGCTCGCGCCAGAAGCCCCGACGTCGAAACACGCCACCGCGCTTCGCGCACTGCTCGAGCGCCGCTTCGACCTCGCCTGCCGCGGCTTTGAATCGCTCATCCGGGATGACCCGCTGTGGTTCCCGGCATGGATGGCCCTCGGCGACTGCCGGCGCGACGACGCTGCCGTCGTTCGCGATGGGACGAGCGCCTCAGGCTCGCGTTTTCGGTCGAGCTGGTCCGAGGCCCTGACGGACTACCAGCGCGCCATAGCGCTCGCGCCAGCACCACGTGCGAAGGAAGCCCTGTACGCTACGGCGGCGGATCTTCTGCTGACGGAAAGCGGACGGTTCCGCCTCGGAACAACCATCGAAGGTCCACTCGACACGCTGGCGGCGCTTCCATCGCTCGTGAATGGTGTCGTGCATCTCGATCTTGAGCATGTTGCTATTCCACTTTGGGTAGTTCGGCGGAACGGTGCCGAACACGATGTCCCAGGCACTCCGGAGTCAACGCAAGGACATGCTGACCCTGGTGACGGGATGGGCACGACAATTTCCCAAGAGCTGGAATGCAAGGGCTCGGCTCGCCGACATCCTGGAGGAGCTGGGCGAGATAGGCGACGGGAGTGGGGAGTACTCGTCCGCGCTCGCCGAAACCAGGCTGGCGCGACGTCTCACGGATTCGGCGCTGGCGAGCGTCCAGCTCGCGAACGCCGAAGTGCGACTCCTGTTGAAGTCATCGCAGTATCGAGCGGCGGCGCGGCTGTCGGACTCACTCATTGGTGCGTCTGCAAGTCCGACGCCGGAAATTGCTGCCCTGCTGGCCCCGCTGGCCGCCATGCGCGCGCGCGCGCCGGTCGCGGCTCGCCTGTTGGAGATTGCGTGGCGCGATGAATCCAACGAGTACGCCCCGGGCCTTCGACTGCTGGCGCCTGAACTGCGAGGCGCGCTGGCGCGCGTGATGGTCGCGACTGCGGTCGGTCTGTGCGGTCGCGATCTCGATTCCGCCAATGTGCAAGTGGAGCGACTGATCGCCGTGCAGGTCGATTCGGCGAGCCGTCGCGAATGGCGGTCGACCTTCCTGGCGCGAACCTGGAGCCGGCAGTCGCCCTGTACCGGCGGCCGAAGTGCGCAGCGCATCGGTGTGACCCCGGAGCTGCTCCCCCGCATGCAGGCGGCGCTCGCTCGCCACGACACGGCCGAGATCCGTGTGATGTGGTCGCAGATCAAGAAGGTGCGCGTCGGCGCGGCTCCGGATTCCTACTCGGTGGATGCGACGTATCAGGAGGCGTGGGTGCTGGCCGCGTGCGGACTCGCTGCGGAGGCCGGCGAGCAGCTGGATCTAGTCCTTGCGTCGATGCCGCTGGCAAGCACGCGTCTGACGCTCGAGGTGGATCAGGCTACCGCGCTGGTCCGTGCCTTGAGGCTTCGGGCGGACTTGTACAAGCGCCAAGGTCGGTCAGTAGATGCGGAGCGATACGTACGGCTTGCGCGGGAGCTGGCAGGGCCGGAGCCGGGAGCACGGGACGAAGTCGGCGTCACCGCGCCCGCCAGTTAGGCCTGTCGTAGTGGCGATTCTGAAGGTGCATCACGCGGTTCTCCAATCGAGCAGGGTTCGATCGGAAGCAGGCCGTATCCCCTACCGAGGAGCAAATCAATGTTACACATCCACAGCTTCCTGCCATCACGGATGAACAGGCGATGGCTTCCCGTGCTGCTCGTGCTCGTCCCCGGAGTACGCATCGGATCCCACCCAGGGCCGAAGAGTGATCCCGACCGGCACGTGACGACTTCCGCGAGCGCGATCTCGCCCTGTGGATCAGGGGCCGCTGGTACAGCGGACTGCCTGGGGCAACTTCCGGTCAACTGGAAGACGCAGACGAACGAGGCGAAATTGTTTGCGGACATCCTTGCCAAGATTGACGTCAGTTCGAATGAACGCTACGGCGTGCGTGGCGGAGTGGTGAAGAATATTCAGGGCGGCGCGAAGCGCTGGAAGATGGTCGAGCCGCTTGAGGATGCGAACCGTGTGGACATCAGCAACCTCAAGTCCCCCGTCGTCATCGGGCGACTGCGTCATCTTCGTGGTGCAGACGAAATCAGGGGTCAGCATCTCAAGAAGGGCGACAATGTCGCATTTTTGGTGGCGTACCCTGACGTATATGGCGAAGCCCCCGACGTCAACGATGGTGTCGCCGACTATCACGCCTACTATCGCATCGTGAAGTTGAGGTTCACCCTTGGCTTTCCCAGGATCGACGTCGGACCTGCCATCCATGAGTTGGAGGTGTGCCACGTGAACCCGAACGACGAAAGCAGCGCGCTGCACCCTCAGCGGCCAAATGCGCAAGCACAATTCGCGACCTGCGCGTCCAGCATGATGTCGAGCGAAGAGTTTGCGGACCTCTTCACGCTGCAAATCGATGTGGCACGTCGGCAGGCTCTCGATACTTCCAATGTCATACGCAGTATCGTGCTCCGTGAGCAACTCCGGTTCTATGATGCGGAGAAGGCGCGGACCGCCCAGGCGCGCGGCTCGTTCGGCAAGTCCAACTTCCTCGAGTGGGTGGGAAGTGAAGGCGTGTGGTTCACCTGCGGCCTCGGGTGCTGCTATACGCGACCAGTTCTCTAGCCCGTTGCAGCCCCAGCACCCTGTACGCATATGGCCACCCTGCACGTCCTCCGCCCGACCGCGCTGCTCGACGTTGCGGGTGCGCCGGAACTCTTGGCCCAACCGCGCCCCACCTCCCTCCTCATCTACCTCGCCGCCGCCCACCCCGGCGCCTTCCTGCGCCGCGACCTCCTCATCACCCTCTTCTGGCCCGAGTCCGGACAGGAACAGGCCCGGA
>JBDTUA010000373.1:0-5467 GCA_040007995.1 Gemmatimonadota bacterium | reverse complement strand
GCTTTTGCGAACTCCGCTCGACGGGCCCGCGCGCCCGAGCTCGCGCTGCGCGCTTCGGAGGAGAGTTGTCGCGCGACGAAACCGCTCGACAGCGACGAGAAACCTCGTCGCTGTCGAGCGGTGTCTTCCGAGCGAACGCTCGCACAACGGCGCGTGACCCTGGCTGGGCCACGCGCCGTGCGGTACGTCGTTACTTCGGCTTGATCGTGAGGTTGTTCACGACCGTCCACTCGGGCGCCTTGGCCTTCGCCACATCCTCGGCCAGGGTCTTCATCGAGTCGGCCGGAACCGTGCCATTCAAGGTGACGGTCTTCGTCTCCTTATTCGTGTCGACGTTGATGTCGCTGGCGTCGAGGCGGGTGTCGGCGATGAGGGCGGACTTCACGTCGGCCGTCTCCATCGCGGCGTCGACGCTGGCTCCGACGCTCGACGTCGCCTGGGCGGCGTCATCGGCGGCGTCCTTGCTGTCCTTCTTCATTCCATCAGCGGTGTTGCCGCACCCGGCCGCGACGGCTAGCGCGGCGGCGAATCCTACGGTCATGAAGCGATTCATGGCTCTTGTCCTGAATGAGGGGGGACAGTGTTCGTCGCACGTGCGCCTGCGTTGCCCTGCGGAGGCGGTGCGTCGGCGTGAACCGGTTCCCGCGGCGGCTGTCGACATGATGCGCAGCGCGCCCTGTATCACGCGATGGAAAGAGTACGCATTCGCGCCGCTGGAGAACATTGACCCGGAGGAGTACATCGGCGTGACCCGCGCGGGAGCGTCACGGCCGATGTGTGAGCCACGTCGCATCCGCTACCTCCGGTGCTACATCCAGGGTTCCTCGCGGGTCGGGCCGTAGATCGAGGGAACGATACCGCCTGCCATCCGCAGGTAGACCGAGAACTGGCCGCGGTGATGGATCTGGTCGTTGAGAAGGAACCAGGCGAACTCCATGCGCGATACGTCGCCCAGCTTGCGAGGAGCGACGAAGAACTTGACCGTCTCGGCGAGCTGCTCGTCGGGTGTATTCCGCACCAGGTCGCCAAAGTCGCGATGCGCCGTCTCGAGCGCCTCGAGGATCGCGTCCCACGACTCGGGAGCGGGGGGTGCGTCCCCCGATGGCCCGCCTTTCGCGAACGCATCGTTGAACACCATCGTCCCGAGTCCGCATTCGGCGACGAAGACCCATGCCAGTTCGCGGGCCGACTTGCAGAGCGCATGCGGTCGCAGGTCCAACTGGTCGGCGGGATAGGCGCGCAGCACCCGCATCGTGATCTCGTACTCTAGCTCGTATGCGCGCAGGAACTGGTCCTTGCCGCTGGTGATGGCGGCGAGAACGGCGGGAGTGATGGCACTGCTCATGGGTAGACCTCGGGTAATGAGATGATCGGCATGACAATCGGACGGATCCGGGTGGCGCCACAACCGTATGGATCGTCGGTGCGCGGCTCAAGCGGCGTGAACCATCCGGATCGTCGCCGGGCGCGGTTGGTCAACGACACGTGCCAGAACACTCACCTCTGCGCACGGCGGCGCGTCGTCCCATCGGGCAAGAACAGGATATTGGCGAAGGCTCCCAACCATTTGTCGCGTCGCCGTGTCGAAAGGGCGAGTCGGTATGCCGAAAAAGCAGCACAACCGACGCCTGTCCCCCGGAGTCTGTTTGCTAGCTGCTTCTTTCATCCTGGCCGCGCTCGCCGTCACGATGCAAGTGCAGGACGTCGCGACGACGGCATCTCCGCCGGCCGCTGTCACTCCGAACATCACGCTCGATGCGGCGGTAAACCCGGACGTCGGCCAGGTCGAGTCGGACCCCGCCGTCCTGAACCTCAGTTCGTACGAGGTCTTCCAGAGCGAACGTCGCTGGGCGGACACGCCGAGCAACTGAAGTTCGGGAAGTACGGCGGCGGCATCGCGCGCTTCGACACGAGCCTGGTCAGGCAATCGGCGGGCTTCGAGGTCAATGACATCGGCTTCCTGCAGCGCGCCGACGTCACGAACTGGAGCGCCTGGGCGGCGCTCTCCTTCCGCAATGCGCGCGGGATCCATCGGCGGGCCTACGCCTTCGGCTTCTCCCGCACCTGCAAACGATAGAGAAGGAGTGCCGCCCGCTTGGTGAGCGGCGCCAGCATGCGAAGGTTTGCTGTTTCCTTGTCGGTGTGGTCGTCCCACCCGGCGAGCCCCACGCCGTCGATCGCCGCCGAAACGAAGGGTGCCACGAAGGAGACATCGGCGGCGCCTGCCTTGGCTGGATCGACCGCGACGACCGCCCCGAAGCCGAGCGCGCGGCTTCCCTGGTCGTAGCGCGCCAGGAGCAATCGGTTCGCGTCGGTCGGCGCCATCGGGGGATAGCCGTCGTCGAAGGTGATGGACGAGTGCGTGCCGGGGAGCGACTGCGCGACGATGGTTTGCATCACACGCTTTGACTCCGCCAGCTGCTCGGGCGAGATGGTGCGGATGTCGCCGCTCACCTGCATCGACTTCGCGACGACGTTGGTCTTCCCGGCGGCGGAGCCGTCGGTCACGGTGCTGTCCAGGTGCACGTCGGTGCCGCCGAGTGCGACACCCGGGTTGAAGGTGAGGTACTGCTGGCCGGCCAGCTGCTCGCGGAAGGCATTGAGGATGCGCGCCGATTCGTAGATCGCGCCGAAGCCGATGTCGTCGCGGAAGATCTGGGAGGAGTGCGCCGGCGTGCCGGTCGACGTCAGGACCCACCCGCCAGCGCTCCGGCGCGCGACAATGGCGGTACGGGGGTCGCCCGACCCATCCTCGAAGCCGATCGCGTACTCCGACGTCTGCGCCAGCTCGCGGATTGTCGCGCGCGCCAGCGCCTGCGGCGTGCCGGCCTTCTCTTCGTCGCCGTGCATGATCACCGTCAGGTGCATTCCCTTCAGCGCGCCGGCGGCCGCGAGCGCCTTGAGCGCCTGCACGATGATCACGTCGCCCCCCTTCATGTCGATGATCCCCGGGCCGCGCGCGGTGCTGTCGCTCAGCCGCTCGAACTTCTGAAACGGGCTCGATGGCTCGAAGACGGTGTCGAGATGTCCGATCAGGAGAATATGCGGTCCCGTGCCGGGGTGCTCGGCGACCAGATGTCCCGCGCGCTGGAAGGGAGCACCGTCGATCCAGCGGGTCGCGAAGCCGAGGGCGTCGAACTCGCGGCGCAGTACGTCACCGACCTCGCGCACCCCCGCGAAGTTCATGGTGCCACTATTGATGTCGACGACGCGCTGCAGTAGCGCCAGCCCTTCACCCGCACGCGTGTCGACCGCACGGGCGATCGCGTGTTCGGCCGCGGTGAGCGAATCGCCAGCGGCGGGGAGTGGGCGCGTCGGCCCCTGCGCGCTGACGCGGCAGGTTGGAGCGACGAAGACGACGGCGAGCAGCAGGGCGATCAAGCGTACACGCGACATGGCGAGGCAGAGGGGGCGAGAGGGCCGTACGGGGTGGACGACGGCGCCGCCGCCCCTGTCTCCTGCATCATCCCACATCGTCCCTGCCACCGCAACTGATGGGGAAAGGGCACAATGGTGAAAGGGCGCGGTGGTGAACAGATTGGGCAGGACCGCCTGCCCTTCAATCCACCGGAGTCGCCCGTGCCCACCCCCGACGAAGTTCTCGACCAGCTGGAGATCGACCTCGCATCACTGGACTACAACGAGGACGCGCCCGGGGCGCTCGATCGACGTCATTTCCTTTTCTTCTCGCTTGTGTCGGCGGCGGCGACGTCGTTCGGGATGTCGGGAAATCTCCAGGCGCAGGCGCGAGCGTTGGGCACGCGGATGCCGCAGGGACAGCAGCCGCAGCCTCCCCCGTATCCGCTGGGAAACGGCGAACCGCCGGCGCTGCAGTTTCAGCCGTACGCGGGGGGGACAGGGGCGCTCATGCAGCGCCTGGCGCGTGAGCGTGGGGCGGCGGCCTTCGAGCGCGCGAGCTTCGAGGTGACGCCGTGGAGCGGCGCCGTGCCGTCCTCGCCCGACGACATCGCCTACCTGCCGGCGCACCGGCTCTCGGCGCTGATCCGTGCGCGTCGCATCACGGCGGTGCAGCTGACGGACGTCTATCTCACCCGCCTCAAGCGCCTCGATCCCACCCTGCTCTGCGCCGTGACGATCATGGAGACGCAGGCGCGTGCCGAGGCGGTGCGTGCCGATGCGGAGATCGCCGCAGGGCGCTATCGGGGGCCGCTGCACGGGCTACCGTACGGCCTCAAGGATCTCTTCGCGACGAAGGGAGTCCCCACGACGTGGGGGGCCGCCGACTTCAAGGACCGCGTGATCGACGAGGACGCAGAGATCGCGGTGCGCCTGCGTGATGCGGGGGCAATCCTGATCGCCAAGCTCGCCACCGGGCTGTTCGCCCAGAACGACTGGTGGTATCGCGGCCGCACCAACAACCCATGGAACTTGTCGCAGGGATCCAGCGGATCGTCGGCCGGTCCGTCGTCGGCGACCGCGGCCGGCTGCGTCGCGTTTGCCATCGGGACCGAGACCCAGGGGTCGATCGTCTCGCCGGCGATCCGTTGCGGGGTGAGTGCGCTGCGCCCCACCTTCGGGCGCGTGAGTCGCACCGGGGGCATGGTGCTCGCCTGGTCGCAGGACCGGGTGGGGCCGATCTGCCGCACGGTGGAAGACTGCGCGATGGTGTTCAACGCGGTGCACGGCGTCGACGAGCGCGATCCGTCGACCGTGATGACGCCGTTCCAGTTCAATCGCTCGCTCGACCTCGGTACGTTGCGCATCGGCGTCGACCCGAACGCACCGGCGGAGCTGGTCGCGGGATTGCGCGCGTTGGGGGTGACGCCGCGCCCGATCGGCGCCCGCCCGACTGTTCCCGGCATGGGTGGCGGGGGGCTCGGGGTGGAATATGCGGCGGCCTTCGATGCGTACGTGCAGCGCAAGGCCAAGGAGACGGGGCTCGATCTGACAAATCTTCCGGAGCGGACACCTGCGCCGCCGGGTGCGGCCGCACCGCCGCCGGCGGATCCGATGGCGCCGGCCGACTGGAACCCGCGCTTCGTGAACGGACGCCGGATCCTGGGCTTTGACTTCCTGCAGGTGCAACGCCGGCGGTACGTGCTGGTCAAGCAGTGGGGCGCGTTCATGCAGGATCTGGACATGTTCATCGCCGCGCCGGCGGCCGACGTGGCGGCGAACGCACAGACGGGGCATCCGTGCGTGGTGGTGCCGTATGCGTTCGCCGTCCCCTCGACGCGGGGGTTTGGAGGGCGCGCGCCGGCCACTGCAACGCCGGCCACCCCCGAGCCGCCGGAACCGGCGCTGGCGCCGCAGCCGATCTGCGGGACCATCGTCGGCGGGCTGTATCAGGACGACCTGATTCTCGGCGTCGCGCACCAGTTTCAGGTGCATAACGATGTCTACCTGAGGCGTCCGGCGCTCTGATCGGCGCTGGCCCACGCACGACGACGAAGGGCTCCGCCGGCGTGGCGGAGCCCTTCGTGCAAGGTGACGTCGAGACGGGTGA
>JBDTUA010000372.1:0-5468 GCA_040007995.1 Gemmatimonadota bacterium | reverse complement strand
GCGTCGCGAGTGTGTTGCGCTGTCGTGTACGTCGCGCGTTTGTAGCGCGCGGGCGGCGTTTCGCTGACCGCGGGCAAACGCGACGCGTGCGGTGCTAGCCGGGCACCGTTCCGTTGCGCGCGTCCCGCCTTCCCGTGCGCGTCACCGGCGGGCAGGGGACGGCATGATCCGACGGCGGCCGAGTCGCCCGGTCGCCGATTCGAAGCGACGCGAGACTGAAGCGATCGGTGCCGGAGTCGGTTCGCTCCGCGCCGTTAGCGGATCAGGCTGCGCCGCGACCGGCGCTCGTCGCTCAACGAGCGAAATCCTTGGTGACGCTATCGCTGCGGTCCGCGCTCCGAGGGAGACATGTCGCACCGCTGCCCATCGCTCCCGCGGTGCGGGCGATGCCATGAGCGCGACTCCCGGATGCGCCGCTGCGTCGTCGTGGCCGCTTGCGCTCACGTCGGCTCAGCGCACCTCGTCTCCTCGCGCACCCGGTAGGTCACCGATCCCCCGTGCCGCGCGATGGCCGCGCGCCGCTTCATCGACGCTCCACGTCGCGCAGGCGTCGGTGCCCGCTGCCCAACCGCCGGTGCAGCGCCACGCGGGTCCGGCCACGCTGCGTTCGGGCCGATGAAGCCGGTTCCGTGCTGTGAAGATGCCGCCGAGCGGTCGGTCGCCCGCGCGCATGCGGCGGGCAGACCCGCGCCGAGCCCGGCGCACCCTGCGCCGTCGCCTATGCATGAGCCGCGGCGACCGGTGCGTCCCGTGCCGTCGCCGATGCATGCGTCGCCGGTACCGGTGCGTCCCGCGCCATCCCCGCTGCATGAGCCGCTGCGACCGGTACGTCCCGCGCCATCGCCGATGCAGGAGCCGCTGCGACCGGTGCACCCCGCGCCGTCAGCGATGCGCAGACAATCGGTAGTCGAGATGGCCCCGCCGTCGCCGCCTCTCCCCCCCTCCGCATTCACACACCCCCCTACCTAACCCCCCGGACCGGCGTATTTGTCAAGTGGGGGGAATGCGCCAACGCTCGTAACACGACAGATGCTGCCCTCGATTCCCCGCCCGTTTCACCCCGGTTTCGGCGATTGCGAAACGATCTTGCAGAAAAGGCAAAAAACACTACGACGTTCTGCGCACTCGTGACGGTGTGTATGTGGGGACAGAAAATTCTGAAAATCGTTCCCGGACAATTCGTGCCAGTTCACGCCTGAGCACCCGGCTGCGAAACACCCGCCCGGAAGGAGCTTCGCCCATGGAACACGTAGTGCACGACCGAGCGCCGGACACGCCCCGCGCGAGGTCTCGCATGCAGCGGAGGGATGTCGCGCAGGTGGCGATCCTCAGGCTCCTCGGACAGCGGGAGGCGGATCCGCTGATGCTGCCGGCGACACAGGCGCCAGCAGGCGCGCCATCTGCTGCTGACCGCTGCGGTACATCGGCGGCCAGTGCTGCGTCGCGTACCCTAACGAGGCGGCGGCGCGCAGCGTCCACTGCGGGTCGGCGAGGTGGGGGCGGGCCAGCGAGCACAGGTCCGCTCGCCCGGAAGCGATGATCGAGTTCACCTGGTCGGGATCGGTGATGTTGCCGACGGCGATCGTGCGTGCTCCCAGCTCGTTGCGGATGCGGTCGCTGAACGGGGTCTGCCACATGCGGCCGTACACCGGTCGCTGGTCGGGCGACGTCTGCCCGGTCGACACGTGGATGATGTCGGCGCCGGCGTCGACAAATGCGCGGGCGATCTCGACCGACTCCTCTCCCGTCACGCCCCCCTCAACCCAGTCGGTGGCCGAGATCCGGACCGAGATCGGGCGCGCCTGCGGCCATGCCGCACGCATGGCGGCGAAGACCTCGAGCGGAAAACGCAGGCGATTCGCGGTCGATCCGCCGTACGCGTCGTCGCGCGTGTTGGCCAGTGGGGTGAGAAATGAGCTGAGCAGGTATCCGTGCGCGCAATGCAGCTCGAGCATGTCGAAGTCTGCCTCGATCGCCAGCTGTACCGAGCGGGCGAAGTCGTGCACGACCTGCTCCATGTCGGTGCGCGTCATCGCGCGCGGCGTCGGCATCCCCGAACGGTGCGCGATCGGAGACGGCCCGATCACCGCCCACGCCTCGTCGTTCTCCAGCGGGTCGTCGCCGTGCTCCAGTCCGGACTGTACCGAACCCTTGCGCCCGGAGTGTCCTAACTGCAGGCAGATCTTCGCGGGCGACCACTGATGGGCGAAGTCGGTGATGCGCCGCCACGCCGTCACGTGCTCAGGGGCATAGAGCCCGGTGCATCCGGGGGTGATCCGTCCCTGGGCGGAGACGCAGGTCATCTCCGTCACGACGAGGCCTGCCCCCCCCAGCGCGCGCGCGCCGTAGTGCACGAGGTGGAAGTCGTTCGGCAATCCGTCGACGGCGACGTACATGTCCATCGGCGAGACAACGACCCGGTTCTCGATCGTCATGCCTCGGAGCGCGAACGGGGTGAACATCGGAGGCGTGGCGCGGTCGCCGGCCGCTGCACCATCGACGACGGTCGGCGCCGTCTCGGCGTCATGAGCGGGAACGCCCTCCGCCGCGCCGACGTCGCGCTCGGCCCGCGACGCGAACCACCGCTCCACGCCGCCGAGATAGGCCGCGTCGCGCAGTCGCAGGTTCTCGTGACTCACGCGCTGGCTCCGCGTGAGGAGCGAGTAGGCGAACTGCTCGGGCTCCAACGCGATGTAACGCCGCACATGCTCGAACCACTCCATCGAGTTGCGCGCGGCGTTCTGCAGGCGCAGCACCTCGGTGGTGCGGGCCGCCTGATAGCGATCGATCGCGAGCACGAGTTCGGGCGACAACTCACCCGGGCTGGTGGAGGCCGAACGCTCCGGCGGCACCGTCGCCAGTTCACGGGCCAGCACGATCGCATCTTCCATCGCCAGCTTCGTCCCGCTCCCGATGGAGAAGTGCGCAGTGTGTGCGGCGTCGCCCAGCAGGACGACGTTTCCATGACGCCAGTGCGCCGACGTGACGCGCAGGAAGCTCCCCCACGGATCGCGCCCGCGATGCGCGGTGGCGTTGAACTCGAGAGCGTGTCCATTGAGCCACGGCGCGAAGAGTCGTTCGCACTCCACGATCGCCTCGGCGGCGTTCATCCGGTCAAAGCCCGCGGCGCGCCACGACGCCTCATCGCACTCGACGATGAAGGCCGACTGCGAATCGTTGAAACGATACGCGTGCACCTGAAAGACCCCTGCCCCTGTTTCGACGAAGATGAAAGTGAAGGCGTCGAACAGGCGCGACGTACCGAGCCAGATGTAGCGATTGTGCCGAGTGTCGACAGAGGCACCGAACGCGTCGGGGTCGCTGCGTCGCACGAGGCTGTTGACCCCGTCGGCGGCCACGATCAGGTCGGCACCCTTGGCGCCGAGCGTTGCCACGTCGGGAATCTCGAACGAAAAGTGCAGGACCACACCTAACGATTCGGCCCGGTCCCGCAGGATCTGCAGCAGGCGTTTGCGCGCAATGCCGCTGAATCCGTGTCCGCCGGAGGTGATCGTCCGGCCGCGGACGTGGATGTCGATATCGTCCCAGTGCGCGAAGTTGTCGAGGATGGCCTGATAGGTCTCGTGATCGGCCTGGCGAAAGTTCTCCAGCGTCTGGTCCGAGAAGACGACGCCCCAGCCGAAAGTGTCGTCCGCCGCGTTGCGCTCGTACAAGGTCACCTCGTCGTCCGGCCGCGCCTTCTTGTGCAGCAGCGAGAAGTAGAGGCCGGCCGGACCGCCACCGAGGACGGTCACCTTCATGCCGAGTCTCCGTCGCCGTGCAGGAGACCCCACGCCTCGAGCTCGCCCGCGAACTCTTCGTTGAGCCGCGTGGGCCGGCGGTAGTACCACCACTCGCGATTCGGGTCGAGGCCGTCATCCTCCTCGACCTCCTCACCCCACAGGCAACCCGTCTGCACGGTGGCGGCGCGGAGGCTCGCGTCAAGCGCGTCGAGACGCTGCTGCGCCTCGCTCCGTTCAGCTGGAGGCGCAACAGGGAGCACGGCCGCCAGCGCGTCACGCACGTCCATATCGTTGAGAAAATCGTCGAGGCCGAGCGCATACTCTGCGTCGAGGCTCGCCACGATCGCGCTCCATCGGTCGAGCAGACCCTTGAGTCCGTCCTTCACGATCTCCTCGGTGCAGCCGCGATCGGTCAGCACGCGTCGCACCGGGTCGAGTTCAGTCATGGATTCGGTCTCCGTCGGGCCTGTCGTCGAAAGTAGGACTCGCCATCATTTGGTCTGAAGAACGTGCGGATCGTGCCGTCGGCGTCGAAGGCGAGGAAGGCGCCGCTCCGTCGGTCGAAGCGCGAGATCACCCCGTCGGGGCGCCGCACTTCGAGGATTGCCCCTTCCGCCGGTGCGTCGCGCAGGGATTGCGCCTGACGGAGGTATGCCTCACGCGAAGCCGAACGGAACTCGGCGCCATGCTTCGCGAAGTGTTCGTCCAGACGTTGCGGTGAGCGAAAGCCGACGGCAGGGCCGAACCCGCCGGATGCGACAGTCTCGCCCGTCGCATGCTGCGGCGGCGCCGACGCGATGGTCGCCGGTTCCCCGGCCGCGGCAGACATCGTGGCAGAGTCGCTGCGCCCCTCCGGCGCCGAGTCGCGCGCAGCCGACCCGCAGGCGACTCCGGCGATGACACCAACCACCCACAGCGCTATGCGGGCGCGCCTCGTCCGCGCGCTCGCCCTCCAGCGGGACGCGAGGCGCGTGCATATTCCCTGGAGCGACCAACTGGTGTGAGGCCTGAGCATTCAGCTCACGATGTGTCAGCGTGGCTCGAGCCATGCGGCGCGGAAGGCGCGCACGTTGTCGGTCACCGGCTCGCCAGCTGCCTCGAACGTCACAATCTCCACGCGGGGACTCGCCGTCAGCGTCAGCGAGGCGGTGATCGTGGAGCCACGCGACTCGTAGACGATGGGGATCGTCTCACCTGGCTTGTGCGCGGCCAGCACCGCGTTCAGGTCGGCCGCACTTGTTAGGGTACGTCCATCGAGCGACCGGATCCGGTCGTTGCGATCGGCGCCGGTGGTGTAGATCGGTGTCCCGATGGGAGTAGGGGCCAGCACGACTGCCGCTCCATCCTCGTAGCGCAGCGCCACGTCGCCCAGCCACGCCTGGTCGGGGCTGGCCGGCCGCATCACGAAACCCGCCGGCTTCAGGAGCTCCCCGTAGGCCGCCGCGTCATGCCCGGTCACATAGCGCGCGAAAAAGTCGCGCGCGAAGCCCGCATCGCCGATCACGCGCGCGAGCGCAGCCTGTGCGTCGGCGACCGAGTACGGCCGCACCGGCGCAAAGTTCTGCTGCGCGCCGTGCGTCTTCCACATGTCCCGCATGAACTCGTCGAGCGTGTGACCGCGCTCGCGGAGCGTGAGATCGAGCGCGAGGGCGATCGCCTCACCGAACGGATAATACGAGATGAAGGTGTTCCCCTTGTTCTGCGGATCGATCGAGACGGCTGCGT
>JBDTUA010000371.1:0-5473 GCA_040007995.1 Gemmatimonadota bacterium | reverse complement strand
AGATCCTCGCTCCCCTCGTTCGCGGACGAAAGGGGGAGTTCCGCGAGCTGTTCGAGGCGTCTCGCAAGCAAGGCTTTGTCCGCGCCCTCGTCGACGGTGAGGTCATCGAGCTGGCGAACCCGCCGAAGCTCAACCGGCGCGCGAACCACGACGTCTCCATCGTCGTCGATCGACTCGCTGTGCGCGCCGACGATCGCGGGCGTCTGACCGACTCGGTGGAAACGGCGCTGAAGCTGGCGGACGGACTGGTCGAGGTCGTGACGCACAGCGGCGAGAAGGAGACGCACCTCTTTTCAGAGCGCTACGGCTGCGCGACCTGCGGTCTCACGATGCCGGAGATGGAGCCGAGGCACTTTTCCTTCAACTCGCCCTTCGGCGCGTGCCCGTCGTGCGGCGGACTCGGGACCCGGCGTGAGGTCAGTGAGGACCTGATACTCGGCGAACCTTCCCTGTCGCTGCTCGAGGGGGTCGTGCTCCCCTGGGGCGAACCGGACGGCTACCTGCGTCGCGTGATCCTGCCCGGGCTGGCGAAACAGGTGGGTTTCGAGCTGGCAACTCCGTGGGAGAAGCTCACGGAGCGCGTCCGGGGCGTCCTGCTGCATGGCGGCGTTGGCGTGACTGCGGCGGGCGCTCAGGAGACGACAGGAAAGAAGCGTCGAACGGTCGCGAAGACCTCGCGCAAGACCGCGACGACGAAGGCGGCCGCGGAGGTGAACTGGGAGGGCATTCTCTCAAACATCTCACGCCGGTACTCCGAAACCGACTCGGTCTCGATCCGCCAGGAACTGGAAGGCTTCATGGTCATCCGCCCCTGTGCGGCGTGCGGCGGCCGTCGACTCAAGCCGGAGTCGCTCGCCGTCACGGTCCATGAGCGCAACCTAGGCGAGATCGTCGACATGTCGATCGGTGAAGGGCGACGATTCTTCGACGAGGTCCCCGTGCGCCAGGACAGCACGCCGGGGCTCGATCCGGAAATCGCCACCCCGATCCTCAAGGAAGTGCGGGAGCGCCTGCGATTCCTGGACGACGTGGGACTCGACTACCTCACGCTTGGCCGGTCGGCCGAGTCGCTCTCGGGGGGCGAAGCGCAGCGCATCCGGCTCGCAACGCAGATCGGGTCGCGGCTCGTTGGCGTGCTGTACATCCTCGACGAGCCTTCCATCGGACTGCACCAACGCGACAATGCGCGACTGCTTGGCACCCTGAAGCAGCTGCGCGACCTGGGAAACACCGTGATCGTCGTGGAGCACGACGAGGACACGATCCGCGAGGCCGACTACGTCATCGACCTCGGCCCCGGGGCGGGGAAGCACGGCGGCATCGTCGTCGCCGCCGGATCGGTCGATGACATCATGAAAGTTCCAGCGTCGATGACCGGCCGGTACCTGAAGGATGAGATGCGCATTGCGGTGCCGCCGCAGCGTCGCCCGGTCGATCCCGCGCGCGTCATTCGCGTGGCCGGCGCTCGTGCGCACAACCTGCGCGACCTGACCGTCGATTTCCCGTTAGGCACGTTCGTCGCCGTCACCGGAGTGTCGGGGTCAGGGAAGTCGACGCTCGTCGAGGACATCCTGCACCGCTCGCTCGCCCGGCACTTCTACCGCACCCGCGTCATCCCCGGAGAGCACAAGCGCATCACAGGCCTGGAGCACATCGACAAGGTCATCGACATCGACCAGTCGCCCATCGGCCGCACGCCCCGCTCCAATCCGGCGACGTACACCGGGATCTTCACGCACGTCCGCGACCTGTTCGCCGAGATGCCGGAAGCGAAGATCCGTGGCTATGGTCCCGGGCGCTTCTCGTTCAACGTGAAGGGCGGGCGTTGCGAGTCCTGCCAGGGTGATGGACTGGTCAAGATCGAGATGCACTTCCTCCCGGATGTCTACGTCCCGTGCGACGTGTGCAAGGGACGGCGCTACAATCGCGAGACGCTCGAGGTCAGATTCCGTGGCCTCAGCATCGCCGACGTCCTCGACCTGACGGTCGAGGAGTCGCTCGCCTTCTTCGAGAACCAGCCACGCATCCACCAGAAGCTGGTGACGCTGAATGACGTCGGTCTCGGCTACATACATTTAGGGCAGAGCGCGACCACGCTCAGCGGGGGCGAGGCGCAGCGCGTGAAGCTGGCCACCGAACTCTCCAAGCGCGACACCGGACGGACGCTCTACATCCTCGACGAGCCGACGACCGGGCTGCACTTCGAGGACGTGCGGCTCCTGCTCGACGTCCTGCACCGCCTGGTTGATCGCGGGAACACCGTTCTCGTTATCGAGCACAACCTCGACGTCATCAAGACCGCGGACTGGATCATCGACCTCGGGCCCGAAGGTGGAACTAAAGGTGGGGAGATTGTCGCGACGGGGACGCCTGAGCAGGTCGTGAAGGTGAAGGAGAGCTACACCGGCCAGTTCCTCAAGAAGCTGCTGAAGCGTCGCTGAGCGACACGAGCGGGATGTCGTGCGCCCGGCCGACATCGACCCACTCTTGCGTGGAGCGCGCGCGAAAGGCCCGCGCCATCGCCGACGCATCCGGTGCCGATAGTTGCACGATGGCGAGTAGTCGCTGCATGAAGTGGGGCTCCAGCGCGCCGACCGCGATCGCGCCATCGGTCGTCCGGTAGATCGCGTAGCCCGGATTGCCGCCGCCCAGTTCTCCGCCTGGCGCCGTAAGGCCGTGGCGAAGCGGTGCGGCGAGCACACGCGCGCACGACGCGAGCGCGACTTCGCACCAACCACCGCTCCCATGGACCGCGCGCGCCAGCAGCAACGCCAGCACCCCCGAGACCGCCTCCGACGCCGCCGACAGATCCGAGTACAAGCTGCGTGGAAGCGAAGTCGCCAGCAGTCCGGCCTCGGCCTGGTAGGTCAGGTCGTGACCGGGCTGGTCCCCATGCGGCGAGGCGTGCCCGACGATCGACACCGTGCACAGGCGCGGATACGCGACTTCGAGCTGCGATCGCGACAGTCCCAGCCGAGCGAGCGCAGAAGGGCGCGATGACAGGATCAGCACGTCGGAATTCGCGAGTTCTTCGTCGAGCGCCACGCGTCCCGTTGGTGACTTGAGGTCCAGCGTGATGATGCGTTGCCCGTGTACGAGTTCGTCATACCAGGCCGGTGCGGCCCGCGCGAGAAAATCCCCCGCGGGTGGCTCGACCTTCAGGACGGTGGCGCCGAGTGCGACAAAGCGCGCGGCGGCCACTGGACCGGGGACGTTGGTGGCAATGCTGGTCACGCGCATGCCGTGGAGCGGAGGGGCGTCCGTCATCGAGAGTTCGGGGGGGGCGTGAAGAAGGAATGACGAATCGGCTCGACGTCGAACGATACGACAGGCGCTGGCGCCGCGTGCGACCGCTGAGGAGATTGCGATCGACCGCACCGGTTCCGCCAGCCAGCATCCTCGATTCCCGCAGCCGTCGTCCATGGTCTCCCTGCTCGACATCATCGGCCCCGTCATGGTTGGGCCGAGTTCCAGTCACACCGCCGGCGCCTGCCGCCTCGGGCTCCTCGCCCGGGGCCTCGTCGGTGGCACCCCGCAGAAGGCCCTGATCGAGCTGCACGGATCCTTCGCGCGTACCGGTGAGGGACACGGTACGGACAAGGCGATCGTCGGCGGATTGATGGGATTCCGCCCCGACGACGAGCGCTTGCGCGACGCACTGGACATTATGGAGCGCGAGGCGCTCGCCTACACCTTCGAGAAGACCAAGCTCGGCGAGGAAGGGGAGACGCATCCCAATACGGTCCGCATCTCGCTCGAGCGCGGCGAACGGCGCTGCGAGATGGTCGGCTCGTCGTTAGGTGCTGGTCGCGTCCTCGTTACCCGCATTGACGGCTTCCCCGTCGAGGTCCACGGCACGTATCACACCATCGTCCTGGTGGCTGAGGACGTGAAGGGATCGATCGCCCGCATCACCGGCCTGCTCGCCGAGGATGGCGTCAACATCGCCACGTTGCGCCTGACGAGAAAGGAGCGAGGGGGCGACGCCTTCATGGTGATCGAGGTCGACGAGAAGCCCGACGAGAAGGTCCGGGACGACATTCGTGCGCTCTCGTGGGTGAAGTGGTCGTATCGGCTCGACAAGGTGGGCGCATGAGCGCCGCCACCTCCCCGCGGCGCTCGGCGTCCGTCCACCACTTTCCCGGGAATACGCTCGCATGTATCGCGCCCTAGCCGACGCCATCCGCGACGCCGAGGCCGGTGCGACGACCCTCGCTCGCGTCGCCCTCGCCGCCGAGTCGCGTGACCAAGGGCGTCCGGAGGCAGAGATCCGTGCCGCGCTCGCCCGCGCCCTCGAGGTGATGCGAGGTGCCGTTAGGCAGGGCTTGACCGGCGACCTGCGGTCGGCCTCCGGACTGGTCGGTGGCGACGCGGCAAAACTGCGCACGGGCCCGGCCGGCCCCCTCGCCGACACGCTCTTCCGGGACGTGCTCTCCCGCGCCTTGGCGGTCCAGGAGGTCAATGCCGCCATGGGTGTGATCGTCGCCGCACCTACAGCGGGCGGGGCAGGGGTGCTCCCCGCCGTTCTCCTCGGCATCGCCGACGGGAAGGGGATTGGCGACGAAGCACTCATCGACGCGCTGGCGACTGCAGGGCTGATCGGTGCCGTCGTCGCCGAGCGCGCGTCGCTGTCCGGGGCGGAAGGGGGCTGCCAGGCCGAGACAGGGGCTGCGGCCGGGATGGCCGCCGGCGCCGCAACGGAAATGCTCGGAGGCTCGCCCTCTCAGGTGGGGCACGCCGTCGCCCTTGCCCAGCAGGGGACGCTCGGTCTCGTCTGCGATCCGTTAGGTGGCCTGGTCGAGCTGCCATGCGTCTTTCGTAACGCGACGGGCGCTGCCATCGCCCTGGCTGCCATCGAGATGGCGATGGCGGGGATCACCTTCGCCATTCCCGCCGACGAGGTGATCGACACGATGGGAGAGATCGGCCGGTCGATGGATGTCCGCTATCGCGAAACCGCGGGTGGTGGACTCGCCGCCACGCCCACCGGCCGCCGCCTTGCCCGGGAACGCCTGGTCCAGATCAAGCGCAACGACGCCTGAGCTGCCTCGTCGCTCTCTCCGCTATCGACCCTCGCCCCCCCCCGATAGCTTCTCCTCGTCTTTCCGTCGCTCGTCTTCTGATCTTCTGTTTCTAGAAACCCCGTCACGCGCTCGACCGTACGGTTCGTCACGACCTAACTCACAGGGTGCTCATGGTCAGTCGCGAAGATATCGAAAACTTCCTCGACCGCCTGGCGGCGGATGGTGCTACGTACGACGAAGTCGAACCGGGGCTCTGGCGGGTGCGGCCGGGTGGTATGCTCGAAGCCGACGTGATCGTCCATTACAACCCGCCCGTAGTTCTCATGCGCCTGAAGGTGATGAACCTCCCGCGGGACGACAGCGCCAACAGTCGCCTGAACCGCCGCCTCCTCGAACTCAACGCGAGCGATCTCGTGCACGGTTCGTACGGCATCAGCGACGGCGCGATC
>JBDTUA010000370.1:0-5473 GCA_040007995.1 Gemmatimonadota bacterium | reverse complement strand
GGCGCCGCTACGCGGACGGCGCCGCTGCGCGGACGAACCTCTCACCGCCTTCCACCACCAACCGCGTCTGCCCGATCGTCGCGGAACTTCACGGGGAAGCCAAAGAACCACTGCGAGTGCTCACGATCCTTCGGCGGAACCTGCAGCATCCCGGTCAGCATTGGCATGAGTGAGCGCTGCGTCGGCGTGATGATCGAGTCGGCCACGTCCGGCTGCTGCCAGAAGAGCTGCCAGTATGCCTTGCGCGCCGTGCTGACGCTGTCGAGTGCCGCCTTGGTGGCGACGCCATCACCAAACCGGGAAAGGTAGTCACCCAGCGGCATGAAGACCGATCGTACCTGCGCGACGTACGAGGAGTCGGCCCGACGCAGCGCCGCGACCTGTTGCTGACTCAGGAAGAGCGAGTCGCTCTCGGCGAGCAGAGCGCGATGGATGTCCGACGTGTTGTTCAGGTAGAATGCGGCGAGCGAGTCGGCGGTCCGGCGCTCCCAGCGCTTCTGGACGCGCACCGGCTCGAGGGCGCGTCGCAGTTCCTGGAGGTTGTAGTCGGTCGACAGGCGCAACGAGAAGTCGATCGTGACGCGGAAGGGGTTCCGCACGAGCGTGCTGGCGACCCGTGTGTCGGCGAAGCGCGGGTTCACGTCGTAGGCGAACCGGCGCGTGCCCGCGTCGAACCCGCGCGGAATCAAGAGCACGGGATCCACCGTCGCTGGCGCCCCCCACCCCTTCAATCCGTCGCCGCCATGCAGCAGCTGATCCACGCCGCCGAGTACGTTCTGCATGTAGACGGTGGCTTGCAGGCGACTTGCCAAGCGGCGCGGAATGGGAGGGCGCCATTGCGCGTTCAGGGTTGAGCTCCACGGCCCCCGGCATCCGTTGCGGCGGGCGGCTCTACCGGCGAACGCCTCTACGCACTCCCTGGCTGCGTCGGAGCCGTCGGTGAGCAGGGCGCGCAGCTGCGCGGCGGTCTCGGGATCACCGGTCAGGGCAACATCGGGCACGAAGGCCCGATCGCCGGAGCGCCCGTCACCGTTCACGTCGCCCTGCACGATCGGCGTGAAGGGGAGCCCGGATTGCGCGCGCGCGAAGAGGGTGAAGACGCCGGCGCCCCTGGGGCGCACCCCGCCCTGGAGGATCAGCGCATGTCGTGCATCGCTGTTACTCGGTCCCCACTCGCGCTCGCGCGGGTCGCCGAAACCACCGCCATCGAAGCCGCGGAACTCACGACGGGTGGACTGCAGCGTGTAGGCGAGGGAGACGAAGGGTTGTCCCGGCACGCGACGGAACTTGAATGGATCAGGGGCGAACTGAAAAGTGAGTTGTCCACCGTAGCCGTGGAGTTGACTCGTGCGCACCGCGACGCGCCCGTACTCGCCCGACCGGCGCGATTCGGCCGCCGAGACGGCACCGCTGGCCGGATCGATCGCCGACGGGGTCACGAAGACCGGGCGATCCGACTCGCCGTCGAGCACAAACCGCGGCGTGCCGTCAAAATTAGCGTCGACCGTTCCCGGCTGCGACAGGTCGTAGGACCCGAGCGCGCCGACCTTGAAGGTCCAGGGACCCACATTGCCGTTCCAGTCGAGCGAGGCGCGCCAACTGCGCGGTACATCGTACCGAGGGTCGATCAACAAGACGCTCGGCGCGCGCTCGGCGAGGGGGCCGCTTCCGTCGGTGCAGCGGGAGGGGAGCGTGGCCGGCGAGTTGAGGATGTCGGACCAATCGGGGGTCGGCACGCCGCTCCCCACGCACGAGAGTAGCTCGGTCCCACCTGGTAGTCCGGTGCTGGCGGCGGCGTCGGCGAGAATGTCGGGGCGCAGGAGGTCGCGAAACTCGCCGATCCCGCCCCGAACGACCCCGGACGTGCTGCGATAGAAGCGCCCGATGCTGTTGTTGCTGCTGCCGTTGCCGTTGTCCTTGTCGCGATTGTAGGTCCAGGAGAAGCCGACGCGCGGACTCACATGCACCCGCCCCGGCGCCAGCCCAGAGCGCACGCCTAACGCCTGCTCGAGCGTCGGGTTGCTGGCGGGGGCACCGACGAAGCCGTTGCCTTCCACCCGCGCGCCATAAAGGACGCCGAACCAGCGCGACGGCGTCCATTGGTGGGCCAGTGCGCCAGCGGCGTTCCAGACGGCTCCGTCGCGCGCGGGCTGGAGCAGGGTCCGGCTGTACGACGCCGGCAGCCCCGCCTCGAGGTCCGCGATCGAGCGGTAGGTGTAGCGCCCCAGAAGGTCGCCCCCCCCTTCCTGCCTCAGTCCATCGCTGCGCCCCCAGGCGAGTGCCTTGAAGCTGTGACGGCGTCCCTTGGCATTCCAGAAAGTCTCGCTCGCCCCCTCGACCGTCCATCGGGACTCACTCCCGCCGCGGCCGGCGCCGCCCCCTATCGAGAGCGCGGTGACGTCTCCGGGTGCACCGGATATCCCATCCAGCGACCGCACCTGCACCTGCACCCCCGGCAGCGCTGAATACGGATCCTGCTCGGTTCGCACGGCATTCCAGCCCAGGCGCCCCTGTGTGAGGACGCGGCGTCCGGCCCCGACGTAGTCACCCGTTTGCAGCTGAATGCCCAGCGTGCGGCCGCGCCGCTCGCTGCCGACGGCAGGCGCGGAGCGAATCCCGAAGTCCTGCGCGCCATCGGTCGTCACCGCGGCGTAGGTGGTCAACGTGCGGATCCGCAACGAGTCGCGGATGTCGTCGAGCCGGCCGAGCCAGGTGAGCGCACTCGACTGCCGCGTGCGCGGGACACCAACGCCGGAAAGCGGAATCCCGAGCACCGATGCCGCATGCACGAGGCGCGCGACCGAATCGACATCGGCGCCCGCGAGGGCAAAGGTGAATGGATCGCCGGTCAGCAGCGTCGCGGGATCGCTCTCCGTGCGCGAAACGTCCAGCGCAATGTTGTACGTCAACGTCTGGCGAATCAGCTCGCCGTCCGCTCCCGCACTGCCGCGAAACGATCCGACGCGCTCGCCGGTCGCGCGGCCAACGGCATCGGTGAATTGCAGGCGCGGCGTATCGATCGTGAAGAAGGCGTTCCGTTGCTGGTACGAGCGATCACCTGCGCCGAGCCGTACGTCGAGGTTGGCGCCGGAGAAGCCGCCGCGCGTCGGGTCGAAGGTGGCGCCGGTGACGCGCGTCTCGGTTCGCGCGGCGCGCGGGAGCGAGCCGCCGCCGAGCGACATCCCGTTGAGCGTGGTGAGATTGGATTCGCCGCCGGACCCAAGGATCGACGGACCGTTTGGGCCGAGCGTCACCCCGGGCATGGTCCCCGCCAGGGCGTTCAGGTTGCCGATCGTTGTCGGCGCTAGCTGGCCGTCCACGCCATCACTCCACTTTTCCGACGCGCCGGTCTCGGGACTGAACGGAGAAATGCGGTTCGACGCCCGCACCGGTTTGGTCGCGGTGACCTTTACGGTGGCGAGCAGCGCGGCGTCACGCCCGAGCACGAAGTCCGCGACCAGCTCCAGTTCGTCGCCTTGTCGCTGTACGCGCCGTCGGGCCGTTCGGTATCCGGTCGCCTGGATGGCGACGAGGTAGTCACCTGTCCCGTCGTCGAAGGTCAGGGAATAGCGTCCACTCGAATCGGTGGTCGTCTGCTTCAGCGCACGGTCGGGACCGCGCGTGACAAGCACCGACGCGCCCGCCACCACCATGGCGGAGTCGTCGGTGACGCGACCGCGGATCAGGTCGGCGGGAGTCTGTCCCTGCGCCGTCGTGGCGAGGAGACCGATGAGGGCGTGGAGAAGGGCAAATCGTCGCGTCATGACGGAGAGCGTTTGGGGGAAGCTCTTCTTGGACCCTGCGCGGCCGGAGAGGGTTGGCATGAGACACCGCACCCGATAGCATCGACATGACTGCGCGCCGAATAGGCGAAACGATCGTGTGCGCTGGCCGCGAACGCCTCATTACGTGAGCCGGGCGCGCGGTGCAGATGGCGTTAGGCACGCGCCACTATTTCCATGGTCCCCCAGCCCACGCTCCGCCCGTGACACTCTCGCGACACACCCCTGGCGCCATCCGGTTGCTCGCCGCGTGCACGCTCGCCGCCGAGGCACTCTCCGTCACCGCCCTCGCCGCCCAGGTGACGCCTCACTGCGGTAGCTGCGCTGTCTGGAACACGCCGCAGTCGCCGTTCCGCGTCTACGGGAATACGTACTACGTGGGGACTCACGGACTCGGGGCCGTGCTGATCACCTCTCCGCAGGGGCACATCCTGATCGATGGCGGCCTGGCGGAGTCAGCACCGCTCATCGCGGCCAGCATTCGCGCGCTGGGATTCAAGCTCGAGGACCTACGCGCGATCGTGAATTCGCACGTGCACTACGACCACGCCGGCGGGATGGCCGCGCTGCAGCGCGAGTCGGGAGCGGACGTGTTTGCGAGTGCCCGCTCAATCCGCGTCCTTCAGGGCGGGGCCGTAGGGCTGGATGATCCGCAGCACAAGTCGGCTTTTCCGATCTCACCCGTGAAGCGCGTGCGCGCCATTCCGGCTGGGGACACCGTGCGTGTTGGCGACCTCGCCCTTCGCGCCCTCCCGACACCCGGCCACACTCCCGGCGGGACGAGCTGGACCTGGATCTCGTGCGAGGACGGTCGCTGTCTGTCGCTGGTGTACGGCGATTCACAGACCCCGGTGTCGGACGATGACTTCTACTTTTCACGCAGCACGACGTATCCCACCGCGCTCGCCGACTTCGCGTCGGGCTTCAGCATTCTCGAGCAGGTCACCTGCGACATCCTGCTGACACCGCATCCCGACGCGTCGGGAATGTGGGAGCGCGTGGCCCGGCACAGCGCGGGGGACGCGGACGCGATGCGCGATCCATCGGCGTGTCGCCGGTACGCCGCTTCGGCGCGGGAACGGCTGGCCAAGCGGGTCGACACGGAGCGCGCATCGGCGCCGCGCTCCCGCTGACGTCTCGATACCGAGACGTCGCAGAAGGTCGATGGGAGTGGCGGCGACCGACGCAACGTTCGCGCGGTTCGACGTCAGCCGCACCGTGCGCGTCGAGGTCGGCTTCACCCCGACGCGCGTCCCCATCACGAGCCACAGGGCGCACGCGACGCAGCCGTTGACGGACCGCCGCGCCCGTGCCGCGCTACAACGGTCCGATCGCTATCAATGACTTCCTGACCAGCTCGCGGCCGCCTAGCTCGCGGCCGCCTCGCTCGCGGCCGCCTAGGTCGCGACGGCGGGGGTCATCTCACCTTCGCCGCCCATGCTCGGCGACTTCGGTACAACCTCGACTTCAGCCTCGTCGTGGCCCAGCGGATTCATCGCGCTGGCGGTTGCCGCCACCGAACTGGCCATGGTGGATGCTGTCGACTTGACCGCCTTCACCGCGCGGCGGGCGACCTTGCTTGCCCGCTTGGCGGCCTTGGTCGCCCTTGTCGCGGCCTTTCGGGCGGCCCACTTGATGGCGGAGATGCCGCCGCCCTTCGAGCTCGCCTTCTTCGCGGCTGCCTTCCGGGG
>JBDTUA010000369.1:0-5479 GCA_040007995.1 Gemmatimonadota bacterium | reverse complement strand
GGCGTAAGCCGGCAGATTTACAGTCTGCTCCCGTTGGCCACTTGGGTACCCCACCTAACGATACGATGCGCACTCAACCGGCCATGCGTTCCGTCGCCTCCACCTGCTGCCGCTTCCACCTTCAGCCGCACCTCCGCCGCCATCACAAGCTGACGGCGAGACTCGAACTCGCGACCGCCTGATTACAAATCAGGAGCTCTACCAACTGAGCTACGTCAGCGAACGTCATGTGTTCCGCGCGAGACACATAGGATAGTGGAGTCGATAACTCGTGTCAACTCAAACAGATACGGCCGTCAGGTCGCGTAGTCGCCCCCCTCCCGCCAGTGAAATGCGCGATCAGCCGCCTGCGTTCCTTGGCATACCTTCCGCACCCCCGTCGCTCCAGCGGGTACCTCGCTTCGAGTCAGTGCCAGCGCTCGAGCTGGGTACCCGCGCCCGTGTCCTTCACGACGAAGCCCCGCTCCTCCACCTCGCCCCGGATCGCGTCCGACGCCGCAAAGTCGCGCGCCGCACGCGCGGCCAGTCGGTCCTGCAAGCGTCCGATCGCCCACGACAGCTGCTCCACCTCCGAGCGCTCCAGCTCTATCAAGGACGCCAGAGCCGGCTCTACCCGACCGGGCCCGACCACGAGTCGAACCGCCTTCGGCCGGACGTCGAGCACCGAATCCATGAGCGAGAAGACACGACGAGCCTCGGCGAGCGCGGCGACCTCCTGTCCGTTACGGTCCAGTTCGGCGTTGGCGCGCTGAAGGAAGGTAAACAGCGCCGCAATCGCTTCCGGACCGTTGAGGTCGTCGCGTAGTGCCTGCCTGAATGCGTCCTCCCCTTCGCGGGCGGCGACGGCCAGTTCGGGGGTGCCACCTCGCGCGTTCTCGAGCCGGTATGCCAGCTCGCCGACCCGCCGCACCGCCTCGAGCGACGCCTCGAGCCCGGCGCCGGACAGGTTCATCTGCTTCCGGTAGTGCGTGGAAAAGATGAAATGTCGGATCGCGGCCGCCGAGACACCGCGTTCCCGCAGATCCTTCACCGTCGTGATGTTCCCGAGTCGCTTGGACATCTTCGTCCCATCGATCTGCAGGAACTCGCCGTGGCACCAGAAGCGCGAAAAGGGGACGCCCGTCGCCGCCTCGGATTGCGCTATCTCGTCCTCGTGATGCGGGAAGACCAGGTCGATACCGCCGCAGTGGATGTCGAGGGTCTTCCCCAGATACTTCATCGCCATCGCCGAGCACTCTAGGTGCCATCCCGGACGACCGCGACCGAAGGGCGCATCCCACGCCGCCCCGGTCGCCTCGTCTTCCGCTTTCGCCGCCTTCCAGAGCGCGAAGTCCTGCGCGTTCTCCTTCGTATAGTCGTCCTGTGCGACCCGCGCGCCGTGCTTCACCTCGCGCGTGTCGAGTCGCGACAGCTTCCCGTAACCCGGAAAACGATCGATGGCGAAGTAGATCGATCCGTCATCGGCCTTGTAGGCCACCCCCTTCTCAAGCAGCACCTCAACCAGCGCGATCATCTCCGGGATGTGCTTCGTCGCCTTGGGATACTCCTCGGCGTCCTGGATGCGCAGGTACCGCCGATCGGCATGAAAAATCTCTGTGATCGGTTCCGTGACTTCGACGATCGACTTCCCCGTCGCCTGCGCCCGCTTGATGATCTTGTCGTCGACGTCGGTCAGGTTCTGGACCTGGTCGATCTGCCAGCCCTCCAGAAGGAGGGCGCGGCGCAGCAAGTCATTGAAGAGGAACGTGCGAAAGTTCCCCACGTGCGCCGGGTCGTAGACGGTCGGACCGCAGGAATAGATGCGCACCGTCTCGCCATCGCTCGGGGCGAACGGCTCGACGCTGCGCGTGAGCGTGTTGTACAGGCGGAAGTCGGACATGCGAAGGGATCGGGGCGTCGAGAGGCGCTCCGCGGAAGCTAGCGACGTCGCGACACGTGGGGAAACCGCGGACTCAGGCTGGCGACCGACGATCGAGCACGCGATTCAGCTTTCCCCCTTCGGAGCGCGGCGCCTCGCCGGGGGCCACCAGTCGCACGGACACCGAGACGCCAATCGTCTCGCGAATGAGGACGGCGACCCGGGAACGCAGGTGCTCCACCGGGTGCTCGGCCGGCGCGGCGGCGTCAATCAACGCCGAGCCGCCGATCTCGCCGGCGTATCCCGCCGTGACCTCGGCTTCAACGCACATCTCGTCGAGCGTTCCGTCGCGCGTGACGACGAGTCGGTAGTGCGGCGCGAGTTCCACGACGCGCGAGAGCACCGACTCGACCTGGCTCGGATACACATTTACCCCCCGAATGATGAGCATGTCGTCGGTGCGCCCCTTGATCAGCGCCATGCGCGCGAGCGTGCGGCCGCAGGCGCAATCCCCGCGCGTGAGCCGGGTGATGTCTCCCGTCCAGTAGCGAATGAGCGGCAGTGCTTCCTTTGTCAGAGTCGTGAGCACGAGCACACCTTCGTCGCCGTCCGCGACGGGGGCGCCGGAATCGGGATCGAGGATCTCCGGGTAGAAGTGATCCTCCATGATGTGCGATCCATCGCGCGACTCGACGCATTCGCACGACACGCCTGGTCCGATGATTTCCGAGAGTCCGTAGATGTTGACGCTCCGCACGCCGAGTGCCGCGTCGATCTGGTTTCGCATTCCGTCGGTCCAGGGCTCGGCGCCGAGCAATGCGTGGCGGAGTGAGATGTCGCCGGGGCTGACGCCGCGACGGCGGAACTCGCTCGCGAGGGTCAGGGCGTAGCTCGGGGTGCAGGTGATGACGTCCGGGCGCAGGTCCTGGATGAGCGTCAGTTGACGTTCCGTCATGCCGCCGCCGACCGGTACCACGGTCAGTCCCAGCCGCTCGCCGCCGTAGTGGATCCCCAACCCACCGGTGAAGAGACCGTAGCCGTACGCGTTGTGCAGGAACATCCCCGGAGTGGCGCCGGCCATTGCGAGCGCGCGCGCGTTGACCCGGGCGAACAGGTCGACGTCGTTCGCAGTGTAGGCCACAACCGTTGCCTTGCCGGTGGTGCCGGAGGATGCGTGCACCCGGCGTAACGCTTCGCGAGGGACGGCGAGGAGACCGAAGGGATAGTGATCGCGCAGGTCGGTCTTGCGGGTCACCGGGAGGTGAACGATGTCGTCGACCGAACGAATCGTGTCGCTGCGGATTCCGACGCTCGCGAGTCGCTCGCGGTACATCGGCACGCGCTGCGAGACGTAAGCGACGAGATCGCGCAGTCGCGCGGTCTGCAGCGCGCGCATGCGCTCCGGCTGGAGCGTCTCGAGGTCCGGTTCGAAGATCACGGCAGGGCTCCCGGCTCAGGCGGTGCGGCGTTCCCCGGAGAGTTGCAGCACGTCGAGCGGCGGATCGGCAGTGACAATCACCCCGCCGTCAGGCGCAGGGACGCGCAGGATGAGCACTCGCTCCCTTCCCGCGCGCTGTGTTCCCTGCGCATCGTAGATGCGATTGATGAGGACGCGCCGAACCACCACGATGATCACGGCGAGCAGGGGGACGGCGACGGGAAGTCCGACCGGACCGAAGAGCCGTCCCGCGACCAGGACTGCCATGATACTCAGGACCGGCGGCATCTCGACCTGATGTGCCGTGATGATCGGGACGACGACGTTGGCTTCGAGGACGTGGATGAGGAAGCCGAGGATCATGACCAGGAGCGCGTGCATGCCTGGCGAGAGGCCGAAGACCCCGCTCCCTCCGAGAACGAACAGCGCGGGAATGATCGACGAGATCAGGGTGCCGAAGAATGGAATGATCGCGACCGCGCCAGTGAAGACGCCGAAGGTCAGCCAGTACGGCACATCGAGCAGGTACAAACCGAGCGCGGTGAGCGTAGCGAGGACCGTCATCGCGAGGAGTTGCCCGACGATCCACGCGCGCAGTGTTCGTGCCGCATCGCTCAGCACCTCGCGCACGAGGTCGCGACGCCCGGGAGGAAAGAGGGCGATGAGCCATTCGCGGTACGTGCCGGGATGGAGCGCGAGAAAGATCGCCATGACGCCGATGGAGACGATGCTCACGATGGCATGTCCGATTCCAACGACCTGCGGCAGGATCTCGCCGACCGCTCCCTCGACCTGCGCGACGACGCCTCCGAGCAGGCGAGCGGACTCGCCCGCCCAGAGCTCCTGGAGTCGGGGATAGCTCAGCAGGACGCGCTGCGACCAGTCTTGCCAAGCGGTCACGTACTTGGGCAGGTTGCCGAGCAGTTGCTGCGTCTGCTCGACGACAGGCGGGACGAGGACGGTGATGAGGCCCGCTACGGCAGCAACCGTTCCAGCGACCGCGAGCGCGAAGGCAAAGGAGGCGGGGAGTCGGAGCCGCTTAACCAGTTCGTCGCGCACCGCTCCGAGAAAGAGCGAGAAAACGACGGCGACAAACAAGAGCAGGAAGATGTCGGCTGCCTTGAAGAGCAGCCCCAGCAACAGAAGGGTCGCGACCGTCGATGTCAGGACGGGCGCGACCTTGATCCGTGGTGACGTCGCAACTGTCACGCCGTTGTCATCCGTTTGCCTGGTCGTCGTGCTCCTCGATCTCCGCTTGCACGGTCTCCTCGTTGGGCAGGCGTCCCGCGCCCAGTTGGCGTTTTTCGACTGCAGATGGCGGGGCAATGAGCCCCATCTTCTGTTTCAGCGCGAGGAGCTGTGCGTCGGCCCCCGCGCTTCCGGACGATTTCTCCAGCAGCTTGAAGTCGCGCTGCAGGCTATCGCCGGAGAACTCCTCATCGATCTCGGAGGAGGCTTTGATCATGCGCTCATTGTTCTCGATCTTCTCCTCCATCCGCGCGAACGCCTCGAAGGCGGACTTCTCGGAGAGCCCTGACATCGTCTCACTGATCCGCTTCTGCGCCTGGGCGCGGCGCTGACGGGCGAGCAGGAGGTTCTTCTTGCGCTTGGCCTCCTCGATCTTGTCGTTGAGGTCGCGCAATCCGTTCTTGAGCTTCTCGGTCTCGGACTGGTGCGACTGCCACGTCACTTCGAGCTGCTGGGCGTGGGAGTAGTGTTCGCTCTGCCG
This sequence comes from Gemmatimonadota bacterium, assembly GCA_040007995.1. Classification (GTDB taxonomy): domain Bacteria; phylum Gemmatimonadota; class Gemmatimonadetes; order Gemmatimonadales; family Gemmatimonadaceae; genus SCN-70-22. Next base: position 454 of record JBDTUA010000369.1, on the reverse strand, counting down.
CACGAGGGCCTGCTTCGCGAGGTCGTCGCGCCCCTCCTTGATGGCGAGCATGGCCTTGTGTTCCCAATCCTGGGACTGCTTGTATTCCGCCTCGAACTGATCGTGCAGGCGCTTCTCATCGGCGATGGCGGCAGCCACATGCTGCTTGGCTTTCACCAGCTGGTCGCGCATGTCGACGATGATCTGGTTGAGCATCTTCTCCGGGTTCTCGGCGGAGGAGATCAGATCATTCATGTTCGACTTGATCAGTGAGGCGAAGCGGTCAAAGATCCCCATGCTCAGGCTTCCTCGCGGAAAGACGCCAGTTCGCGCATGTGCGTGGCGAGCGCCAGCGTCATGCTCTCGTAGCTGGCCTGGAACTCTTCGTAGTCCAGGTGCGACAGTTCAAGCGCCTCGGTGAGGACGATCGCGCCGTCGCTGATGCCGTACGAACCGTGCACGAGATCGCTCGCGT
>JBDTUA010000368.1:0-5499 GCA_040007995.1 Gemmatimonadota bacterium | reverse complement strand
TAGTAGTGCGCGTAGTAGTGCGCGTAGTAGTGCGACGATCGCCGATCATCGATTGCCGCACGCGAGGGAGCGGTGGCGTATCTTTCGCCCTCCGCTCACCGCTCCCGACTGCATGACCCCCGAAGAATTCCGCACCGCCGGACATCAGCTGATCGACTGGATCGCCGACTACCGCGCGCGCGTGTACGACGGCACCCTCCCCGTGATCGCGCAGACCACCCCGGGAGAAGTTCGTGCCGCGATACCGGTCACCCCGCCCGAGCGTGGCGAGCCGTTCGACGCGATGCTGCGTGACGTAGACCGTATCGTCGTGCCCGGGCTGACGCTCTGGCAGCATCCGTCCTTCTACGGCTATTTCCCTGCGAACTCGGCGTTGCCGAGCGTGCTCGGTGACCTGCTGAGTACCGGACTCGGGGTGCTGGGGCTGTCGTGGCAGTCGTCGCCGGCGCTCACCGAAGTCGAAGAGGTGGCGACCGACTGGCTGCGGCAGATGGTCGGACTGTCTGCCGAGTGGAAGGGAGTGATCCAGGACACCGCGTCGACCACGACGATGCTCGCCCTGATCTGCGCCCGCGAGCGCGTCACCGGCTTCTCGTTAGGGCGCGGCGGAATGCAGCAGCTCGAGTCGCCGCTGGTCGTATACGCCTCCTCGTACGCCCATAGTTCGGTCGACAAGGCGGCGCTGCTCGCCGGTTTCGGCCGTGACTTCGTGCGCCACATCCCGTGCGACGACGCCTTCGCCATGCGCGCCGACGCGCTCGCGGCGGCGATGGCGGAAGACGTCGCTGCCGGCCGGACCCCCTGCGCGGTCGTTGCCACCACCGGGACGACGACGTCCACCGCGCTCGACCCGGTCAGCGCGATCGTCGAGGTGGCACGACGTTTCGGCGCGTTTGTCCACGTGGACGCGGCGATGGGTGGATCGGCGATGATCCTCCCCGAATGCCGCTGGATGTGGGACGGGATCGAGGGGGTCGACTCCGTCGTCGTGAACGTGCACAAGTGGCTCGGCGTCGCCTTCGATTGCACGATGCACCTGGTGCGCGACAGCGACCTGCTTGTGCGCGTGATGTCGACCAATCCCAGCTACCTGCGCTCGTCGGTCGACCAGCAGGTGCGCAACTATCGCGATTGGGGTCTCCCCCTCGGCCGCCGCTTTCGCGCCCTCAAGTTCTGGTTCCTCGTGCGAGAGCAGGGGGTGAGCGGCCTGCAGGCGCGGTTGCGGCGGGACCTCGCCAACGCGCAGTGGTTGGCGCACGCGGTCACGGCGACGCCGGACTGGCGCGTGCTCGCCCCTGTCCCCCTGCAGACGCTGTGCATCCGGCACGAGCCGGCGGGGCTCGACGGCGAGGCGCTCGACGCGCACACCCAGCGCTGGTGCGACGCGATCAACCGGTCGGGGAAGGCGTACCTGACGCCGGCCGTCCTCGATGATCGGTGGATCGTCCGCGTGTCGATCGGTGCGGAATGCACCGAGCGTCGCCATGTGGAAGCGTTGTGGGGCCTCGTGCAGGAAGCGGCCGCGGCGAGCGCACTTCGGTCGCGCCAGTCGACCGCGTAGCTCCGCGCGCGACGTGTCGCGTGCTCAGTGCTTCGCGTAGAGCAGCCGCATCCCGCGCACGAGTGTGGTACCGGCGCCGTCGCCGTGTCCCATTCCCTGGAGGATGTCGCTCTGCACCGTCAGTCCGGGATACTTGCGCGACGTGAGCATCGCCCCGAGCCGGATCTGTCCGCTGGCGATGTGCCCGAGCCCTTCGAGTATCGGATCGTTCATCTCGAGCGTCCCCGACGCGAGGTAGATACCGGCGCGCAGGTCCTTGTGTGTTTCCGCGTAGCGTGCCTCGCGGCGGAAGACGGCGTCGTCGCCATACGCCATGGCCGGGCTCGAGATGATGTATCTGGTGAAGCGCGACTCCGGCTCGAAGATGACATATGACGCGAAGAATCCGCCCGCCGAAACGCCGAACAGGCCAAGTTGCGCGGTGTCGACGGGAAAGCTTCGTGCGATCAAGGGAATCAACTCGGTGTTGATGGCCTGCAGGAATCGTCGCGCGCCGCCCGTGCAGCTGCCGGGCGCGCTTCCCAGCTGCGCGCATAGCCCACCGACCATCTTCCCGAAGGGGTCCTTCATGTCCCAGTCCGGCGGCGAGAACTCGTAGACGCGCCGCTTGGTGAAGGCCGCTTCGCCGTCCTCAGGCGGTGCCCCGATGCTGGCAAGGATCAGGTTGTCGATCGCCCCCTGACCGACGAGGCTGCGCGCCGCAACGACCGCCGCCTCGAACGCCGTCGCGCCGTCGGTCACCACCAGGAGCGGGAGCTTGGTCGAGGCGTCGGCGGAGACTCCCGGCGGCATCCACACGTAAACGTCATACCGCACCCCCATCGAGGGCGAGTCGAAGGAGAAGGAAGAGATTCCCTCAGCGGGATACGTGCGCGGCTTGAGCGTCTGTCCGCCCACGGGGCGAGCGACCAGTGGAAGGAGCAGGACGGCGAGTGCAAGCACGAGGCGGTGTGCGGTGCGAACGAGTATGGACATGGTCGGCGCCTAGCCCTTCCCTTTGGCCTTCTCCCAGCTGTCGCGCAACGTCACGGTCCGGTTGTACACCGGCGTTTCCCCCTCGCCCGACGCGATCGCATCGTGCACGAAGTAGCCGGTGCGCTCGAACTGATAGCGCGACCCAGGGGCATCGTGCGCGGTGCTCGGCTCGAGGTAGGCGTTAGGCACGACCATCAGCGACCCGGGGTTGATCACCGAGATGAAGTCCTTCCCTTCCTCCACCGCGTCGGGGTCTGGGACGGTGAACAGGCGGTCGTAGAGCCGCACCTCGCACGCGATGGCGTGGCGCGCCGAGACCCAGTGGATCGTCCCCTGTACCTTGCGGCCGTCGGGGGTGTCTCCCCCCTTGGTGGCCGGGTCGTAGGTGCAGTGAATCTCCACGATTTCGCCCTCCGCATCCTTGATGACGTCCGTGCAGGTGACCAGGTAGCCATAGCGCAGCCGCACTTCGCGTCCCGGGGCAAGCCGGAAGAACTTCTTCGGCGGATCCTCCATGAAGTCGTCGCGGTCGATCCAGATCTCGCGCGAGAACGGGAGGAGGCGCGTCCCTTCCTTCGGCACGTCGTGCGGATAGTACGGTGCCTCCAGCTCCTCGACGAGATCCTCCGGATAGTTGGTCACGATGAGCTTGACCGGCTTGATCACGCACAGCACGCGCGGGACGCGCATGTTCAGGTCGTCGCGCACCGCGTGCTCGAACTTCGCCAGTTCGGTGCGGGCGTCCGATCGCGCGACTCCCACTCCCTCGGCGAAGTTGCGGATCGCTTCCGGCGACACGCCGCGCCGGCGAAGGCCGGCGATGGTCGGCATGCGGGGATCGTCCCATCCAGTCACGTGTCCCTCGTTCACCAGGCGCAGCAACTTCCGCTTGGAGAGTACGGTGTAGTCGATCTGCAGGCGGGCAAACTCGGTCTGCTCGGGCGGGTGAACGAAGCCGGCCTCGCGCACGAGCCATTCATAGATGTCGCGGTTGTCCTTGAACTCCAGCGTGCATAACGAGTGGGTTACTCCCTCGATCGCGTCGCTGAGGCCGTGGGCGAAGTCGTACAGCGGATACAGGCACCACGCCGCCCCGCGCCGATAGTGCGGCGCATGGCGGATGCGCAGCAGCAGCGGGTCGCGCATGATCATGTTCGGGTGCGCCATGTCGACCCTGGCGCGCAGCACGTGGGTCCCGTCGGTGAATTCTCCCACCTTCATGCGATCGAGCAGCGCGAGGTTCTCCTCGATGCTTCGGTCGCGAAAGGGCGAGTTGGTCCCCGGCGAGTTCACCGTCCCGCGCCCGGCGCGGATCTCGTCCTCATCCTGCGAATCGACGTACGCCTTGCCCCCACGCACCAGCGTCAGTGCGATCTCGTACAGCGGCTCGAAGTAGTCGCTCGCGTAGAACTCGGCGTCCCACTCGAAGCCCAGCCACCGGATGTCGTCCTTGATGGCGTTGACGTACTTGATGTCTTCGGTGAACGGATTGGTGTCGTCGAAGCGCAGGTTCACCCGACCGCCGAAGTCGCGCGCCAGCCCGAAGTTCAGGACCAGCGACTTGGAGTGGCCGATGTGCAGGAAGCCGTTAGGCTCCGGGGGGAATCGGGTGCAGACCGGCCGGCCGAAGCGTCCCGAGGCCACGTCGTCCGCGACCATCTCACGGATGAAGTTGGAGCGCGGCGCCGGCGTCTCGGCGGTGGAGGGCGAAATCGGGTCGTGGCTCACGGGTATCACCGGCGTTCTCAAGCGCGTCCGAAAGGCTGCGGATGCCAACCGGGTGGACTCCGAGCGGAGGGCCACCCGGCACCAGTACAAAGCTAACGGCTGCGTCGCTGGACGGCGGGCACCTACTGCGGCGTTATGGCGAAGTCGATGAGGACGCCACCGACGAACGACGTCGTGACCTTCCTGCCATCGACGGCATAGCTGCGCTTCATGACCGTCATCGTCCCTTCCTGCACCTCGCGCGCGCTCCCGGCGGGGCCGAGCAGCGCTTCGACCTCGGCGATCGTCAGCCCCTTCTTGAGCGACGCGAGTGCGGCGGCGAGGCTGACAGGGGCTGTGCCCTGTCCGGCGGGGCTGAGGGCGTTGCCTGGGGTCGCGCCGCGCCCCGCGCCCACGCCGCCGTTGGCCGGCGCGGCTGACATCCCGGCGATCTCAGCGTACGGGGCGAGCGACTTGGCGACCCCTTCGGGGGTCAGGTCGTACGGCGGGATTCCCTGCTTGTAGCGCAGGTTGAATCGGCTCCCGCTCTCGGCGCGCTTGACGTGCAGGTTGGCCTCGCGCGCCTCATTCGCCTGCGCTGCTTCGGCCTTGGCGCGTGAGTTCTCGCGCTCGCGCTCGCCGCGCTTGTTGGCCAGTTCCTTCTCGAGTTGCTTCCGACGGGTAGGGCCCTGCGCCTGCTTGATCTGTTCGCGCAGCTGGCGCTCCTCGGCGCTCTCGCTCTCCTCGACCGCGCTAACGGAGTTGCTGGAGTTCATGTAGTCGCCGAAGGTGCCGTAGCCGCCGCCGCCGAGCTGGAACTCGATGTGGGAGTCCTTCTTGACCACCACCTTGGTGATTATCATCTGCTGTCCGGGTTTGAGGGCGGTGCCGAACTCCTTCATGCGTTCGGCCATCTCGCGCCAGTTGACCGGCATCGATTCCTGGGGGTACACGTCGATCCCCTTGCTGGTGGCCGGCATGTCCACCTTCACGGTGATCGACTTTCCTTCGAAAGCGGCACGCAGGGCCGCCTCGTTCTGTGCCTGGGCACCGCGCGAGATCATCGCGAGCGCGACGAGCGCCATCGTATGCATTCGCATGATTCGCGTTCCGGAGGAGGTGTGAGGGAGAAGCTACGGCTATTCAGCGTTGGGGCCAGAGGGACGTGGGGGGCGACGACCGCGAACGGTGCTTCCGCCGCCCCCTCCCCGTCCGCCGGGGACGAGGCCGTACACGAAGGACAGCTGCCAGGGTTT
>JBDTUA010000367.1:0-5502 GCA_040007995.1 Gemmatimonadota bacterium | reverse complement strand
TTCGACTTCGGCGGCTATCCCATTCCGCGCGTGTGGTCGATCAGTGCGCGATTCACGTACTGACCGGGTCCAGGAGACCTCCATGCGACACATGACTCGTGGCACGACAGCCGTCGCCCTCGCCGCGCTCACGTTGCTCGGCGCCTGTTCGCTCGACCTGCAGAATCCCAACGCCCCGACCGAGCAGCAGGTCACCACTAGCCCCGATGGGGTGATCGCACTGGCCACCGGGTTGCAGGGACGCTTTGCCGCCTCGTACTTCAACTACGCGTACATGGCCGGGCTGGTGACCGACGAATTCGCCGCCACCAGTGCCGCCCTCGTCTCCATCAGCGACGCCGAACAGGGCGCGGTCCCGCAGGGAACAGGAATCGCGGAGAACGTCTTCAACTCGATCTACCGCACCGTCCGCACTGCCGACGACCTGCTCACCGGTGCCAGTGCGCTCGGCGCGCAGCTCGATCCCGGGACCACGAGCGGTTTGCAGGCGCTGGCCTACACGCTCAAGGCAGAGGCGCTGGGTGAGGCAATGCAGTCGTACCAGAAGCTCCCGATCAAGACGTTCGGCCAGGTCGCCCCGGTTTACGTGAACCGCGCCGAGGCGCTGCCGTACGTGCGCGCGCTGCTCGACTCGGCGGCGGCGATTTTTGCCGCGACGCCACCAAGCGCCTTCTTCAATGCCAATATCCTGACGCCGGGGGTCTCGCTCACCAGCGTCCTCGACCTCTTTCGCGCGCGCTACGCCCGCATGGCAGACGACGACGCCAGCGCGCTGGCCGCGGCGAACCTGGTCCCGCGTACCGGGATCGCGGCCGTCTCGGTCCTTAGCTTTCCGGCGCCGGCCGTCAATCCGTACGCCAACGTGACCGGCGGGACCAACGGCATCGCGGTGCGTCGGCAGTGGCGCCTGTCGATGGCGCCGGAGGATCGTCGCTTCCAGTACTTTGTCTCGCCGTCCGCGACGCTGACCGGGCGGATCGGCGCGCTCCTCGATCCATGGCTGCGTTACGCCAGCCCGCAGGCGACGCTCCCCGTCTACTTCCCCGACGAAGCGCTGCTGATCAAGGCTGAGGCGCTCGCCAACCAGAACCAGCTGGGGGCGGCGCAGGCGGTGCTCGACTCCGTGCGCACCGATTGCACCGGGGGGCGCGGGCTCGACGATCCCAAGGCATGCCTGTCGCCCCTCCCTGACCAGCTATCCCAGACGCAACTCATCGCCGAGATCTACGTGCAAAGACGCTATGAACTGTTGGGGACCGGGCTGCGCTGGGAGGACTCCCGCCGCCGCCGCGCGATCCGCGGACCGATCGCCGCTCCGAACGTCCCGGCGGACGGCCAGCGATGCTGGCTCCCGTATGCGTTCGGTGACCGCAACGCCAACCCGAACGCCACCTTTACCGTCCTCCCCGATCCCGTGGAGCCGACGGGCTTCCCCGCCTCCTGCGCACTCCAGTGAGGCGCCGACCCGTGCCATACTCGACTTCCTACGTCGGTCGCTGTCAGCGGCCTGCGACCACTCGCCGCGCTCTCGCCCTCTTCGCTGGCCTCCTGCTCCTCTGCGCGGCTGCCTGCGGAACGGAGAAGGCCGCCGGTCCATTGCAGCCGGCGGAAATGCAGGGACGCGTGCGCTTCATCAACCTTATCACCGACACCACGCGCGGGCGGGTGAACGTGAACCTCGAACGCCTCCCGTTCGGGGTGAACCTCACCTACACGCAGAGCACCCCCGCCACACTCGCATCGCCGAACACGGCCAGCTACGCCGCGATCCTCACCGGGGATCGCACCCTCGACTTGAAGCGCACCGCCGACACCACGGTGATCGTCGCATCGATCTCCGTTAGCGTGAGTGAGGGAGTGGATCGCAGCATCTACGCCATCGGCGGCACCGGGGCGACGGCGATCGCCGGTTTCGCCACCACCGACACCAACCCGGCTACCCCTGCTACGCAGGTTCGCCTGCGCGTGGTGCAGCTGAGCCCTACGGCGGGAGCTGTCGACGTCTTCCTGACGCCGGCGGGTGCCGACCTCGCCGCGGCCGCGCCGACCGCTGCCAATCTCGCGTATCGGAGCGTCTCGACCTACTTCACGGCGGCACCTGGCAGCTACCAGCTGCGTGCGGTTCCGGCGGGGACCGCCCCCGCCCGCCGCGCGGCGAACGTCACCATCAACCTCGCCTCGCTCGTGCTGGGGGGCGGCACCGGGCGCACGCTTGTGGCAGCCGACAACAACGTCGGTGGCGCGCCGCTGCGATTCTTTGTGCTCGCAGACCGGTAAGGGCGCTTGGGGGGGGATCGCCTACGCGTCGAGCCCTCCGGCAACCGGATGCCGGGGGGCTCGACGCGTTAGGCACGATCGATCATCGGGCCATTATACCTCAGCCCGCGGATCAGGGGTCCCGGTTCGTGCACGCCTCCCATGTCGGGTTGTTCCGCTCGGCGATCGACGGCGTGATGTTCTGGTCGGTGCCGTACGTCCCGCCCTTGAAGTAGGCGCCGGTCGGCCAGACGGTCTCGGCCCCGCGACCGTACTGTCGTACGAGTCGACGCAGGTCGCCCACGCGGTGCGCCTGGAGGTACATCCAGAAGCCACGCTCGCGGAACAGCAGATCGACGCGGGCCGCCTCGCTCCCCGGGTCTGCCAACGGCGGCAGAACGTCGGGGGCGCCGTTCGAGATGCTTCGTGCCGTTCGCGCACCCGCGTCGGCGCGCGCCGCGTTGAGCGACGCAAGCCACCCCGGTGCGTTGCCGGCGGACAGGTCGGACTCGGCCTCGATCATGCGGGCCTCGACGCCTGACGCGAGAATCGTCGGCGATGCGCCGTTCGGATATCCCTGGATGGTGAAGACCCGGGTGGATCCATCCTGACCCAGGCGCGACGTCGTGCTGACGACCACGCGCGCATCGTTGGCGGAGCGCCAATCGAGTCCGTTGCCGCCTTCGCGATCGGAGGGGCCGAAGTTCGCGGTGTTCACCATCCAGTCGAAGATCGTGTTCACCAGCGTTGTCGCCGAATACTCCATGTTGTAGATGAAACCGGTGGGCACGGCAACGGAACCACCCCCATCACCTCCTGCGCGCGTGACCGCGGCAGCATCTGTGTAGCGCTTGAGGTTCACCAACGCCCGCGCTTTCCCGACCCGCGCCGCATAACGCTGGCTCACGTCGGCTGCCGTGCTGCCCAGCGTGGAGAGCGCACTGTCGAACGCGGCAATCGCCTGGTTCTGCAGCTCGACGTTGGATTGCGTGGTGAACGAGGGGCTCTCGTCATTCACGTCGGAGAGTGGCACGCCATTGCAGAACGCCTCACCGGCGGTCGTGAGGGCGTAGCCGCGCAGCACGTACAGCTGCCCGAGTTGCGAGCTCTTCGTGGCGTTGACCGGATAAAACTCGTTCACCGATCGGCTCGCGCGAACGAGCGCGGTATACGCCTGTGCGAAGTTGTTCCACGCGACGTTGGGGAAGACGTTTTCGTTGAACGAGCGGATGTCGATGTGATCGGCGCCCGGGCGTGCGTTGACCAGCTCGTCCGAGAGCAGGCCGACATAGAGGTTCAGGCCGACGTTTGTCGTTCCGCTGTAGTAGTTCGAGAAGATCCCGATCGCCGCGGCGCGCAACGCTTGCGCGCCGGCCACGGAGTTGACGGACGCCGGAGTGATCTGGTCGGGGGTGGCCACGCCAAGCAGTTCGTCGCGAGAGCAGCCGGCGACGCAGGCGAGCACGAGAGCGCCACCCAGGGCCCTGCGGAGGGAAGTGAAGGGCATCATGGTCAGAACCCCAGGTTGACGCGCGCCAGCCAATAGCGAAGCGGCGGGGCGGCGAAGAAGTCGTTATTGGTCCCGGCGGTGTTGCTCACCGACGAGTTGATCTCAGGGTCGATCCCCGGATATTTCGTCCAGAGCAAGCCGATGTTGCGTCCGGCGAGGACGACTGATGCGTTCTGCGAGCGCAGGTATCGTGACACCGAACGGGGCAGCGTGTACGACACCGAGAGTTCGCGGAAGCGGATGAAATCGTTAGGCACGAAGTACCCCCAGACCGTACGTTTCGCGGCGCTGGTGGTCGTGACTGCGGCCGCCTGGTCCCCGAGCGCTGCGTCAGGATCGTTCGCGGCCTGGCAGTTCCCCGAGACGCACCGCTGGTTTTCGAAGCCCCACTGATTGAAGAAGCCACCGCGATAATCGAGCACTGCGGTCAACCGCACGCGGTCGTTGAAGAATCCAACGTTGTTCGACAGTCCCGCTTCCCAGACCGGGGTCGTCGTTCCCTTGTACTCGTCGGCAGCGGAGATGCTGATCTCCGATTCGGTCAGCACTCCGTCGCCGTTGGCGTCGTTCCACCCCGTGATGCGCTTGTCCCAGAGTCCGAACAATGGATAGCCGACCACGTTGCGCCCGCCGGGCGTCACGGCGAGCACTGCGTCGCCTGCCTCAACCAGCTCGTTGCGGATATGGGAGCCGTTGACCTGCGCGCTCCACGACCAATAGCGGTTGCGAAAGATGTCGGCGGCGATGGTCAGCTCCTCACCCCAGTTCCGCACCCTCGCGAGGTTCTGCCAGACGCCGGTCTGTTGCTGCCCGATGGACGGGGCAATCGGGTTGAAGAAGAGCGCATCACGGCTCTCCTTGTTGAAGTGGGTCGCTTCGATATTGACCCGATTCGCAAAGAGGCCGAGATCGAAGCCGAACTCGAGCTCGGTCGTCACCTCTGGCTTGAGCTTGGCGTTGCCTACGTTGGAGAGACGCAAGGCAGGTTGCTCCGTCCCGCCAACCGGTGCGGTGAAGGCGCTGAGAAACTGGATCGCGGCCGTCGTCGTGGGCTGTACACCGGCCCGGCCGTAGGCTGAGCGTACACGAAAGTTGGAGATGCCGAAACGTCCCTTGGGAAACCACGACTCGTCCGACATGACGTACGAGACCGACGCACCGGGATACGTCGTGTTGCCGGCGTCCCGTCCGAACGCCGAGGCCTGGTCGGATCGGACCTGGAGCTTGAGGAAGAGCCGGTCACGGTTGGAGATCTGTTGCTCGAGGAAGAGACCGTAGAAGGCGTTCTCCTCGGTGAACTCCTGCGAGACCTGGATCGCCCCCGCGTTAGGCGTAGTGACGCCCGGCGGGATGGAGTAGCCGCGCCCGACAGTCTGGTACTGGTTGTCCTTGAACCACTGCACACCGACCGACGTCCGCAGGTTGATGGATGCGGTGGGATCGAAGGTCGCGTTGCCGCCGAGGTCTATCGAATAGCGCGAGAAGCTGTTGCGGTTGATGTCCTTCCCGCCTGTCTGTCCCGGCGGGCCCCAGCCGGTGATCGTCCCCTCACCAAACCGGGCAAAGCGTGAGGAATAGCCCTGGTTCTGGTCGAGCCCGACGACCGCGCGCGTCTGCAGCCAGTTGAGTGGCTGCCACGAAAGCGTCGAGGTGAGGATCGAGCGCTGGTCACGCATCCCTTGCTCGACCGACATGATGTCGCCGATGTACTGCGCCGACGTGCCGTTGGTGGCGGT
>JBDTUA010000366.1:0-5520 GCA_040007995.1 Gemmatimonadota bacterium | reverse complement strand
GGGACAGCAGGGACAGCAGGGACAGCAGCGACAGCAGGGACAGCAGGACGGTCAGCAAGGCCAAGGCGGTCAGGGCGGTCAGGGGCAAGCGGGAGAGCCAGGTCAAGGCGGGCAGGGCGGCCCTGGCGCCGGCGCTCAGCGTGGTGCGATGCCTAACGGCAGTGAATTCGGCGGCGCGGGGCAGGAAGCGCCGCGCGGCGGGCGTCTCTCGGCGGACGACGCGCGCCAGTTCTCGCGGGAACTGCGCGGGCAGCGGGAATCGGCGGAAGACCTGCGACGTACGCTCGCCAAGGACGGGCAGAAGACCGCCGATCTCGATCGGTTGATTGCACGCTTGCGCGAACTGGAGTCGGGACGTTCTTTCAACGATCCTGAAGAGCTGGCGCGGTTGCGCGTCGCGGTCCTCGAGGGATTCAAGGAGTTCGAGTTCGGATTGCGTCGCCAGTTAGGCGGGGAGGAGCGCGACGGACCGGTTCTTGGTGGCGGAGACGAAGTGCCACCTGGATATCGCGACCTGGTCAGCGAATACTTCCGGTCCTTGTCGCGTAAGTCGAAGCCCTGAGCATCTGATCGACTACCGCCAGGCGCATCCGCGTCTGGCGGCGCCACGTTCCGGCCCGATTCACGTATGTCACAACACGTGCACCTCATTCGAACCACGCGACCCGAAGCGTCCGAATACGCCCCTTTTTACGCGACCTACGTGGGCCACGTCCCCGGGGGCGACATCGTCGAGACGCTCGCGACGCAACACGATGCCACGATGGCCCTGCTGCGGTCGCTCCCCGAGGAGACGGGCGGGCTGCGTTACGCACCCGGTAAGTGGAGCGTGCGCGAGGTCATCGGACACATCGCTGATGCCGAGCGCATCTTCGGCTACCGTGCCCTGCGCTTTGCTCGTGGCGACGAGACACCGCTCTCCTCCTTCGACGAGAATGCCTTCGTCGCCAACGGCTCGTTCGACGAGCACTCCCTGGCCTCGCTTCTTGACGAGCTTGAGGCCGTGCGCCGCGCTACGGTGCTCTTTTTTGCGTCGCTGAACGCCACGGAATGGATGCGCCGCGGGACGGCGAGCAACCACACGATGACCGTGCGCGCCCTCGCCTGGGTAACCGCGGGGCACGAGCTCCACCACCTCGGACTACTGAAGTCGCGCTACCTTTGAGCGCGAGGGGCGCGCGTCGGCGACTGCCTCGCCGTCGCGCGGAGTTCCTGCAACCGACCGCTGCGCTGGAGTTCTCAGCCTTGTAGCGGCGTGCCCGCGGCATCCGCCGCCCGTGATTGACGGACGGCGCCTAACGCGGCACCACGACCGACTGCGCCGGTCCTGACGACGCGTGACTAGCTTGGACCACGAGGTGGCCGCCGCAGCAGCGGCGCGCTCCTCCCCCCTCTCCACACTCGCCATGCAGCAGCTTCCCGTTCGCCAGTGGGCCGCGCAGCTCGCCGTGCTCCTGCTGACCGTCTCCGGACTCGCCTCGGCGCAGGAGAAGCCGAAGCCGCGGGAGTTCACTGCTGACGTCGGCTACGTGAGCACCAGCGGCAATACCGACATCAGCGCCCTCAACCTTGGCGAGAAGCTGGTCCTGCGCGCCGGACCGTGGGAGCACAAGCAGGGCTTCGGTTCGGTCTACGCGAGCCAGGACGGCAAGCAGACGTCGAATCTCCTCTTTGCCAATTGGCGCAGCGATTGGGGCTTCACCCCCCACCTCGCGCTGTTCGGGTACGCCGGTTTTGACCGGAACGAATTCGCCGGCATATCGCGCCGATTCGAGGAGGCCTTGGGACTGGCGGCCAAGCTCGTGACGCGCGAACGCGATGAATGGACGATGGAGCTCGGCCTCGGGGCGACGCAGCAGCGCGGGACCGACAGCAGTTCCGTCAACTTTGCGTCGCTCCGCAGCGCGACGCTGTACAAGCACCACTTCTCGAAGTCTGCGTACTTCCTGCAGGGTGTCGAGTTCCTCCCGAATCTCGAGTCCGCCGATGACTACCGCGTCAGCACAGAAAGTGCACTCGTCGCGCCGATTTCCGCCCACATCGCGATGAAGGTCGCGTACGTCGTGCGCTTCGACAACCTTCCCGAAACCGGTCGTTCGAAGAGCGACCGCATCCTCACGTCCGGGCTGCAGTTCAACTGGTGACGGCGGCGGGCCGGCTATCGCCGGCGCTTGCGCCGTGCCGGACGAGGAGCTCGTCCGGGTCGTCCTCCATCGGGTGCCGCCGATGATTCGATCGCAGCAGCGCGCGGCGTCTGATGCAGCTGCACTGGCGTCTCCGCGGTCGGGGCCCGCATGCGAAGGTTGATCATCTCCACGAGAAACGAGAATGCCATCGCGAAGTAGGTGTACCCTTTCGGGATGTGATGCCCAAATCCCTCGGCGACGAGATTGGTGCCGATCAGTACGAGGAAGGCGAGCGCCAGAATCTTGATCGTCGGATGCTTGTCGACGAAGTCCGCAATGGGCGTGGCGGCCAGCAGCATGACCGCGAGCGCGATGACGTTCGCCCCGATCATGATCGACACCTGGCTCACCATCCCCACGGCGGTGATCACCGAATCGAGCGAGAAGATGATGTCGACGAGCATGATCTGGATGACCACGGCCGTCAGCGTCGCGCCGCGGGGAGTGCTGTCGGTCGCGTGCGTGCTTCCCTCGAGCTTTTCGTGGATCTCGTACGTCGCCTTACCGATCAGAAAGAGCCCGCCGACGAGCAGGATCAGCGCACGTCCGCTGAAGTCGATTCCCGCGAACGAGAAGAGCGGCGCCGTCAGCCGCACGATCCACGCGATCGACAGCAGGAGCAGTATGCGCGTGACGAAGGCGCCGAGCAGCCCGAGCCGGCGCGCGCGCGGTTGCGCCTCGCGAGGAAGGGTCGCCGACAGGATGGAAATGAAGATGATGTTGTCAATGCCGAGGACGATCTCGAGCAGCGTCAGCGTCAGCAGGCCGATCCAGGCTTGGGGGTCGGCGATCCATTCCATGCAAGGAGTCCTCGTGTGGGGGGGCGGGTGCGGCCGATCACGTCCACGCGCGTACCGCGCATGGGCGAGATCTTCGCGATATAAGCTAGTGGGACGCGATGCGCTTCCCGCTGCCCGCGACCGCGTGGGAAGCCTCACGTGGTTGACCGCCATGAGGCTTCACTGGGGCTTTACCGGGGCGCCGCTGGAACAGTGACTCAGGGCGTCAGGTCCGGCTGGTACGTCTCGAGGAACTCGAGGAAACGGGAGACCTCGAGAATGTTGCGCCCCACGAAGCGTACGGTGTGCGCGTCGACACGCGTCACGATTGGCAGGTAGGCGAGCATTTCCGCGGTCCGATAATGCTTGAACGAGATCTCCGCACTGACCTGCGCGCCGACGACGAAGGGGGCGATCCGCGCACGCTGCTCCACGCCGGCCTTGACCTTGGCCCGGATCAGCGCCTGTCCGGCTTTCGGCGTCATCGAGGCCGCCGAGTGGAACGAGATCGCCCGCTTCACCACGGCTCCCTCCATCCCGCTGGCGTAGCGCTGCACCTCAGCGACGGCGGCGTCGTCGCCCGAGACCATCACGACCGGGACGCCGAAGTAGCCGGCAATGGCGGCGTTCATCCCGCCTTCGGGGACCTGCTTGCCGTTGAGCGCCACTCCGGTGAGCGTCGCGCTCGACATCGTGTGTGCGCGAACGCCACGGACGTTCGAGGTGGAGGCGTGGTAGCCGATGAAGACCGCCGCCGCGAACGACGAATCGATCCCTTCCATCATCATCAGCGGTCGCGGCCACGAGCGCACGATCGTGATATCATCGGGGAACTGGTCGATAAGCAGGTTCTGCCCGTTGCCGTGGGAGTCGCTGACCATGATCTCGGTCGCGCCGGCGTCGCGTGCGCCCTGAATGGCGGCCAGCGCCTCCCCCGTCATCCACTCGCGCGCTCGCTGGTACTCGAAGCCTGTCGGACCTAATTGTTCACTGCTTACGACTCCCGTGACTCCTTCCATGTCCACGGAGATGTAGACCTTGAGCGGTCGCTGGGCGACGGCGCGGCGCGGTACCGCCAGCGCGGCGAGCAGCCCGAGGGCGACGAGGGTGGAGGCGACGGTCAGCGAGGCGCGGCGCATCTGGCGGCACGAACCGACGGGCATGCGGAACATACGGACGAGCATCATGAGTCTCGGGGCTGGGGACGTCCAAGGCTGCACGCGGGCGCACCCGTACACAACGGGGCATCGCGCGGCGGGTCGTGCCGGGCGTCGCGTTCTCCGGCGCATCGGGGCTACTTTCCGGTGCGTGCTCCGCATCGCGCGCTGTGCACGGGTCACTCACCGCCACACGACCATGACCGCACCGGACCTCCGCTATCCCATCGGGCGTTACACAGCGCCACCCGTCTACACGCCGGCATGGCGTGCGATCTGCCTCGATGCACTCGCCGCCGCCGCCGCTGAGCTACGCTCGGCGCTCGCCGGACTGACCGAAGCGCAACTTGACACGCCGTATCGCCCCGGCGGGTGGACCGTGCGTCAGGTGGCGCACCACGTCCCCGATTCGCACTTGAATGCGTACGTTCGCCTCAAGTGGACGCTCACGGAGGACCGTCCGCTCATCAAAGCGTACGATGAGGGTTCCTGGGCAGCGCTTGAGGACTCTCGTACCACACCGATCGACGTGTCGCTCGCGCTCCTCGAATCGGTGCAGGATCGATTTGTCCGCCTGCTTCGAGCGCTCCCGGACGAGACATTCGAACGCCGATACGTGCATCCGGAGACCGGGGAGCACCCGGTCGACCACCTCGTCGGCTTGTACGCCTGGCATGGTCGACACCACACCGCGCACGTGACCTCGCTGCGCGCGCGCAGCGGCTTCTAGCCTTTCCGCCTCTACCATCGTCCAGCGGCGCCTCTCGGCGCGAACTCTCACGTCCTCACGATGCTCATCCGACAGCTGCTTCCCCTAGCTCTCGCGTCGCTCCTCCTCGCTCCCGCGCCTCGGCGCGAGGCCGATACCGTCGTGCTCGTCGTGCGCCACGCCGAAAAGGCCGGTACGAGCGGTGACGTCCCCCTGTCTGAAGCTGGCGAGGCGCGTGCTCGCGCACTGGTCGACATCGGGCGCGCCGCCGGCGTCTCGGCGGTCGTGACCACCCAGTTCCAGCGCACCCGACAGACCGCCGCCCCGCTCGCGCAGGCGTTAGGCATCACTCCCGAAGTGCTCGGGATTCGGGGCGGCGTGCCGGAACATGGAAAGGAAATCGCCGACTCGATTCGGTCGCGCTTTTCCGGCCGCACGGTGCTCGTCGTCGGTCACAGCAACACGGTCCCGGCGATCGTGCACGCCTTGGGCGGTCCCAAGTACCCGGACATCTGCGATGACATGTACGATGACCTCTTCACGGTTGTCCTCTCGTCCGATGGGACGGCGCGCGTAATCCACGGCCGCTACGGCGCCCCGTCGATTCCGACGACCGCCTGCGGGGCGATGCAGTAGCCGAGTCCGAGCGAGGGGCGCACCACGAAGGGGCGCACCACGAGCGGCGCACC
>JBDTUA010000365.1:0-5528 GCA_040007995.1 Gemmatimonadota bacterium | reverse complement strand
TACGCTCCGCCGCCCTGCTCGTCGCCACTGCCGCCTCGCTGACCGCGTCGGGGGGGACGCTCTCCGCACAGACCCTCGCTGTCACTGGGGCAACGATCATCGACGGGACGGGGAAGGCACCGCTACGCGATGGCGTGGTGTTGATCACGGATGGGCGCATCGTCAAGGTCGGCACCGCCCGTGAGGTCCAGGTGCCGGCGTCCGCGCGCACCGTGGACGCGCGTGGCAAGTTCGTCATCCCCGGCCTGATGGACGCGAACCTGCACCTCTTCTTGAATGGCGACCTCGAGACGCTGATCAAGTACGAGGGACGCTATGACGAGGTCGTGATCGAGGGGGCACAGATCGCGCTCAAGTCGGGCCAGACAACGGTATTCGACACCTGGGGTCCGCGCGACGCGCTCATCAAGGCGCGGGAGATGATCAATAGCGGCAAGGCGACCGGCAGCCGCATCTACCTCGCCGGCAACATCATCGGGTTGGATGGCCCGCTCTCCGCGGACTTCCGGCTGCCGGCCGCGGCATTCGTGAGCAAGTCCTTTGCCGCTCGAACCAATGAAAGCTGGGAAGTCGGCACCGGGCGCAAACTGATGGGGATGTATCCCGAAGAAGTGCGTGCCGCGATTCGCACCTACGCCAGCAGCGGCGTGGACTTCCTCAAGTACGCAGCAAGCGGTCACACCGACATGAACTTCCTTACGTTTTCGCTGCGGCAGCAGCTGGCGATCGTCGAGGAGGGGCATCGGGCGGGCAAGACCGTGCAGGCGCACGTGACATCACCCGAGAGCGTCGACATGGCAGTGGATGCTGGGGTGGACATCCTGACGCATGGCGACATGTCAGGGCCGACCCACGCGATTCCGGAAGAGACGCTCAAGAAGATCGCGGCCAAGGACGTTTCCGTCTCCATCCTCCCCATCACGCAGCGGCGTCTTCAGGCCATGCAGCAGCAAGTGCCGCCGAGCATGCTGACACCATTCTTCGCGATCGCGCAGCAGAACATCCGGAACATGATCAAGCACAAGATCCGGATTCTCCTGTCAACCGACGCCGGGATCGCGAACCCGGTGCTTCGCTCGGAATCGCGCACATTGGCCGTGGATTCGATCGATGCGCGCACGGAGCTCGGAGAGGGACTGTTCAATGGAATCGTCGCGCTCGAGGAACTAGGAATGGAGCCGATGGAGATCCTCCAGTCTGTGACGAGCCATGTGGCCAAGGCATACAAGCACTCCGAAATTGGAACCCTGGAGCCGGGGAAGGTCGCTGATCTCGTGATTCTGGATGCCGATCCGCTGGCGAGCGCTCGCAACTACCGGCGCGTCCATGCGGTGATCAAGGATGGCAAGATGGTGGACCTGGCATCGTTGCCGACGGCGCCGATAATCTCGGTCAAACCGTCAGCGAAGTAGGGCCAAAGCAGGCGGGCGCACGCCAGGTGCAATGCGAGACGATCGGTCCTCAGGGAGTGCGTGCGGGGCGGCGACGCATCGAGGCAAGCGGGTCGGCTTGCGCCCTCACCGCTGGCGCCGCAATTCCAGCCGCTGCACTCCCTGTGCCCGCAGCGGCAGTGCCCCCGTGGTTGCCGGCTTGTCGCGGACGGTGACGATCTCCTCCACCATCATGTTGCCCTGCACCCGTGTCGACGCGATCAGCAGAAGGTCATCGAACTTGAACGGCGTGATGAGCACCTCACCGATCCACCGACTCGCCAGCCGCAACCCTCCACCTTCGTCGATGGCGAAGTCGTCCGCCCCCGCCCCGCGGCACAGCTGGTAGTCCTTCACCCCCTTCACGACCCCATCCTCAAGGTATGTGGTGCGCCACAGCGAGCAGCTGTTGTCCACCTGCGGCCACGCACCGACCTCGCGGACCACCGTCACGCGCGGAGCACCCGCGCGGGCGGGGAAGTTGGTCAGCTCACCACGCCACGTCCCTTCCCAAGCGGGCGCGGAGTCGGCACTCCGTTGAGCCGACGAGGATCGGGGGCAGAGGCAGAGCGCCATCACGAGTCCCAGCGTTGCGCGCATCATGTCGTCGCTCTCCATCGGTCGAGGTTGCACGTCTTCTTGCATTCCACCGCCTCCGGCAAAGACGACACAGCGCCTTCTGCATAGCCCAGCGCCTCGATGAAGGGGGACGCGCTGTGGCGCTGTTCGCGGATCCACGCCGGGAAGGCCGCCATCTGCAACGCACGCTACATCGTCCGTGGAGCGACAGTCGCGTGGTCCGCAAGCGGCGGACCAGTTCCTTCGCGTCGGAATCATATTGGTCGAGTCTGACCCGAACAATCGACGGCGTGAAATCGATGGGTCGGCCGAGAGTCCGCGTGACGGGCTTCTGGTCTCGTGGTCGCGGTCCGCACGGCGCGCCGTCTCCTCGACGACCACTCGACCGACGCCGATCGAAGTTTCGATCGCGAAACTTCGTACGGGTCATCAGCGAGTTATCAACTGTCGCGCGTCTGTCCCTTCTAAAACACGCTTCACATCAAAGCACGTGCGCTTGAACGAATCTCGCGTGGAATTGCGACAGGTGGATGCGTGAGATCCGTCGCATGCAGACGCGATTCTCTTGACGCCCGCTCGCTCCACACGGATACTGTTGCACTCTTGCAACCGATACTCGCGGCGTCACGTGTCGCACTCGCACCACACCGCCGCGCGTTCGGTGCCCCGCACAACTGATAAGGAGAGCTCATGCACCTCAGTCTGTTGCCGGCCATGTTGTTGCTAGTCGGCCTTGGTTCGTCGCCGACCTTGAGCACCGGCATGGATGGCCCCCCAGGCAGCGATCGCATTCGGGAGTTTGTCCACTTTGCTGGTACGATCCGCGGCAGGATCACGGAGCAAGGTTCGGGAGCGCCGGTGGTCGGGGCAACTGTCGTCATCGCCAGCACACGGCTGGGTGCGGTGACGGACAATGACGGTCGCTACGTGGTGAGCCAGGTTCCAGCGGGGACCCATACGGTGACCGTTCGGATGCTGGGGTACGCGCCCAAGACGGAGCGCATCACGGTGCCCGACAACGGGGAGGTGGTGTCGGACTTCGCGCTTGAGAAGTCGGCGTCGCAGCTCTCGCAGGTCGTCGTCACCGCGACTGGTGACCAGCGCAGGGTCGAGCTCGGCAACGCCGTGGCGACGGTGCGCGCCGACTCTCTCATGGTGTCCGCTCCGATCACCTCCGTGGGCGACATGCTCCAGGGACGCGTCGCCGGACTCATGACCTTTGCCAACGCCGGCATGACCGGTTCGGCGCCGCGTATCCGAATCCGCGGCTTCAACTCGTTGTCCCAGCCTAACAATCCGCTCATCATCGTTGACGGCGCTCGCGTCGACAATACGACGGGCGCGGGGAGCGGGGGCGGAACCAATATCCAATCCTACGGATGGACCGCCGGATCGGCCACGGCGATCAATCCGGACGAGATCGAGTCGATGGAGATTGTGAAGGGACCCGCCGCCGCCACACTGTACGGCACGGACGCGGCCAACGGCGTCATCGTGATCCGCACGAAGCGCGGCGTGGCCGGTTCCCCCAAGTGGAACCTGTACGGCGAGGGAGGGGTGATCCCGGGCCCCACGAAGTGGAACGAGAACTTCTATGCCTTCGGACGGAACACCTCTGGGCAGCCGGTCAACTGCGTGAATCTTGCGCGGGCCGCCGGTCAGTGTACGGTGGACAGCGTCAGTCAGTGGAATCCGATGGCCGATGCGATCAGCTCACCCGTCGGGACGGGCTATCGTCGTCAGGCCGGCGCGCAGGTGTCGGGCGGTGTTCAGCAGTTCCGCTACTTCGTGGGTGGGGATTGGGAGCGCGAGCAAGGCTACCTCGAGCTCTCCGATTCCGAGATCTCGCGCCTGAAGGCCGAGCGCGGAGGCGCCGACATCCCGGACGAACAGGTCCACCCGAATTACCTCAATCGCGCGGCGCTCCGCGCCAACGCCTCGGCGATGCTCGGCCCAAAGGCCGACATCAACCTGTCCAACAGCCTCCAGTTCCAGCGGAGCCAGATTCCCACGAATACCGTGTTCACCGACGCGGCCTGGGGGCTGGGATACAAGGACAATTACGACGGCTGGCTCAACCAGCGCCGACCTGGCGAGTCCTTCGCCACCCGATCCGCAGAGCGGCTCGTGCGCCTGACGAGCTCCGCAAACGGAAACTTCACTCCACTCCCTTGGCTCCTCACGCGTGCCACGGTTGGCGTTGACGTCAGCTCCAACTTCTCAGACAACCTGCAACGCCGCGGCGAGGGCGGGACAGCGCCTGCGCCGAGCCTCGGGCGACGTCTCGATTCGCGCTCCAACACCGTCCTCTTCACCGGTGACCTCGGCGCGACGGCCACCTTCGATCTCCTCCCGTCCGTTGTCTCCAAGACGTCGGTCGGCGCGCAGTACAATCGACGCGACCGCGGGATCACGACAGCGACCGGCGCCAATCTTCCGCCGGGATCGAGCACGCTTGCGGGTGCCGCCACCGTCACCAATGCCGAGGCGACGATCCAGTCCGTCGTCGCGGGGGGATACGTGGAGCAACAGTTCGCGCTCAGAGACCGGTTCTTCGTCACCGGTGCCATGCGCGCCGACGGCGCCAGTACCTTCGGCAAGAACTTCAAGACGGCTTACTATCCCAAGGCCAGCATCTCCTGGCTCGTCTCGAGCGAAGACTGGTTCCCGAAGTCGAAGGCGATCTCCAGCTTCCGGTTCCGCACTGCCTACGGTTCCTCGGGTGTACAGCCCCCGGCCGACGCCTCGCTGACGCGGCTGCAACTGGCCACGGTGTTCGTCAACGGAACGACGGCCTCCGGCGCGCAGCTCCAGACGCTCGGCAACCCGGACCTCGCACCGGAGCGCACCACGGAACTTGAAGGCGGCTTCGACATCGACTTTTTCGACGGCCGGATAAGTCTTGAGGCGACCGCATACGAGAAGAAAAGCAAGGACGCGTTGGTGCAGCGCTCCTATCCGCGGTCGGCTGGGTTGATCGCCACCGGGCAGCTCGACAACGTGGGGCGCGTCCGCAACCGCGGCGTCGAGGGCATCCTCAACGCCACCGTCTTCAAGGCGCGCGGTACGCAGTTCGACCTGACCCTCAACGGCTCGATCAATAACTCCAAGTTGCTCGAACTCGACTCCAGCCTGCGCCCGCCGGAAGATCGCTTCATCAAGTTCGTGCAGGGCTTCCCGCTGTTCGGGATGTGGGATCGCAAGATCCGCAGCTACAACGATGCCAACGGCGACGGCGTCCTGCAGATCAGCGAAGTCCAGGTCGACGATTCGATCACCTTCATCGGAGTGACGAATCCAACCGACCTGCTCTCGGTGACGCCAAGTCTCTCGCTGTTCCATGGGGCGCTTCGACTGAGTTCGATGTTCGTCTACAAGGGCAACTACATCCAGACGAACTTCACTGAACTCAACAAGTGCGCCAGCTTCGGGTCTTGCAAGGCGCGCAATGACCCCAACGCCTCTGTTGCGTCGCAGGCGGCCTACGCCGGCTTTGCCGGACCAACGCTGACGTATGCG
>JBDTUA010000364.1:0-5549 GCA_040007995.1 Gemmatimonadota bacterium | reverse complement strand
TGATCGTGATGCCGCGCTCCTGCTCCTGCTCCATCCAGTCCATCGTGGCCGCGCCATCGTGGACTTCGCCGATCTTGTGGCTCTTACCGGTATAGTACAGGATACGCTCGGTCGTCGTCGTCTTCCCGGCATCGATGTGGGCCATGATGCCGATATTGCGATAGCGGTCGAGCGGTGTCGTACGAGGCATGGTCTCTTCTAGGCGTTAGGCGGCGTGAATTTTTCCACGCGCGTCCGAATCTCGAATCAGCAAAAACGCGGACGGACCTAGACACTCCTTATGGCAGGAGCCGGTATCCATCCGCAGCCGCCGGGTGCACCCGCCACCGATGCGCGAGTGGGGACCCATGGCGCGCCAAGCCTGCTCGGCTTGACGTCGAATTGTCCTGCGTCACTTGTCGGGACCTCGACATCCAAGTGAGGATGCCTCGTCGGCCGGAACCGCGCCCTCGCGAATCTCGCGAGCCCATAAGTGCCGACGCGCAGCTCGTCGGCGACGTGCCCGAAGGCACGATCCCGTCCTCTATGCCTTGTGAGCCATATTGCGGGAGCCGATAAACTTGCACCGCGGGGAAGCGAAAGTCAATGCGCCAGCCAGCTCGCATCCGGTCCTTTCCAGCTCACCCCGCACTGGACCACCATCAATGCCATTGCCCCCTCGAAAGCGGGCGCGCGCCTCTGCCGGCCTGCCGCTAGTTCGTCCGCGCGCGTGCAACCGCGCGTGTGCAACCGCGCGTGTGCAACCGCGCGCGTGCAACCGCGCGCGCGCTACCCGATCAGCGCTCGCGCATAGCGCGCCCAGGCCCCGAGGCGCGGAAGGTGTCGCGCCGCCCGCACCATTCCGACCTGCCTCCGATCCGGATTCACGTTCTCGGGAGCCATGTCGTCCAGCAGCCATGGCCGAGCAGTCCCGTGTCCTGACGCTTCGGGACGGATCGACAGCTCCCAGAGCCGTCGACGCAACCACTGCGAGGGACAGCGGTCCGGCGACGGAAACATCTCTCGCGCCGCGTGCCGCTCGCAGATCGAGATCAGCCGTGGCGACGTCGAGCGCTGGAGACGACGCATCACTTCCGCCGGCAAGGTCGCGCCGGCCAGGCGCTCCGATAGCCGCAGCGTCCAGAAACACGAAGACGCCGCCCGGTGGCGCTCGGCGTCGGCCAGGAACTTGTCCCAGTCGATGCCGGCATCCGACAGGGCCATTACGTCGCGAAAGGCTCGCCATGCCCCGAACAACATCATGTGCGACCA
The DNA here is from genome assembly GCA_040007995.1 of Gemmatimonadota bacterium. GTDB lineage: Bacteria > Gemmatimonadota > Gemmatimonadetes > Gemmatimonadales > Gemmatimonadaceae > SCN-70-22. The sequence continues at coordinate 4,298 of JBDTUA010000364.1, read as the reverse complement.
CGTGTAGTGAATGCACGTGTGCAGCAGCAGGTGCTCCGGCGAGGGGATGATCGCCCTCCCCTTGCCGATCGTCACCTCGCGTCCGGCGCGAAACAGCTGCGCCGCGTCGAGGGCGAACGGGCTCCCCTCCACAAATAGTTCCGTGTGCAGCTCGAGCCGCGCGTCCATGCCTCGACCGTCCAGGAGCGGGGGAAAATGGTGGTGCCCCCGATAGCGTTCCCGCGGAAATTCGGCGGAGTCCCAGCGCCACCCGACGGTCTGGAAAATCTGGAACGCCTCCTCGGCCTGCCCCCCAGGAACGACCAGATCCACGTCACCCATCGGACGTTCGGCGAAGGAGCGGTACACCGACGCAGCGAGCGCCGCCCCTTTCAGCAGGAGCGCGTCCACCCCGCGCGCCTGCAGCGCCGCCATCGTCTCGCCGATGCGTTGCTCCAGGTAACCGGCCGTGAAGTCGGCGATCATCGCCACGCGCTCGAAGGACGCGCGCAGCTCGTCGCTCAGCGTCGGCGTCGGCGTCGCCTGCGCACGCAGTCGGCGCCAGAGCACCCCCGTCGCCCGCTCCCGCTCCGCGAGCGCGAGGAGCTCGGACCACACGATCGGATTCGCGGCGAGGAGCGTGGTCACTTCGGCATCAGTCGAAGTCGGCCCCGCTGCGAGCAGCAGCAGGCGGGCCTCGGGCGACAGCCCCCGCAGCAGGTCGAGATCGCGGGTCATCGATCAGTATTGGGACAAGGTGCCGCGGCGCCGCGCATACGCGAGCGACCACGAAATGGCGAGGATGCCTAACGACATCAGGAACCCGGCAAACGCCGCGAGCGTCAACACGTCATCGGCCACCTGGCCGAAGGTACGTCCTTCGAGAATCGCCTGGCGCAGGGCACGCAGCCCGTAGGTAAGAGGCACGAACTCCGAAACCGTGTAAACCCACGATGGTATGACGCTCGTTGGCCAATATACTCCGCCAAGGAATCCGGAGGCCGTGATGACGACCTGCGGGATGGAGAGCGTGGTGCGGAACGCCACCATCAGCGCTGTCGCGATCAGCGCGATCCCGAAGTGCGCCACAGCGAGCAGGGCAACGATCAGCGCCACCTCAGGGAGGCGCGCTAGCGAGAATGCCACCCCGAGAATCGCCGCCAGCACGAGCATCACGATCCCCCGCACGATGGTGAAGAGGATCGGATATGCGACCATCCCCGCCAGGATCGATGCGGTCCCGACTGGCGCGCCGAGCAGCGCCTCGAAGAAGCCGTTGTTGATGTCACTCCCCACCTGCGAGGGGAGCGTGTCGACGCACGTGACGACGAACGACATCACCACGAAGCCGACGACCAGGAAGGCGAAGAAGTCGCTCCCCTCGTTTCGGATCGTCGGTCCCATCATCGGTTGGAGCGCGCGCGCCACGAAGAAGACCGGGACGACGCTCACGATCGACGTCAGGATCGCTTGCACGAAACGAAGGCGATAGCTCGTCGCCGTCAGGAACGCCGCTCGCACGAGCGCGGCCAGCGCGGCGAGCTTCACGCCGCACCTCGGCTGCGCTGCACCACGCGGTCGATCAGGGCGGCCAACGACACCGGGATTCGTTCCAACGCCGCGATCGGGACTCCCGCTAGTACGAGTTGTTCGAGCAGCGCCGCGGCCGCAACCGGCCCGCCCTCCAGTTCGAGGATCACGGGGTGCCACCCCTCGAGATCGCGCAGGGCCACGGGCGCCGACTCGCGGTCGGCATCGTCCGCAACCCGGTGGGCTGTGAGCAGCGGGTGATCGGGCATCGTGCTCCACGCGAGATACCGGTTGCCAGCCAGCTCCTGCGCCAGCTCGGACGCCACTCCTAACGCCAGCAACCGGCCGCGATCGAGCACCGCGACGCGGTCACAGAGGTCGAAGGCCTCCTCGGCGCTATGCGTCGCGATGATCACCGCGCACTGTCGTCTCTCCGAGAGTTCCTCGCGCAGGAAGCGTCGGAAGGCGCGCGCCGAGACCGGGTCGAGGCTCCGGGTCGGCTCGTCGAGCAGGAGCACGCGCGGGTCAGCGAGCAGCGCGCGCGCGATCAGCAGGCGTTGCATCATGCCCGATGAGAACTGGCCGACGAGCTTTTCCCCCGTATCGCGCAGGTCCACGACGGCGAGCACGTCCTCGACCCGACCTGCAATCTCCGATCTGGGGACGAGCCAGAGCCGCGCGAACAGCTCGAGATTCTCGCGCGCGGTCAGGCGCCAGTACAGGCTACGCTCGCTCGCGATCACCGGCACCACCAGCGATCGCACCTGGCGCGGCACCTCGAGCAGGTCGATCCCCTCGATCAGCGCGACCCCCTGATCTGGCGTGATGAAGGTTGCCAGCATCTTCAACAACGTCGTCTTCCCCGCGCCGTTCGGTCCGAGCAGGCCGAAGAACTCACCGCGCGCCACGTCAAAGCTGACGTCGTCCACACTGGTGACCCAGCGCGTCGCCATGGGCGCGCGCAGCAGTTCACCCCAGCCGCGGCGGACCGGAAATCGCTTCGACAGGTGCCGGACACGAACGCTGACGTCCGCCGACGAGGGGTCCCTCACGAGCGTTTGCTCGACCCGTGCGCCGTCGCGAGAAGCTGAAAGCCGCGAATGTGCGCACGCGAATCACCGACTATCTCTCCCGCGTACTCCACCCAGGCGTGAGCGGCGATCGTTGCGTCGTCAGGACGAACCCCGATGCGGACAATGGCGCCACGGATCCCTTCGCGCTCGAGCATCGTGGAGATGGCGAGCGAGCGGGCCAGGCACTTCGGCCTGGAGATGCCGTAGAGGGCGGCGCGACGGACGGCGTCGCCGATTTCGCGCGCGCGCGGGAGGTCGCCGACGCCGCGTGAGACAACCGCGTCCGAGGAGGACGACGCATTCCACTGATCCAGAAGGCCACCAGTCGGACGTCGCTTTATGGTCCACTCAGCGCGCCAAAGGTACCACTGCGCGACGAGTAGATCCCGGAACTCGCGCGCGGAGACGGAGAAGAGTTTACGGACGACGCGCATCGGAGGCGACGTCCTCCGGGAGGCGCGAGACGACCAGGCCGTTCGACAGTAGTTGCTCGACGAATTTCGTGGCGTCACCGCGAATGACGTCGACGCTCACGTCGGAGTACTCCGAACGCAGTGCGTCGATGAGTTCGCCGAAGGTCTGGGTGGCCGGGGGCATTAGTTCCCAGATTCGAGCGCCCACCATGTTCACGCCGAAGTAGACCTCGCTCTCCGTGGAGAAGAGGACGCCGCCTTCGGGGAGCGCTCTAAAAATTGCGGACTCTGCCGGCCGCGGAAGAATCCAGTTGTTGCTGGGCACTACGTCGCCTCCAAAACTCGCTGACACTTCGGAACGTCGACCAGCGAGCAGGACAGTTCGTCACACACGGAATCCTTACCGCCGAAGTCGATCCGATTATTGGGCTGCGATCAGTCGATTCGTCTGCGATTCTCCGTCACGCCACCGCCCACCCCGCCACTGCAGAATTGGTGCCTCGACCCGCGCTACGCCGGGAGCGTCGAGATCGGTGAATCGCTACGGACATCCAATGATAATGTCGTCCGAAATACCGCAACTGTGCAATGGGACCACAGACACTGCCTCAGCAACGCGACAGCGGGTGGCCAACTGGCCACCCGCTGCAACACCTGTGGAAGAAACGTCCTACCAGCGATAGTGGGCGAACGCCTTGTTCGCTTCGGCCATGCGATGGGTGTCTTCCTTCTTCTTGACCGCGTTTCCCTCGCCCTTGGAGGCGGAGATCACTTCGGCGGCCAGCTTCTCAGCCATCGACTTCTCGTTGCGATCGCGCGAGTAGTTGATGAGCCAGCGCATGGCGAGCGCTGTGCGGCGTTCCGGGCGCACTTCGACCGGCACCTGATAGGTCGCGCCTCCGACGCGGCGTGACTTGACCTCGAGGACCGGCTTGAGGTTCGCCAGCGCCTGCTTGAAGACGTTCACGCCGGGCTGGCTCGTCTTGGACTCGACAATGTCCATCGCGCCGTAAAAAAGGCGCTCGGCGGTCGATTTCTTCCCCTGATACATCAGGGAATTGATGAACTTCGAGACGGTCTGGCTGTCGTAGCGGGCATCCGCAAGAATGGGACGCTTTACCGACTTCTTACGGCGGCTCACTTCTTCTTACCTCCAGCAGGGGCGGCGCCCGCCTTGGGCCTCTTGGTGCCGTACTTCGAACGGCTGCGATTGCGCCCATTCACGCCCGCGGCATCCAGCGTACCGCGCACGATGTGATATCTCACCCCGGGCAGATCCTTCACTCGGCCCCCTCGTACGAGT
>JBDTUA010000363.1:0-5553 GCA_040007995.1 Gemmatimonadota bacterium | reverse complement strand
TCTTGCTCGCCGGCCGTGCCGGCCTCTTGCTCGCCGGCCGTGCCGGCCTCTTGCTCGCCGACTTTGCGGTAGCCTGATGGTCGCGCGCAGGCACGGCGCTTTTAGCCGCCGGGTCGACGATGTCGGCGAAGCGCTTCATGTTCTCGGTCATCGCGATGGCGTTGAGGCGCCAGCGGTCGCGCGCGCTGTTCCAGATTTTGCCGCTGTAGGCACGCGCTGCGCGATACCCGGCCGCGCGCACCGCCGAATCTCCGACCGGGGCGAGGGCGCCGAAGGGATAGGAGAAGAGTTCGGTCGCAGCGGGACCGAGCTTCTCGCCGAGCAGGGTGCGGCTCCCGGTGACCTCGGCGTGCATCTGGGCTGCATCCTTCATCTTGTCCACGCGTACGTGCAGCGAGGTGTGCGATCCGATCGTCATGCCGGCGTCCTGCATCTCGCGGAGCTGGGCCCACGTGAAGTAGCGCGGGTTCTTGTCCATCGCGTGGGTGAAGGGGAAAAACGTCGCCGTGAAGCCGAGCTTCTTGAGGAGGGGGAAGGCATTGTGGTACTGGTTCACGCGCCCATCGTCGAAGGTGATGACGACGGCGCGCGGCGGGAGGGTCCGCTTGCCGTCGAGCGCCTCGAGCAGGGCGTTGAACGATACGACGGGAATCTTATGGTCCTTGAGGTACTGCATCTGCTGCGCGAAGATCTCAGGGCGCATGGTCAGGTCGGAGGAGCGCACCGCGCGCCCGTCTACTGCAGGCTGAATGTTGTGATACACGAGGATCGGCACGCGCAGCGAATCGGGCGGCGCGAGATCTCGCGTGGCTGAGCGGGCCGGAAGAGTCGACGCGCCGGAGTGGAGTGCAGCGGCGAGAATGGCAAGTCTGAGGAAAGGCATGATGCAAGATAGCGGAACCCGGCTTCGGCGAGCGGACGTCGGCACAGGACGATAGTGCCGAGGGGTGGTTGCCGGCTTGGTTCCCGGCTTGGCTATCGGATCGATCGGGAGGCGCATATGCTTGCCGCGCCCCCGATACGTCGTCTCGTTTCTCGCTCCCTCCTCCGTTCATGCGCGGCGCCGACAGCCTGATGCGTTCCCTCGCCGAGTCCGGCATCGAGATCTGCTTCGCCAATCCTGGCACGTCCGAGCTTCACCTGGTGGCTGGGCTGGACGCGGCGCCGGGGGTGAAGGCGGTGCTCACGCTGCACGAGAACGTGGCCAGCGGCGCGGCCGACGGATGGGGACGCATCCGCGGCCGGCCGGCCAGCACGCTGCTGCACCTCGGTCCAGGACTGTCGAACGCGCTCTCCAACCTGCATAACGCGCGGCGCGGGGCGACGCCGATCGTGAACATCGTTGGCGACCACGCGAGCTACCATGTGGCCAACGATCCTCCGCTGGCCAGCGATATCGCTGCACTCGCCCGCACGGTGTCAGGGTGGGTGTACACCGTGCCGTCGGCACAGGAGGCCGAGCTCGCCGGGCGCGCGGCGGTCGCGGCGGCAGCGGGGCCGCCAGGTGCAATCGCGACGCTCATCGTGCCAGCCGACGCCGCGTGGGGGGAAGTGGCTGCGACGGCCGATGCAGCCACCGACCGACAGGAACAGCGCTCCGGGACGGCCGAGGCGAGCACCGGCGTGTCGGCTGTCGTCCTCGCCGGTGCGACGCGAGCGCCCTACGTCGTGCTTCCAGGCGCGGAGACTCACGGGGTGACGCACGGGGTCGCGCGCGCCGCCGCGGCGCTCGCGTCGGGGGAACCGGCGATGCTCCTCGTCGGCGGGCGTGCGATGGCGCCCGAGTTGCTGGCGCTGGCTGGACAGGTGGCGGCCCGCACGGGGGCGCAGCTCTGCTGCACTCCGTTCACCGCGCGCGCGCGTCGCGGGGCCGGGAGTGTGGCGGTCGATCGTCTTCCCTACTTTCCCGAGTTGGTGACCCAGCGCCTGGCGGGGGTGCGACACCTTCTCCTCCTCGACGCCCCCGCGCCGGTGGCCTTCTTCGCGTATCCCGGACAATCGACCGCACTCGTCCCGTCGAGCTGCGTGGTGCAGTCGCTGGTCAGTGGTGGCGCCGACGTGCGGGAGTTTCTCGAAGCGCTGGTGGCACGCACCGATGCCGGTGGCTCGGAAGCGGCGTTGGTCCAGGCGGCGATCCCTTCGATCCCCCACGGCTCCATCTCCCCGGCCGTCTTCGCGCAGACACTGGCCGCGGTGCTCCCGGAGGAGGCGATCGTCTGCGACGAGGCGATCAGCAACCGCTTTCCCGCCATGCTGGCGACGATCGGTGCGCGGCCGCACGACTGGTGCTGCATCACCGGCGGATCGCTCGGAAGCGGGATTCCGATGGCGTTAGGCGCGGCGCTCGCCGCCCCGGGACGACGGGTCCTCAACCTGCAGGCAGATGGAAGTGCGATGTACACCCCGCAGGCGCTCTGGTCGCTGGCGCGTGAAGGGGTCGACGTGACGACGGTCATCCTGGCCAACCGGCGCTATCGCATCCTCGACGTCGAGCTCGAACGGTTGCAGCTCACGGACATCGACCGGGGGCGTGCCCTGACCGACTTGTCGCATCCGTCGATCGATTTCGTCCAGCTCGCGATGGCGCTGGGCGTTCCCGCGCTCCGCGTGGATCAGGCCGGCGCCTTGGCCGATGCCATGCAACGCGCATTCGCCGAACCCGGCCCTTGCCTCATCGAGGCGGCGATGGTGGCCTGATCCACAGAATGATCGAGCGACGATCGAGCGACGATCGAGGGACGATCGAGCGACGATCGAGCGACGATCGAGCGACGATCGAGCGACGACCAGGGCGCTATCGTCGTGCCGGAAAACGTTGCCCGAGATAGCGCTGCTCGGCAAAAACTGCGCGGACAGGAATGCCGGGGGCCTTGAGCTGAACCGCGACCTCACCGGACTGGCAGCGGATCACCGTCCCCTCGACAGCGAGCGCTGGCCCACCGCTCAGGAGCAGGACCTGTCCGCTGATGCGACTCCCGACTGTAGGCAACGACGTGCTGTCCACGGAGAAGCGCAGTCCCCGTTCAGAACAGTCCACCACCGGTACCTCGCGGTCGCCCAGTTGCAGTCGGGGACGCGCCGAGGGCGGGTATGGGATGCGATACGCGGAACGCTCGAATTCGTACTCCATGAAACGTCTTCTCCTCGAACGGTCGGCATCGGCGCCGAGTGACCCACTTCCAATGCAAGGGGCGTGCTGGAGTTACGACGGTCGCGTGCGCCGACGTAACGCGACCCCTCCGATCGCGAGGAGACCGGGGGCGAGCAGGGCGAGGACGGTCGGTTCGGGGGTCGCGATTGCGCTCTGCCGCAGAACCTCGTCGTAGTCGTGCATGCGGCACGAGCCCGGATTGAAGATACCGCGGACCTCGGCGGTGCCGATCGTACACCCTTCGAGGTCGTTTCCAACCACGTACCTGAAGTCGTCGAAGCGAATCGGGCGGGCCGACGTTGCGCCGTACCACTGAAGGTGGAAGTCGAAACGCAGCCAGCCGGTGAGTCCCTTGGCGGGACAGGTCGCGACGCGAAAATCCTCAGGGCGACCGCTGTCACGAAAGTCGCATCCGGAGATGCCGTAGCCGGTATACCAGCCGAAGGAGTTGTAGCGCTGATTGCTCCCTTGATCAGCGAACATCGCGATCTCATCGCCCACCCTGACCCGACCGATCGATGTACCGCCGTCACTCTGGTCGATCATCTGCGAGTAGAGCGTCGGACGCCTGGACGGGACCTCTTCGAGCGGATTGCTGGTCAGAATCGTGAAGCGATTGAGGGCGTACGGCGTCCCGATACTGCGACGCGGCCAACTCCCCTGCAGATTCTGGAGGTACACCGTGAATTGGGTGTACGGACTCGGGTCGGTGAGGTAGTCGGTGAACTGGAACGCGGCCGCAAAGCACACACCCGGCCGGAGGCAGTACACCTTGGGATCGATCGCCTGTGCGCCGGCGGTAGACGACGCAACGCCGAGGGCAGCGAGGGCAGCGATGAGAGTGGCGCAGCGCACGAAGAGACTCCGGGCAATTTGACCTCCACGACGCTAATACACGCCTCCGACAGTGCAAGCGAAACCGAAGCCGCCGAGCCGCGTCAGTCGTGAGTAAGGCGCCATGTCGTCCGAAAGAGGTACCTCGAACCGGCACCTATGAGAATGCGAAACGCAACGAGCGGACCAACCGGCGAGCAGCGGGACCGTTCTCGACGTTAGGTTGTATGATCCAGCTACACACGGAAGTCGAACCATCGGGAGGAAGAGTTCATGGCAACGCTCGCAAAGTCGGCGCGCAAGGCAGTGCGTGACGGACAGAAGACGGTGAAGAAGACGGTCGCCAGCGCCAGCAAGTCAGTGGCGAAGGCCGAGAAGTCGGTCGCCAAGGCCGGCAAGTCGGCGCGCGCGCTCGCGACGAAGGTCGCCGACAAGGTCACCGGGCGTGACAAGAAGAAGAAGGCCATGAAGCGCGTCGCCGCGGGCGCCGCCCTCGCCGGTGCGCTCGCCGTGGCCGGCGTCGTCCTGAAGCGTCGCGCTAAGAAGCGCTGACCCCTGCTGCGGCACCGTTGTGCTGACTCGCACCCGGGGCCAAGGGCTACGGGTCAGCACTGGTGTCGCCGCACGCCGCGCGCGCGGCCGACTTACATCCCGAGCAGCGTCTTCTGGTAGACGTGCGTGATGTGCCGACCGTCCCAGACATAGCTCAAGTGTTGCGCCTGACGAAGCGCCGAGAGCGCCGGCGGTCGCAGGACGGCTGCGCACTCGCCGCCCTCGTGGCGCACGCTATCCCACGCGATCCCCCAGGCGCCGGCCGCGCGTAGCCGACCGGCCAGCGCCTGACTCGCCGAATAGTCAATGGGAGAGACCAGCGCCGGTTGATCGGCGCCGAGTCCGCGCAGGTCGTGCAACTCGGCGTCGAGTGTGGCGTGAATGACCCGCATCGAAAGCTCCAGCGCCCCTTCACGTGTCGCCTGCAGGAACCGTTCGCGATGGTGCCGCGTCTCGGCGACGGCGGTGTCGAGCGAACGCGCACAGTAGTACGCGCCGAAGCTCGCCGTCGAGAAGCGCCCCCCAGGCCCGGAGATGTGGGTGAACGGCGCCATCACCCAACTCGCGCCGGGACCGCTGACCCGATCGCGCGAGGCGACGAGCGACAGGTCGCCGACTTCGTCGCGCAGGCGCGAGTTGGTGAGCGCTTCGATGGCGTAGACCGAGTCGAAGTCAGCCGGATCGGCGACGCGCTCGAACAATGCGATCGGGGGGAAGCGAGACGGAACCACGCGCACGCACGGCTCCCAGACGACGCGGCGGACGGGTGGGACCCAGTCACTCACCGCGTCGGCTCCCCGCCACCGGGCTCACGCCCAGCCGCTCCGCTCCCCGTCGAGATATTGGCGCACCAGATAGAGGTCGGCGACGTTGCCCGACAGCATGATCTCGAGGGCCGACTTCCCATTGAACAGGGGGGCATCGTTCGGGCGCTTAATCCAGGCATCGGCGGCACTCGGCGCAGGGAGAAGGAGCTGCAGCGCCTTGTAGATACCGAGCAGGTACGACACCCGCTC
>JBDTUA010000362.1:0-5558 GCA_040007995.1 Gemmatimonadota bacterium | reverse complement strand
ATGCGCCGTGGCGCGACGCGTTAGTACTTCATGCCGCCCGCCGCCGCGAACTCGCGCAGCAGGCGCTCCTGCTCTTCGGAGAGGTTGTCCGGCACGACGATGCTCGTCTCGACGATCAGGTCGCCCGCCACCTCATCCTTGTGGATCCCCTGCCCCCGGATGCGAAAGCGCTTGCCGCTCGGCGTCCCGGCTGGGATCCGGATCGAGACCTTCTTCCCGTCGAGCGTGCGCACCGAGATCTTCGTGCCTAACGTGGCCTGCGCGATGTTGAGCGGGACGGTAGCCAGGAGGTCGGTCCCTTCCCGCTTGTAGAACCGGTCGTCTTGCACCTGCAGCGTGATCACGAGGTCGCCCGGCGGGCCGCCGTTCGCGCCACGTCCCCCCTGTCCGCGCAACCGGATCTTCGTCCCGGTGTCCGATCCCGCCGGGACGGTGATCAGGACCTTTTTCCGCGTGCGGACCTCGCCGGCGCCGCCGCACGTGGGACAGCGCTCGCTGGGGATCAGGCCGCGTCCCATGCACATCGGGCACGGCCGATTGACGGCAAATCCACCCTGACCGAAGGAGATCGTCCCCCGCCCGCTGCACTCGGGACAGGTCTTGAGGGTGGCACCCGGCGCAGCGCCGGAACCACTACAGGTCTCGCACTCCTCGTTCACCTCAAGTTCGATCGGGACCTTTCCCCCGGAGGCCGCAATGCGGAATGGAACCTCGAGCGTCGTCTCGACCGATTGCCCCTGCTCCGCCGCACGCTGCCGCCCGCGCGCGCCCTGCGCCGACCCGCCGAAGATGCTGCCGAACAGGTCACCCAGCCCCCCCAGCCCTCCGACGTCGAAGTCCTGGAAGCGGATGTCCTCCGCAGTCGTTCCGCCGGCGCCACCGGGCGCGCGCCCGCCTCCCCGCGCGCCCGGGCGCTGGCGCGTCCCGCCTGCGGGGGGATAGCCGGTGAACGCGCCGAGTCGGCGCATCTCGTCGTACTGCTTCCGCTTCTCCGCGTCGCCAATGACCTGATACGCCTCCGAGATCTCCTTGAATCGATCGGTGGCTTTCGGATCGTTGAGGTTGGCGTCGGGATGATACTTCTTGGCGAGTCGACGGTACTGCTTCTTGATGTCGTCGGCCGCAGCGGTCGAAGAGACGCCGAGTACGGCGTAGTAGTCCTTGGTCGGGGCCATGGATGCCTAACGGCGCGTCACCCGTTCCACTGCTTCACGACGACGCGCGCCGGTCGCAGCAACTGCCCACGGAAGACGTAGCCGGGCTGGAAGACCTGCGCGACCAGATGATCCTCCTCGGCGCTCGCGGCGGGGCTGGTGGTGATCGCCTCGTGCACGCTCGGGTCGAAGGGATGATCGACCGGGTTGACGACCTCGAGACCATGCCCCGCGAGCGACTTAAACAGCTTCTTCTCGACCATCGCGACGCCGTCGACGATGGTGCGGCTGTCGACCGACTCCGGATCCACGTGGGCGAACCGCATCAAGTCGTCGAGCGCTTCGATGAGCCCCGAGACGAGATCGCCTTGTGCGCGCCAACCAGCGTCCTGGCGCTCCTTCGCCGAACGTTTGCGATAGTTGTCATACTCGGCCGCGAGCCGCAGGTACTTGTCCCGTTGCTCGTCCACCTCACGCTGCCAGTCCTCGCGCGAAGAGAGGGAGGTCGAATCGCCCGCGGCGCCCATGGGTTGGCTCTCGCTGGGCGTTCCCGCCTGCTCATCGACGATGCCGTGTTCCTGATCAGTCTGTCCGTTCTCTTCCATATGTCTCACGCCTACTCGGTTCGAGCGGAATGTGTTTCGGCGTCCTGCGCCTCAAACACGCGAAAAGTGCCGCCCCGTTACGCGGCGCCCTCTGCAATCTCGACGACGGCCCTATCCGAGGCAACGGCCGTGCCGCCCCGCTGCGCCACATCGGCAGGTTCGGGCGCTGACGTCCGCCAGAAACGGGGCGCTCAGGGCTCGAACTGCAGCTGTCGACGGATCATCTCAAGGGCGACCTGCGTCGCGCGGAACCGCACCTCTGCTCGGTCGCCAATGAGGCGTCCGCCAAACGTGCCCACCTCGCCGCGAACGTCGACCGCGACCCAGACCAACCCGACCGGTTTCTCATCCGAGCCGCCCCCCGGCCCTGCGATACCAGTGATGCCGACGCCGATATCGGCCGACAGGCGCTCCCGGACCCCGCTGGCAAGAGCGCGCGCGACCTCTTCGCTGACGACACCGACCGAGTCGAGCAGCGAAGCGAGGACGCCCAGCTGCGACTGCTTGATCGCGTCGTCGTACGCGATGATCCCGCCCAGAAAGACGTCGCTCGCCCCTGGAATTTCGGTGAGGCGTTCGCCGAGCATCCCTCCCGTACAGCTTTCGGCGACGGCCAGGTGCAACGACCGGACGCGACAGGCCCGGAGCACGACCTCGGCGAGGTCGGTCGTGCCATCGGCATACACAAAGGCCCCGACCCGCGAGGCGACGAGTGCGGCGCCGGCTGCGAGTCGTGCGTCGGCATCGTTTGGCGCCGCGCCGCGCACCGTCAGGCGCAAGTCGACCCCTTCCCGCCCCGGGAGGTACGCGAGCGACATACCATCCAGCCCGCTCGCGGCATCGCCAAGCAGTGTCGGGAGCTGCGACTCCGCGACCCCGGTCGTACGCACGGTGCGCGTCCGCACCACCGCGCGTGCGTGGCCCAGGCGAGCGCGCACGAGCGGGCGCAGTTCGTCGTCAAAGAGCCCGCGCATCTCGCGTGGAACGCCGGGGAGCATCGCGACCCACCGACCGCGTGCATCTTCGAGGAAGATCCCCGGGGCGCTGCCGTGCCGGTTCGTGAGGATGCGGGCCCCCTCCGGGATCATGACCTGCTGCTTGTTCGCCTCGGGTGGTTCACCGGCGCGTCCGCGCTCGCGCCAGAGCTGCCGGATCGCTTCCCAGCGTTCCGCGTCAAAGCGCATCTCGCGACCTAAGAGCGCGGCGATCGCCGGTTTGGTGAGGTCGTCGGCGGTCGGTCCCAAACCGCCGGTCGTGATCAGCGCCCCGGTGCGATCGAGGGCATCGCGCACGGCGTGGGCGATGCGCTCCGGGTCGTCCCCGACAGTGCCGCGCTGGGCGATGCTCACTCCGTCAGCCGCAAGTTCTCGGGCGAGCCACGCCGCGTTGGTATCGACGGTGAGTCCGAGCAGCAGCTCGTCGCCGATGGTGAGGAGCTCGAGAAGCATGGAACTGGGGATGGGGGACGGGAGACGGGAGACGGGAGACGGGAGACGGGAGAGAGCATACGGCAGCGCGATGCGCGCTTCAGCAGTCTCTAAGTCGGGGAGCGGTGCCGTCTCGACATCGAGAGACGGCGCTCACGAAGCATGCGCGCACGCGAACTTTGCGCGCGTTCGGCGGCACGAACCATCGCGCAGGCTGTGGAGGACTCGCCGGGCGCGAACAGGCTGGCGAGGAAGTCCGGTGGGGCGCGCAGGACTTCGCGATTACCGCGCAGTGCCGCGGGTGCGGCTCGGGCGCACCAGCATGCCGCCGTAGCGTTGCAGGTAGAGACCAAGCGAGTACAGCGTCAGCCCCAGGGCGCCGGCCATGGAGATCACACCGACAACGCCATTGAACATCGCAAACGCTCCCCACGCGCCGCTGGTCCAGCCGTGTTCGGCGGCAGCGGACGAGGCAAAGAACCAGCAGAAGGCGGCGCCCACCCAGATCGACTGGAACGTCGTCTTCCACTTGGCGGGGCCGATGGCCGAGATGATCACCCCTCGCTGTGCGGCAAACTGGCGGAAGAGCGTCATGAACAGCTCACGACCGAGCACCACCGCGAGAATCCAGAACGGAAGGCCGACGAGGCCGATCGGTGTCACGAAGGGATAGGCCAATCGCTCGCCGGAGAACACCGGCCCGATCGTCGAACCGGCGGCCCAGGCGTCGGACTGCGGGAGCGAGGACCAGAGCGCGACGTCGCGCGTGAGCCAATACATCGGGACGAGCGTCGCGACGAGGAGGAGCTTGTCGGCGAGCGGGTCGAGCAGCTTTCCGAGGTTAGTGACCAGGTTGCGATCCCGCGCGAGCTTGCCGTCGATGTAATCGGTGACGGCGGCCGCGATGAACAGGATCCAGGCCGTCAGTCGCAACTCCCAGCCAGCGCTGATCACCAAAACGGCGATCAGGGGAGTGCAGGCGATTCGGGCGGCTGTGATCGCGTTCGGGAGATTCAAAGCCACTCGGGGAAGAGGCGCTAGGAGAGGGACTTGAGCACGAGCTTGGAGACCGCTTTCAAGGTATCGAACACACCATCGCCCGTCACCGCAACTGCTTCGAAATAAGGGGCACGCTCCACCCATTCGCCAGTCGGCACCTGCTCCACGAGATTCTCCCCCGCGTGCCAGGCATCCGGCGTCACACGCTGGCGCACCGGCTCGGTGATCTCCCACCCCGGATTCAGCGCCTCCTGCAACTCGGCGAGCGGCGCGGCATTCGGCAGATCGCGCTTGTTGTACTGCACCACGAAAGGCATGCGCGTGAGATCATAACCGTACTCGGCCATGTTGTCGTACAGATTCTGCATCGACTCCTGATTCGCTTCCATGCGGTCCATCTGCGAGTCTCCGACGAAGACGATGCCGTCGACCCCCTTCAGGATCAGCTTTCGCGAGGCATTGTAGTACACCTGGCCGGGAACCGTGTACAAGTGGAATCGCGTCTTGAAGCCGCGGATCGTGCCGAGATCGACGGGGAGAAAGTCGAAGAACAGCGTGCGCTCGCTCTCCGTCGCCAGGGAGATGAGCTTTCCGCGCGTGCTCGGCGACACCTTCTTGTAGACGTGCTCCAGGTTGGTCGTCTTTCCCCCAAGCCCTGGGCCATAGTACACGATCTTGCAGTTGATCTCGCGCGAGGCGTAGTTGATCATCGACATCGGCGTCTCCGTTGGTGCGACTTACTGGAAGAGACGGTCGATCTCATCATCGACATCGCCAAGCAGGGGTTGGCGCTCCGGATTAGCGTCCTGCGAGCGCTGCAGCGAGCGCTCGATGAGTCGCCCGAGTTCGTCGACGATGCCGCGCATCTTGAGGCGCACGAGCCCCAGCGTGGTGCGATTGTCGAAGAGGGAGACGAGGATCACGCGACGCGCCACGTCGGCGAGCAGCATTGATTCCTTCTCGCCTTGGTGGAAGAGCGTGTTGAAGTCGCTCTCGCCGATCAGTCGTGCGAGCTGGTCATTGGCCGAGAAGTCCGCCGCGGTGAGCGACGCAAAGGCCGTCACGTCGAAGGTGGGTCGATCGCCGGAAAACGTCACCAACTGCCCGCTGCGATCCACGAGCAGGGCACAGCGAGTGTTGCTGTCGAAAAGGAAGCGCTGCAGTACCTGCGTGAGGGCTGCGGAGTCGTCCTCGGTGAACGACCAGCTCGAAGCTCCGATGGGCATGCGCATGTGAATCCGGCGGGGATCAGGCGAGGGTACGTTCGACGCGACGCAGCAACCGGCGCGCTCGGCGGCGCAGTTCCGGCTTCGGCTCCCACGCGAGGTACTCGCGCAGGAGCGTCACCGTCTGCTCGTCCGCCTGGGACCGCA
>JBDTUA010000361.1:0-5558 GCA_040007995.1 Gemmatimonadota bacterium | reverse complement strand
TGGCACCACGTCCTTGCGGTGGGGTCGACCGTCGCGGAAGGTTAGCCGGTGCCTCAGGCGGATTCGTCGAGGCTGTGGCCGCAATCGACCTCTCTCCCGCGTCGTATGTCCCGCTCCCGCACTCTCCTGCTCGCCTGCATCGTGTCGGCTGTCGCCGCCGGGCGGGGTGGCGCTCAACCGGGCTTCCCCCCGGACGACCCCGACAGCTGGCGCGTCGCGGGAACGGCCAAGGTGCTCTGCTCGGCGCTCTTCGTCTCCGGTCGTCAGGAGTCGGAGGCGCGTGCCCACGTGTCGGCGTACTTCCTCGGTCCCAAGATCGATTCAATCTCGAAGATGCAGGTCGATCGCGCGCGCAAGATCGTGCGGTTGACGCTCGCCAATCGCATCACCCGCGAGGCGCAATTCTACGGCGACCAGGGGTGCGTCATCCACCAGCCGGGGCGCGATTCGGTCTACTTCACGCCGGTGCGCGTCACCACCACGCTCCCTCCTGCCGCGACGATGCCGTGGCCGATGGGTGACCGGCTCCCCAACGCTCCGCTGCCTACCGCGATCGACACGGTCAAGCTGCGGCAGGCCGTGGACGCTGCCTTCGCCTCCCCCGAGGGGCTCACCGCCGCCTTCGTGGTCGTACACGATGGGCGAATAGTCGCCGAGCGATATGGGGAAGGAACCAACATGGGAATGCAGCTGGAAAGCTGGTCGATGGGGAAGAGCATCACCGGGACGCTGATCGGGATGCTCATCCGGGACGGGGCGTTGCGCCTGGAAGAGCCGGCGCCGGTCCCTGAGTGGCAGAAGGTCCCGGGGGATCCGCGCGCGCGCATCCGGGTGATGGACCTGATGCGGATGTCGAGCGGGCTGCGCTTCAGTCGCGGGAGTCCCGAGGATATCCCCGGCTACCACGACCACGACCTGATCTACACTGGCGCGATCGATGCCTTCCAGTTCGCGACCACGCGACCGCTGCAGTTCGAGCCGAACACGAAGGGGCGATACCGCAACTCCGACGTCATGACGCTCGGTCTGCTCATTCGTGATGCAGTGCGCGCGCGCGGCGAGGAGTATCTCACCTATCCGCAGCGCGCCTTCTTCGACCGCATCGGCATCCGACGACAGGTGCTGGAGACCGACCCGTACGGCAACTTCCTCCTGAGCGGCTACGACTACGGGACGGCGCGCAACTGGGCGAGAATCGGCATGCTCTACGCCAACGATGGGGTGTGGGAAGGAAAGCGCCTCCTCCCCGAAGGCTTCGTGAAGTTCATCTCCACCCCGGCACCGGCGTGGCCCGACTCGTCGTACGGCGGCATGGTCTGGGTGAACGCGCGAGGGACGACGCCGTTGCCGCGCGATGCCTTCGCATTCCGCGGCGCGGGGGGGCAGGAGACGTGGGTCGTGCCGTCACGCCGGCTGGTGGTGGTGCGGATGGGGCATTTCCCGGGGGCGGCGGTCGGGACGCGCGACCTGCAGCGGGCGCTGGCGCTGCTCAACGAGGCGATCCCGGAGTAAGTAGCTCGCTTGCTATCTGGCCCGGACACTACAGCTTGATGCCAGGGTGAGGAGTCCTCCCATGGAGAGCCCGATGCGCGCGCGGGATGTAGTGGCAGCCCTGCTCACCTCCGTTGTTTGGATCGCTTCCTCGTCGCGGGTCGCGCGTGCGCAGGACATCACGGTTACGCTGCTCGGTACCGGGAACCCGATCCCCTCGATGACGCGTTTCGGTCCGAGCACGCTGGTGCAGGCCGGAGGGCAGACCTTTCTCTTCGATGCCGGGCGCGGTGCGCTGCAGCGCCTCACCCAGCTCCACGTGCGCTGGCAGGACGTGGACGGTTTATTCCTGACGCATTTGCATTCGGATCATGTCGTCGGCTTTCCCGATTTGTGGCTGACGGGGAGGCTCGTGGCGGGAGGGCGCGATCGACCGCTGCGCGTCTGGGGCCCAACCGGCACGAAGTCGATGATGTCGGCGCTGGCACAGGCGTTCGCCTTCGACATCGGCGTTCGGCAGTCCGACGATGGGGCCTCGCTTGAGGGCGCCGTGCTCCAGACCGAGGAGATCGCCGAGGGCGTCGTGTTCGAGCACAATGGCGTCGTCATCTCGGCGTTTGCGGTGGACCACGCTCCGGTGAGCCCGGCGTTTGGCTACCGCATCGACTACCACGGGCGCTCGGTGGTGCTCTCGGGCGACACGCGCCCGTCGGAGAACGTGGTGCGCCATGCGCAGGGGGTGGATCTGCTGGTGCACGAAGTCGTGTCGCCCGAATCGATGGCTCGAAGCGGGCGGGTCGGCCCGAAGGTGGCGGCCGTCATCGCGCATCACACCACCGGCGAGCAGGCGGGCGAGATCTTTGAACGAACAAAGCCTCGCCTCGCCGTCTTCTCGCACATCGGCCAGCCCGACGCCACGGCCGACGACCTGATCCCCGCCACGCGCAAGCACTATGCGGGGGCGCTGGAGGTGGGCGAAGATCTGATGGTGATTGAGATCGGGGCGACGGTCACGGTGCGTCGTCCCGCGCACTAGCGGCGCGACGTCGCGAGGGTGAGGGCGCCCGTTGATCGCGCAGCACCCGACCTAGTCCACGTCGCTATCCAGAAGTGCGCGCATCTCCGCCGGCGTCGTCACCAGGGGGACAGCGTCCGCGCCGTACAGCGACTTCAGGCGTTCCTTCATGTCATCGTATTTCGCGGCGCCGGCTGCTCTCGCACGATTCGCCTCGGGCGTCCACTGCGGGTAGGGAAGTTTCGGCTTCGCACGCCCCGTCATCGTCTTTATCGCCTGCGACTCCATCTTCTTGACGAGCAGCGAGTCCTCGAGCTCATCCAGGACTTCGTCGGGCTCGTGCACATGCCGTCCGACCGATGCCCCGATGGCCACTGTCGTGACGACCGTTCCCGCCGGGCCCACTTCGAGAAGGTCCTGCTTGATGCGGGCGAGGGAGTGACCGTCGTCGACGAAGTCGAAGACCACGAATGGACGACGCCCCTGTAGCTCGGCGACCTTGCTCCGCAGGTAGTCGGTGAAGGGCGCCGTTCGGGGCGCGTTCATCTTGACGCCGCTGACGTTGATGCCGACCACCCGGAAATTTCGCGACGCCAGCCACCACTTCACCAGCTTGACGCTCGCCCCCAAACCGATGTAGCCGGCCATCGGCCCACCGATCCTGCACAACTCCCGGCATGCCAGCTTCACCTCGGCGAGGAAGAGCACCGCGTTCGGACCGATGCGCAGTGCCGCCAGGGCGCGCGCCGCATGTACCTTCGCCGGCGCGTGCTGCGGTGCGTACCAGACGCGGCACGTCGGGAAGTGCTCGTCGGTGGGGAGGCTCGCGGTGCAGTCAGCGGGCTTGACCTGCCCGACGAGGACCGAGTCCGAGTCGCCGTCGTAGTAGAGGTAACTGGGCATGATCGAGGGTGAGGGATTGCGTCTGACAAATATGGCGCGTTTGCGGGGGCGGCTCCATCTTCGGACGCCGAGCACGGCCACGCTTGCCCACGAACGCGCACGCACGCGCACGCATCACCACCTGATCGCACCGCCGAGGGAGCCATGTCCGATCAACAGAGTCGCCGGGATTTCATGGGATTTGCCGCTGTCGGCGCGGCCGGGGCACTGGCCCCACCGTGGATCCGGGACGCAACACGCGCGCGGAGCGGCGCATCCCTCGCCATCGATCCGGACCTCGTCGTCACCAATGCCAAGGTGTACACGATGGACGGCGCGATGCCTAACGCCGAAGGTTTCGCTATGAGCGGTGGCCGCTTCGTGGCGGTGGGGAGCAGCGCCGAGATGCTCGCGTTGGCCGGGAAGGGAACGCAGCGCTACGACGCCAAGGGGATGACCGTGCTCCCGGGCTTCACCGATTGCCACAACCACGCCGGCGGGACGACGCTGCTCTACGAAGTGCTGGTCGGCAACCCGTTCGAGGTGGAGTTCGTCACGATCGCCAGTATTGTGGAGAAGCTGCGCGCCAAGGCGCGGACGCTCCCGTTGGGGACGTGGGTGGAGGGATACTTCTTCGACGACACGAAGCTCAAGGACAAGCGCGCACTCAACCGCCACGACCTGGACCAGGTTTCGACCGAGCACCCGGTCGCGGTGCACCATCGCGGCGGGCACACCTCGTTCTACAACAGCAAGGCGCTGGAGATGGCGAAGGTCACCGCGAACACGCCCAACCCGCCCGGCGGGACCTTCGATCGTGATCCTTCCGGCCAGCTCACCGGGCGGGTTACGGACCGGGCGAGCGCCGTTTTTCGCGGAGTCGGCACGCGGCCGAGCTTTAGTGTCGCTGAGCGTGACCGGCGGGCGCGCGACGGCCTCGCGCACATCTCGAAGCAGTTTGTGCGGTACGGACTCACCAGCGTGCATCACGAAGGGGGCGACCTCGCCGCGCTGCAGGACGTGCGCGAGCGTGGTGAGCTGCTGCACCGCGTCAGCTTCGAGGTGAGCGGCCCGCTGCTCGAGTCGATGATCACCAACGGCATTCGCACCGGATTCGGCGACGAGTGGATCAAGCTGGGCGCCACGTCGGAACACACCGTGGATGGCTCGTTCTCCGAGCGCACGATGGCGATGAGCACGCCGTACGCTGGTGTGACGCCCCCCTATAAGGGGAATGTCACCGAGCAGCAGGAGACGCTCAACGCCTGGGTGGAGCGCGTCCACCGGGCGGGAATCCAGGTCAACTGCCACGCCAACGGCGACGTGGCGATCGACATGTATCTCACCGCGTTCGAACGCGCGCAGCAGCGCTTCCCGCGCCAGGATGCGCGTCCCAAGATCACCCACTGCACGCTGGTGAACGACGACCTCGTGCGCCGCATCAAGGCGGTCAACGCGACGCCGGCGATGTTCACGACGTATGCCTACTACAACAGCGACAAATTCCCGTTCTATGGGCAGGAGCTGATGAAGCGGTGCATGGCGTATCGCACGCTGCTCGACGCCGGTGTGATGGCGGCGGCCGGATCTGACTTCTCACCAGGCCCGTTCGCGGCGCTGATGGGGATCCAGGGGATGGTCACGCGCACCGGGTGGGACGGCACCACGTGGGGCGCGAACCAGCGTATCTCGGTGGACGAGGCGATCCGCGTCAACAGCTACAACGGCGCCTGGGCGTCGCACGAAGAGGCGCTCAAGGGGTCGATCACCGCGGGGAAGCTCGCCGACTTCGTCGTGCTCGCCGACGATCCGCACACCGTCAGCACCGACAAGATCAAGGACATCCAGATCGTGCGGACGGTCGTGGGAGGCGGGACGGCATACGAGGCGTAGGTGCGGACGTCGGCACGGCATGCACGCCGCGATTGGCGCTCCCCGCCGTTAGCGCGTGCTCCCGTTGTCCATGTCGGACATGATGAGCCAGCGATCAGCGGCCCCGCGGCGCAACGTCAAGGTGAACTTGCCCACGTCCGCCGGGTTGTCGCCGTACGCGTAGGCTCCGATGATGTAGCCGACGCTCCCCTCGCTGGCGTAGGCGAGTGCTCGCAGGCGCAATGCACCGCCCCCCGCGCCAGTGTAGGCGGTGCGAATCGCCTCCGTTCCGCGTACG
>JBDTUA010000360.1:0-5612 GCA_040007995.1 Gemmatimonadota bacterium | reverse complement strand
ATCAATCGTGCGGTGCGCCACCCGAAACGCCTCGTCCTCCCTGAGGGCGAGGCGCGCAAGATGATCCGCGCCGCCCGCCTCATCCTCGACGAGGGAATCGCGTACCCGATCCTGCTCGGGAACGAGGACACCATCCGTCGCAAGGCGCAACAGGACGGCGTGCTCCTCGACGACATCGTGATCGAGGATCCGGTGCGCTCCCCGCGGCTGGTGGCCTACGCGCAGTACCTCTGGGAGCGACGACAGCGCAAAGGGCTCTCGCTCGGCGAGGCGCAGCGGCGGATCGCCAACGGAAACTACTTCGGCAACGTCATGGTCGCGCGTGGAGATGCCGATGCGATGCTGACCGGGATGACGACGACGTATCCCGAGGCGCTCCGTCCCGCACTCGAAGTGGTTGGGGCGAACCCCAAGGCCGGGCTCGTGGCCGGCATGTACATGCTGGTCTTCGAGAAGCACGTGATCTTCTGTGGCGACACCACGGTGAACATCGAGCCGACCGCGGAGCAGTTGGCCCAGATCGCGTATGCCGCCGCCCGCATCGTGCGCGCCTTCGGGCAGACGCCCAAGGTGGCGATGCTTTCTTTCTCGAATTTCGGCTCGGTGCGCCACCCCGAAGCGGCCCGAGTGGCCGAAGCCGTGGCCCTGCTCCGGCAGCGCGACCCCACCCTCATGGTCGACGGCGAGATGCAGGCTGACACCGCCGTGGACAGATCGATCCTTGAGGAATCGTTTCCATTCAGCGCGTTGAAAGAATCTGCCAACGTGTTGATATTTCCGAACTTGAGCGCGGGCAACATCGCGTACAAGTTGTTGCGGGATCTGGGCGGTGCGACGGCCATCGGGCCGATCCTGGTCGGCATGGCCCAGCCCGTGCACATCCTTGAGCAGGGTGCAGAGGTGCAGGATATCGTTAACATGGCCGCCGTTGCGGTCATGGACGCGCAGGAGCGGGCGCGTCCCTTGACTCGCGAGCTGTCACCTCCCGGCGGGGCAAGGGCGTTTTCGTTCCTCTAATCGTCTGCTAGACCCACCAGGAGGCGTCACCCGGCGGTGCCGGGAGTCGCTTCCGTTTCCCGGTATCTGACCGCTATGGCCACGACCTCGACTCCCCTGCAGACGCTGGATGGTCAGGGGCTCACTCCGAAGGGGACGGTTCACTGGAACCAGGTCTCCGCGATCCTGATCCAGGCAGCCGTCACGCGCAGCGAAGGCGTGCTCGCGGAGCGGGGCCCCTTCGTCGCCAACACCGCCCCGCACACCGGGCGCTCACCGAACGACAAGTTCGTCGTGCAGGAAGCGACGAGTGCCGCCGACGTGGACTGGGGCACCGTCAACCAGCCGATCAGCGAGGCACACTTCGAGCAGCTGCAGGACGACGTCTGCGAGTACCTCAACGGGCTCGATGAGCTGTTCGTGCAGGATCTCTATTGCGGGGCCGATCCCGCCCACCGGCTGAGCGTGCGGTACGTGACGCCTAACGCCTGGCACGCCAGCTTCGTGCGGAACATGTTCATCCGCCCCGAGGCCGCCGACCTCGAAGGCTTCGCCGCAAACTTCACCGTGCTGCACGTACCGGAGTTCACGTCCACGCCGGAACGGCACGGCACGCGCACCGGGACGTTCATCGTCCTCAATCTGGCGCGACGCACGATCCTCATCGGCGGAACGCGCTACGCCGGTGAGCTCAAGAAGGCGATGTTCACCGTCATGAACTACCTCATGCCCAAGCATGGGGTGCTGTCGATGCACTGCTCGGCCAACATCGGTCCCAGCGGCGACACCGCGCTCTTCTTCGGCCTCTCGGGCACGGGAAAGACGACGCTCTCGGCCGACCCCGAGCGCGGACTCATCGGCGACGACGAGCACGGCTGGTCGGACGACGGGATCTTCAACTTCGAGGGGGGATGCTACGCGAAGGTCATCAACCTCTCAGCGGAGCAAGAGCCCGACATCTACGCCACCACCCAGATGTTCGGTACGATCCTCGAGAACGTCGTGCTCGACCCGACGACGCGTCGCGTCCAGTTCGCCGACCAATCGATCACCGAGAACACGCGGGCCTCGTATCCGCTGCCGTACATCCGCAATTACGTCCCGTCCGGACGCGGCGGACACCCGACGAACATCGTCTTCCTCACCGCCGACGCGTTCGGCGTGCTCCCGCCGATCGCGCGCCTCACGCGCGAGCAGGCAATGTACTACTTCATGAGTGGCTACACCGCCAAGGTGGCCGGGACCGAGCGCGGCGTCACCGAACCGCAGGCGACCTTTTCCTCGTGCTTCGGCGCGGTCTTCCTCGTCTGGCACGCGACCAAGTACGCCCAGATGCTGGGGACGCTGATCGACCAGCACGGGTCGCAAGTCTGGCTGGTCAACACCGGCTGGAGTGGCGGGGCGTATGGTGAAGGGGCCCGCATGAAGCTGCCGTACACGCGCGCCATGGTCCGAGCCATTCACGATCGATCCTTCGACGGGATCCCGTTTTTCAAGGACCCGGTCTTCGGACTCGACGTGCCCGCCGCAGTGCCGAACGTTCCCACCGAGATCCTGAGTCCGCGCCAGACGTGGACCGATCCGGCGGCGTACGACGCGCAAGCCGCAAAGCTGGCCGGGATGTTCCGCAAGAACTTCGAGAAATTCGGCAACGTGGATCCTGCGATCATCGCCGCCGGACCGCGGGAGTAGCTCCCGGCGAGGCGTCGGGGCAGTGAGACCGGCCGACTGGCAATGGCGTGATGCCCTTGTCAGTCGGCCGGTCAGTATTTTCCCCATCTCCCCGCACTTCGTAGGCACCCATGGTTTTTCACACGCGTCACCCCGTCGCACACCGCCGCCGTCCCCGGTGGTCCCTGCTCCTGCTGGCGATCGCCCTGTCGGTGCCCGCGCGCGCCATGCGTGCGCAGGCGCCCGACACGACCGCGACCTACATCAAGGCAGCGCGACTCTTCGATAGTGAGACGGCCACGCTCGTCGGGCCGCGCATCATTCGCGTGCGGGGGCGCATGATTGAAGCGGTGGAGGAGCGCATGACCATCCCTCCCGGGGCGCGGGTCATCGACCGCTCGCGATTCACCGTACTTCCCGGGCTCATCGACGCGCACACGCACCTGCTCTACCTCGGGAACTCCGGGCGCTTCGGCGACGTGGCGCTCAAACAGGCGATCGCCGATGGCTCCGTCGTCGGCCCCCCCATGTTCGTCTCGGGCCCCGGGCTGTCGCCGATCGGCGGGCAGTTTCCCGGGCTGACCCCCGAAGCCATCCAGATCGCCGAGGAGGAGTACCGGATCGTGCGGTCACCCGATGACGCCGTCTGGCGTGCCGCATCGGCGGGGGTCAACTCGATCGAGCACGCGTATCAGGCCGCCGATTCGACGCTGGCCCTCATGGCACGCAACGGTGTCGCCCTCGTCCCCACCGACATCGACTCCGTCACCTTCGAACAGTTGATGGTGCGTGACGCCGCTCGAAACGGGCAGCCCCCGCCGTCGCCCGCGTTGATCGCGCAGTACATCGCGCCACAGCGGGAACGCCTGCGCCGCGCCATCGCGGCCGGCGTCATCATCGTGGCCGGCTCCGACAACTATCTCGACATGAAGCGGCCGCAAGGCGCTGCGGCCAAACGCAACCTCTTCGCGTATGCGCAGAGCGGCATGTCCAACGCGCAAGTGCTGCAGGCTGCCACGCGCAACGCCGCGCGCCTGATCGGCCAACACTCGCGCGTCGGGGTGATTGCGCCAGGCCGGTTCGCCGACATCATCGCCGTCGAGGGCGATCCGCTCACGAGGTTGGAAGCCCTGGAACACGTCACGTTCGTGATGGCGAACGGACACGTGCACACGGGCGCCCCGTGACGGTCATCATCCGCGACCCGCTGTGGAACAACATCCGTGTCGACGGCTTCGCCCTCCGGTTGGTCGACACGCGCGTCTTCCAGCGACTCCGGTACGTGCGACAGCTGGGATGGGCGTACCTGGTCTATCCCGGAGCGACGCATGCGCGGTTCGAGCACGCACTCGGCGCGTATCACCTGGCCGGTGTGACGCTCGGTCTCCTCGACTCCCGCGGCGCGCTGGGCGAGGTCGATCCCCACGAGGGCTCGATCGTGCGCGCCGCGGCGCTGCTGCACGACGTTGGACACTACCCCTTCTCCCACGCCCTGGAGGAGATTGGCGCCCCGCATCACGAGGACGTCGCCCGCCCCTTGATCACGACCGGCGAGGTGGCCGACGTCCTGCGCGAGCTGGCGCCCGATGCCCCGGAGCGGGTCCTCGCCATGATCCGCGGCGTGTCCAACTCTCCGCTGCAGGGGCTGGTCTCCGGCTCGCTCGACCTGGACAAGATCGAGTACCTGCGACGTGACACGCTGATGTGCGGCGTGCCCTACGGGATGATCGATGCCGATCGACTCATCAACGCCTTGACCGTCGTTCGCGACCCGGTGAGCGCGGCGCTGCGTATCGGAGTCTTCGAGAAGGGGCTCTCGGCGCTCGAGTCGCTCCTGTTCGCCAAGTACCAGATGTATCGCAACGTGTACTGGCACCATGCCGTGCGGAGCGCCACCGCGATGTACAAGCGACTGGTCGATGAAGCACTCGCGGCTGGCGCGCTCGACGTGCAGGAGCTTTCACGCCTCACCGACGAGTCGCTGCTGCACATGCTGGAATCACGCACTCCGTCGCCCCTGCTCGATGCGCTGCGCAACCGGCAGCTCTACAAGCGCGCGTTCGAGTGCCCGGCGGCCGAGTTGCCCGGCGACGTCGGCGAGTGGATCGCGGCGGACCGGACACGCGCGGTCGCCGTGGAGAACACGCTCGCCGTCGAGTGCGGCCTCGCGCCGGGCGAGCTCCTCCTCGACTATCCCGAGAAGACCCAGATGCTGGGACTCGACATCCCGGTGGTGCGTCGGACCGGCGAAGTCGCGCAGCTGACGAGTGCAGGGCTGATGGGGGCGATCCACCTCCCGCAGGTGTCGGAGCAGCTCTATCGCTCGGCGCGATGGCTCCGGGTCTTCGTGGCGCGCCCGGTGGCACTCACTGCCGAACGCGTCCTCGAGGTGGTGCACGCGGGGTGAAACGCACACGCTCCGAGATGTAGCCCACCACGAATACGTCGGCGCCGCGCGTGGAATCCGACGCGTCAGCGTCCGTCCTTTTCGCGCCCGCGGGCCTCCGCCAGCTTGCGGGCGATTCCGCGGTAGAATGCCGCGTGCTCTCCCTGCCCGTCACGCTCGAAGCCCAGCGCGGTCGCCTCGAGCGCGTAGAGCACGTTCCCGAGGTAGAGCGCCGAGAGCGACGCCACCGTGTCGCCATCCGCATCCGGTGCCGTCACCGTGTCACCCGCCGAACGCGGGCCCCTCGGTCGTCGGGTCGTCGGCGCCGGGAGAGTCGATCATGGAGACTTGCACCACGACGGCAGTGATGTTGTCCAGTCCGCCCCGGTAGTTCGCCTCGGCGATCAACGCATCGACGACTCGGCCAGCCGATGCGCGGGACAGGAGGAGCTGTTGCAGGCGACGATCGTCGACCATGCCCGTCAGTCCGTCCGAGGCGACCATAAAGACGTCACCGATCTTGAGCTCGCCCGTATAGGTGTCCGGCTCCACCATGTCA
>JBDTUA010000359.1:0-5637 GCA_040007995.1 Gemmatimonadota bacterium | reverse complement strand
ACGAGCACCGCATGGTGCGCATCGGCCCCTTGCAGGAAAGCCGCAGCGTCACGATTGCGACGCGCCTGCCGATGCGGCGGCTCACGGCCCTGCGCCTAGAATGCGCGGCGGTCGATGGCTCGACGTCGTTTGGCGTGAGCGAGCTGGTACTGAGCGCTGCACTTCGCGTGTTGACGCATCCCCGGGTCTTCGTGCCGCCGACGCCGCTGGAAGCGGCGGTCGCGTGGGTCGTCGCCCTGCGCGCGACGCCCAACCTCGTCCTCGTCGCCCCCGGACCGAGGCACTGGGAGATCTTCCTCGACCTTCTGGGCGAGACCGGGGCGATCGGCAACCTGATCCCCGACGCGTGGCATGCGGCGCTTGCGCTCGAGCACGGGTGCGAGTGGATCTCTGAGGACGCGGACTTCGGGCGGTTTGCGCTGTTGCGCTGGAGTCGGCCGGGGTGAGCGGAGTGGTCGCATCGGGCGTCACTCCTCTGTTTCGATGTATAGACGTCGCGATCGGCAACGAACTTCCGATCGCCCCCGGCCTAATCATTCGATGTGTCTCGGCTGCGAAATACTATGGATACGCCGCCGAAGACGACACACAGCGCGACTAGCGAGCTCCCGAAGTTCACTAGAACGTCAGAATGCAGTCGACTTCCCAGGAACGTGACCCCGAAACAGATGAAGCCTAACACTAGAGCGGCGCGGGCACGCCGCATGGCGCGACGATCTGCCGATCCGCGCCAGTCCTTGCGGAGAAGCAAGAAGTCCTCACTGTGCCGCGCGCGGCGCGCCTGAACGTTGCTGAGACGCACCAGCGAGTGTGAGCCCGCCGAAGATCCACCGGAGGAGGCTATCCTCGCCGACGCGCCGTCACCCGTCGGTTGTGCGCCTCTGAGAAGCTCGATCGAGTGTCGCCCGGAAGCCCGACCTCGACGAATCACCACCGGTCGATGGATGTATGCTGCGATCGATCGGTGAGGCATCCATCGCGACACGCTGTGTACTCGTCGCGAAGCGCCACGCGGCACTCACGGTCCGAGAGATCCCCGACGCAACAAACGAAACGCCAGCCACCGGCCGCGAGCGGTCAGCCGCAACCCGTGAGTCGCCGCCCGCGGCACGCGAGGAGCCAGCCGCCGCCCAAGAGGCGTCACGTCTCGCCGCGCACCAATCAGTTGCAGCCTCGCACTTACTCGCATCGAGCGCTGAAGCGCACGCTGCGAACAATGAAGGCGTCGCAGCAGCTGCGAAAGCACCTGCCGCGACTGGCAATCCATCGCTGGCCAGCGCGTGCCTGATCGCAACGGCGCGGGAATCATTCAACTCCTTCGACAAGTCACCTGCAGCGCGTACGCAAGGAGTTCGCGCCACCGAACAGCTGCTCTCCACTGACCCCAAACTCGTACCAGCGAGCGGCAAGGTACACGACGCCCTCGCAAACTTCGTCTCCGCGTCCTGGCAGTCTCTCGACTCACGCTGCAATGCGTGTGCAGCGGACCGGAAGTCGTTCGGCGCGCACTGGAAGCTACCCGCCGCGAGCCGAGACTCTTGCGCGGCGCACGAGGAGTCCGCAGCCGCAACTTCGAACGTTCCACCCGCGGGCGCACAAGGCGCAGCCACGCGTGAGAAGCGTGCAGCCGCAGACGCAGAGCGAGCAGCCGTGGATGCAGAGCCAGCCGCCGTGGACGCAAAGCCAGCCACCGTACACGCGAAGACTGCAATCGCGAGCGCAAAGCCCTTGGCCACGCACCCACGAGAACCCCCGACCCGCATCTCCCCCCTCGCACCCACCGCATTCCTCTCCCGATCTGTTGCGACACCACCGAAGCGCCCAACAATAGATGCCCAGCTGCTCTGCACGCGAAACGGCCGGCCCCCGAAGGGACCGGCCGCTGCGCACCACTAGTGCAACGTGCGAAAGACTACAAATTCCCCTCGCAGCCGCGCGGCAGCACCGACGCCGGCGCTCCGATCGGGCGACGGGCATCGCACTCGGCCTGCGGGATCGGCATCACCTTGGCGACGAACATCCCCGGCGTGTCGATCGGGAGCTGCGCCAACCGCCCCCAACGACGCATGTCGACCCAGCGCGTTCCTTCGAACAGGAGCGACAGGTGCTTCTCGTACATGATCGCGTCGAGGCCGGCCGAACCGGTCGCCAGCGAGGCGAGCGGCGCAAGCTTGCCCGACGTTGTGCGGACGACGTTGAGATCCGTCAACGCAGCCGCTGTGTTGCCCAGCGCCCAGTTTGCCTCGGCCCGCAGGAGGAGCAGTTCCTCGTTGCGGATGATCGGGGCCGGTGAGCTCGGCGAGCGATAGATGTCGAAGCGGTATTCGGCCGCGATGTTCTGGTTCCCGGGCGGGGAGACCGGCGTGGCCAGCTTCACGATCTTGCGCACGATGCGGTCGTCGACGGTGACGCCGTCCGGCTGCTTCTGGGCGACGGCCACGGCCTGGGCGTGCGCGTAAATGAAGTTGTCCTGCACGAACGAGTTGGCGTTTGTCGCGTCACCGGTGGCCGTGGAGTAGAGGTGGTACGGGCCAATGTTGAGCGACGCCAGCGTCGGGTCGGTCGAGATGAACGACTCGCCGAGGTTGGTGATGGCGGCGGTGTAGCACGGGTTCCCGCAGCCGATCGAACCGCGAATCACGTTTGCCTTGGCGGCCAGGGCGCGATTGAACTTGAGGAACGACGTGGGCGTGTCGAATCCTGCGAAGCCGCTGTGCATCGAGAACGGGAATGCCGCGCCACCCGCCGTGAGATTTCCCTTGGCCTCGTCGAGAAGCGCAATCGCCCGCTTGTAGGCGGAGTCGCGCGAGACGAATGGTGCCGGCGTGGATGGGGTCGACGGAATGTCGACCGGTATGCCGATCGTGTCGCGGCTCTGGACGAGGTACAGGATGCTCAACGCGTACCAAGTCTTGGCCCACCCCTGTACGGCCGACTTCTGCGTCGCTGTCATGTTCGACGCCTCCGACGCTTCAATCAAGGTCAGCTCGTTCTTCATGTTCTGGAAACGACCCGACCACCGCCCGTTCGCAAAGCCACCCGGGTCGAGACGCTGCGGACTGGCGAGTCCCACCAGGTAGTTCTGCACCGTGCGTCCGTCGGTCGTGAAGTAGTTGTAGACCTCACGGCCGAAGATCCCAAAGTCGCGGTTGTAGCCCGCCAGTTGGTTGCGTTCGTTGACCAGGATTCCGGTGGCCAAGAGCTGGATCCCATTGGGATCCTTCGACAACGCGTCAACCGACGGTTGGTTGTAGTTCGGCACGTTGAGCCTTTCGGAGTTGCACGCCCCGAGCCCGAACGTGAGCACTCCGAGGAGTGCGACAGACCTCATGCGCATATGATCTCCCATCGAGCGAGTGCTCGCTGAAGTCAGGAATAGTCTAGGCATCATCGGTTAGAAGCCGAAGTCGACCGAGAAGAAGAACGAGCGTGTGGGCGGGAACGGGGCCAGGTCGACGAAGCGCACGACGTAAGCACCGCCGTTGTTCACTTCCGGATCAAAGCCGTTGTAGCCCGAGATGATGAACAGGTTGCGCGCTGAAAGGCTGAAGCGCCCCGAGCGGGCACCCGGCATCACCGACCACCAAGACTGCGGGAGGTCGTACGAGAGGTTGATCTCGCGGATTTTCGTGTACGATCCATCCTCGAGGTACACGGCCGTGTTGCGCCCGCCATTCCAGGTGTCGTAGCGCCACTGACCCAGCGGCACCCCAGCCTCAGGGGAGGCTTTGTCGTAGTCCCACGAGTTGCCGCCCTCGTCGAACAGGTTCTTGGTCATGTTCGACAACGTCCCGCCGCGGCGATAGTCGACGAGCATGTTGACGTTGAAGCGCTTGTAGTTGAAGTCGTTGGAAAACGACATCACGTAGCGCGGGTTGGCGTCGGCGAGCGGGATCTGCGTCTTCTGCACGCCGTCCACGAGTCCGTTCCCCCAGATGGTGGAGACGGTGTGGCCCGGGGTGTAGAAGAGCTGTCCGTACGAGTTGCCGAAACCGCGCGCTGCGGTGTTGTCGCGGAACGGCTTCACACCCTCGGGGAACGAGGTGATCTCACTCTTGTTCTGATACCACGTTGCGCGCGACGTCCACTGGAAGTTGTTCGTCTGCATCGGCACGGTGGTCAGGCCGAGTTCCACGCCGGTCGCCTTCATCGTGCCGCCGTTGACGGTCGTCGTGGTGATGCCGGTGGACGGGGCCAGGGTCGGACGGACCAGCAGGTCGACGATGTTACGGTTGTAATACGTCGCCTCAAGGCGGATGCGATCCTTCAGGAAGCCGGCGTCAACGCCGTACTCCTGCTCCTTCAACCGCTCGGGGGTAACCGCTGTGTTGCCGATCGTTCCCGGAATACCGTAGCCAGCCAATCCGCCGATCAGTCCGAGGTTGGTAAACGTCAGGTCGCGCTCACCGAAGTTGGGCTGGTTGCCCGACTCGCCGTACGCCGCACGGAACTTCACTTCCGTGACGCCCGCCAACGGGTTGCCGATGCGATATGAGCCGCTGACGCGCGGGAAGTAGAAGACCTTGTCGCGATCGGCGTTCACGCTCGAACGCTCACCGCGTACGGCGGCCGAGAGGAAGACGCGCTCGTTAAAGAGCAGGAGGTCTTCCTGCGCGAAGAACGCCTGGTTGAGGATCAACGTGCGGGCATTCGTGACGGCAGTGTTGGCTGCGCCGGCCGCGTTCTTCTGCGCCGGGCCAAGGCCGCGCCCGGCGATGTTGTAGTCGTTGGACTCGCGGCTCTCGTACTGAAGCCCGGCCGACGTCGTGGCATTGAGCCACGAGAAGGTGGTGTTGTTCCACGTGCCTGAGCCCGTGACGTTGCTGAACAGGTTCGTTCCGTTCCCCTGGATGATCGTGCCGGGGAACTGTCCGCCCTGCACCGTGCCAGCGCGCTGGAATTGCAGCTCCGGCGGTGCGAACAGGTAGTTCTCGTTCGAGAAACGGTCAGCACCGGCCTGCAACATGAAGTTGACGTTGTTGTGTCCGGTGCTGAGCGCCGCGAAGTTCAGGCGACTGGAGAAGATCTGGCGATAGACGTCCTCGTTGTTCAACAGGATGTCCATCGTCTGGAACGGATTCGACGTGCTGTTGGTCGCCGGGAACGGGTTGAGGATGTAGCGTCCCGTGGCGTCCTTCTGTCGCAGGTCGACGATCGCCGGCGTGTAGCCGAACGAGTAGATCGGCGACGAGAGGGCGTTGTCGTTGTTCGAGATGCCACGCTGCGAGAACGAGCGCAGGAGGTTGGCGCCGAGGCTGATGGTGATCTTGCTCCCGAGGGCCTGGTCCAGGTTCGCGCGCAGCGACTGACGGCGGGCACCGGTGTTGTTGATGACACCCGCTTCCTGCTTGTCCATGCCGGAGAAGAAGTAGCGCGTGTTGTTGACGCCACCGGTCATGCTCACGACCGTCTCGAACGACGGATCGGTCTTGCCGTACAGCTCGCCCTGGTAATCGAAGTACGGGCAGCTCGGGTTGCAGGCGGCGGTGGCGGCGGCGGTCGCCTCTGCGCCGAGGCCCAGGTCCGTGACCTGATCGAGCGTCTTGAAGTGGCGCGAACCAAGGAGGCGCTGCGCCTGGAAGGTGCCGACGCGCTGCGTGAAGTTGAAACGCGGAGCGCCGTTCGAACCGCGCTTGG
>JBDTUA010000358.1:0-5637 GCA_040007995.1 Gemmatimonadota bacterium | reverse complement strand
GCGGCGATCCCGGCGGCGATCGCCGCGCCGGTGAGCCCTGCGCCGGTGAGCCCTGGGCCGGTGAGCCCTGCGCCAGTAAGCCCTGCGCCGTAACGAGGCGCGCTTAGCGCCCCTGCACGCGCGCCTGGATCCGCAGCGTGTCTCGGATACCGTCGGCCATCACGAGAAGAAGCTGGTCGCCGGACGGGCCGAGCTGCCAGCGCGTCGGCTCCGCCGTCCCGCGCTCGTTGGTGACCAGTTCGAGTGGCTGGACCGATGCCCCCTCCGACGGCGTGGCGAAGCGGACCCGCACCGCCGCCACCGGATTGCCGAACCGGTCGACGACGCGCACGACCGGGGGTCGGCGGATCACCGCGCCGGGACGCGCGCGCTGCCCACCACCCGAAACGAGCGTCAGCGCGCTGGCGCGGCTCCCGATCGTGCGGACCACCAGCCGAAATGTCGTGTCGCGCGCCTCGAAGGCGTGTACCTCCAGCGTATCGCTTCCCGCCTTTGTCCCGGTGCTCCATCGGGTGAGGACAAGCCCGGTCGAGTCGCTCTCCAGGCGAGCGGGACTGACCTCTCCGCTCCCCGGCGTGACCCGGAAGGCGAAGACGGCCCCTGCGACGCCGTTGCCGAAGCTGTCGAGGGCGCGAAGTCGAACGGTCAGCGTGTCTCCGGGGCTGAGGCGGCGTCCCACGGGATCGACGTCCACGACGCGCGCCATCGTACCAGCGTGCGCGGTCGCATCGATCGTTGCCGTGGCGATGCCCCCGGAGTCGGCCTGCACGACAAGGTACTGCGCGCCAGCCAGGGGGCCGAGGGTCCACAGGACGCGCGCGATCCCCGCGGCATCGGTCGTGGTGGCGGCCGGTACGGCTTGTCCCCCCGACTCGGCGTTGAAACGCACCGCGCTGTGGGCAACGGCGTTGCCGTACGCGTCGCGGATGGTGACGACCAACGGTTCGGTAAGTGTCCCACCGGCGAGACCGGACTGGTTCGCGCCCCCCACCACGTTGATGACAGTCGGGTGGCCGGCCGTGACCGTTATAGGAACGTACCGGCGGAGTGAGTCACTGGTGACAACAATCGAGTCGCGTCCGGCGACACCGACGGCAGAGACCAGTCCGGAGCGGGAGACGCGCACGATGCTTTTCGACTCAGCGGCGAAGGTGAGCGGCGCCCCGCCAACCGGCGTCCCGCGCGTATCGTTCACCTGGGCCTCCAGCTGCACGGTCTCCCCGGCGCGCAGCGATACCGACGAGGGACGCACGATCAGCTCGGTCGTGGTGGC
Source organism: Gemmatimonadota bacterium (assembly GCA_040007995.1). Taxonomy (GTDB): domain Bacteria; phylum Gemmatimonadota; class Gemmatimonadetes; order Gemmatimonadales; family Gemmatimonadaceae; genus SCN-70-22. The sequence continues at coordinate 4,364 of JBDTUA010000358.1, read as the reverse complement.
GGTGGCGCGCTCCTGCCTCGTTATGCAGGCGGTGGCCGGTGCAACCGAGAGCACGAGCAGGGCGGCGTGGCGCGACAGGAAACGCATGCGCGCCAATCTGGGTCACGCGATCAGCATTGACAATCGCACGTTTGGGCATTGCGTTGTGAGGGTGAGAACATTCCCTGCACGAGCGGCGATCCTGTGTTGGACCTTCGGCGGACTGCTTAGCGGCACGCTGCTCCTTGGCGCACGCGCCGTCCATGCACAGGCGGTCACGGAGGAAGGGTTGACGCAGGCCCGGGCGGCGGTGGTGCACTTCCGCGGCGTCGACCTGTTCGAGGTCCGCGCGCCGGCGGGCTCGCTGCAGCCGCCGGAGCGGGCGCGCGCGATCGAGGGGCGCCTCGCGGCGATTGCCGCCGGGTCGGCCGACGCACTCGACGCGATCCACGTCGTAGAGCGCGAACAGTCGAGCGACCTGCTGGCCGGCGATGCGCTCGTGCTCTCGGTAGCCGACGCCGACGCCGCCCCGCTCGGGCGGACGCGGCAGCAGTTGGCGGCCGACTACTCGCTCGCGCTGTCGCGGGTCCTGCAAAAGGAGTTCAGCGGGCGCAGCCTGCGCGGAATCACGACCGCGCTCGCGCTCACCGCGCTGGCCACGCTCCTCTACCTCATTGCCTGGCGGGTATTCGCCGGAGTGTTCCGTCGAGTAGTCGCCTTCGTGCGGTCGTTAGAGGGAACGCGCATCGTGGCGCTTCGACTCAAAGGGGTGGAGCTGGTCACCGCGCACCGGATGACATTGCTGGCGGCGCAGAGCGTGGCACTACTGCGCTGGCTCCTGATTTTTCTGTTGTCGGTCGTGTACCTCGAGACGACGCTCGGCTTCTTTCCGTGGACGCGGGCCGCGGCGGTCCAGTTTCGCGCCTACCTCGGGGGGGCGCTGTCGTCGGTCTTCTTCGCGACGATCGACTACCTCCCGAACCTCGTCTACATCTCGCTGATCGTGGTGGTGGTGCGCCTGGTGCTGCACGGGGCGCGCCTGGTGTTCGAGTCACTCGGCAGCGGTCGCCTCACGCTTGGCGGGTTTCATCCGGAGTGGGCGGCACCGACGGCGAAGATTGTCCGCCTGACGATCCTCGCCTTCGCCGCGGTCCTGATCTTTCCGTACCTCCCCGGGGCGGAATCGCCTGCGTTTCGGGGCATCTCGATCTTTCTCGGGGTGTTGATCTCCTTCGGGTCGACCTCCGCCGTGTCGAACGTCGTCGCCGGGATCGTGATGACCTATATGATCCCCTTCCGTCTCGGCGATCGGGTGAAGGTGGGTGACACGGTGGGCGACATCGTGGAGACGAACCTGCTCGTGGTGCGCGTGCGGACGATCAAGAACGTCGACGTGACGATCCCGAATGCCGCGGTGCTCGGCGGGCACATCGTCAACTACTCGACACGCTGCCGCGAGGAAGGGTTGATCCTGCACTCGACGGTCACCATTGGGTACGACGTGCCGTGGCGGCAGGTGCACGAGCTGTTGGCGGACGCGGCGCGCAAGACCGGCGGTATCTCGCCCACGCCGCCCCCGTTCGTGCTGCAGACATCGCTCGACGATTTCTACGTGAGCTACCAGGTGAACGCATACACGGAGCAGGCGAACCGGATGGCGGTGATCTACGGTGAGCTCCACCAGAACATCCAGGACGCGTTCGCGGCCGCCGGGGTGGAGATCATGTCGCCGCACTACCGTGCGGTGCGCGACGGCGGCACGATCACGCTGCCGACCGACCAGCTGCCCGAGGGTTACGTTGCACCTCCCTTCCGCGTGTCGACCGTCGCCGATCCAGCGGCGCGCGCGCCGGGGTAAGCGCCGCCTGCGTGTGCGTGGCACGACCCTGTGCGGCGCTCCGCCGTGGGGCGACCGCCTAACGACTGCTGCGCCAACGCCGCCTTCCTGCCGTCCCGCCTCAAGGAGTGCCCGATGAGTATCATCGCGAGCTGGTTCGACGCCGAGCGGGCGCGTACGCTCCTGACCGCGGCCGTGCCGCACATGGTGTCGGCCGTGCTGATCCTCTGCGTCTTCTGGATCGCCTGGCGCTCCACGCGTCCCCTGCTGCGCAAGGTTCTGGTGCGCGCCGGCTTCGCCCCGACGCTGATCGACATGCTGATCGACGGGATCTGGAAGGCGACGATCGTGGTCGTCGCCCTCATCACCTCGGCGAGCCAGGTGGGGATCAACGTCGGGGCGGCGCTGGCGGGGCTCGGGGTGGCGGGGATCGCCATCGGCTTCGCGGCGCAGGAGACGGTCGCCAACATGATCGCCGGCTTTCTCATCTTCTGGGACCGGCCGTTCAAGATCGGAGACTACATCAGCACGCAGGATCGCTACGGACGAGTGCAGGAGATCACCATGCGCACCACCCGTATCCGTACCATGGAGAACACCTACGTCGTGATTCCCAACAAGCAGATCATCGGCGACTTGATGGTGAACCACTCGTTGTACGGCGAGACGCGCATCAACATCGCGATCGGGATCGCCTACAAGGAAAAGATCGCCGAGGCGCGCGCGGTGCTGCTTCCGGTGATCAACGCGGTCCCCGGGGTGCTGCCGAATCCCGCCGCCGACGTGGTCGCATTGTCGCTGGGCGACTCGAGCGTGAACCTGCAGGCGCGGGCGTGGATCGCCGATGCCTCGTTGGAGCGACCCACGCAGTTCGCCATCCTCGAGGCGTGCAAGGTCGCGCTCGACGACGCCGGGATCGAGATCCCGTTCCCGCATCTGCAGCTCTTCGTTGATTCCATCAGCGACAACGCGCTGCGCGGCCTCGCCACGCTCACGCGACACGAGTCGTAGGGCGCCCCGGACTTCTCTTCATGCCGCCCACCTCTCGTCGTCCGCGCACCACAATCCGCGAACTGGCCGATCCGACCGATCCGGCCGTGCGCCAGGCGTATGCGCTGCTCAAGCAGACGTTCCATCGCGGCGAACGGGTGGCGATGCGCGAGTGGATCGGGAGCCTCGAGGAGTCGCAGAACCGGCTACCCACTGATTTCGCCTGGCACCTGCTGGTGGCGGAAGAGGGTGGCAAAGTGGTCGGCCTCGCCTCGGGGACCTACCTCGGCAACGTGAATCTCGGCGTGATCGGCTACCTCGCGATGGATCCCGCGGTGCGCTCGCTGGGAATCGGCTCGCGGCTGCGCGCGCGGCTGCGCGCGCGCTTCGCCCGGGACGCCGAGCGGCTATCGGGGCGACCGTTGGCGGCGATCATCGGGGAGGTCAGTTCGACGAACCGCTGGCTACGATCGCTGGCCTCCCGTCCCGAGGTGCTGGTGCTCGACTTTCCGTACTTTCAGCCGCGCCTCACGAAAGATGACGAACCGTCGCCATACATCCTCTACTACGAGTCGCTGCTCGGCCATCCGGAGCGTCTCCCGGTTGGAGAGTTACGCCGTATTCTGTACACTGTGTGGCGTCGCGTCTATCGCATCGACCGTCCCATGGACCGGCCGGCGTTCCGGGTGATGCTGCGCGAGCTGGCCCGCCGGCGCACGGTCGGCCGGTACAAACTCCAACCCCGCGCGTCGTCATGATCGTTGACTGCCACGTTCACCTGAACAACTACCACGAGGAGTTGGCGGTCTCGCTGCACGACAGCCTCGCCAAGCTGCAGGACAGCATGGCGGAGTCGGGGGTGGACTACTCGCTTGTCCTGACCAGCTACCTGGTGAGCCCGCACCGGCCGAGCACCGCGGCGGTGGTGGAGGCGATCGCGAAGGTTCCGAACCTGGGCGTGGTGGCGGGGATCAGTTACGTCAACTATCGACAGCGAGACCTGCGCGAGCTCGCAGACTTCCTGGAACACGGACTGGTCAAGGGGCTCAAGCTGTACCCGGGCTATGAGCCGTTTTATCCGCACGACAAGCGACTGCAGGTGGTGTACGACCTCGCCGAGGAGTTCGACGTACCGGTGATGATCCACTCCGGTGACACCTACAGTCCGAAAGGAAAAGTCAAGTACTCGCACCCGCTGGAGATCGACGAGGTGGCGGTCGACCATCCGAAGGTGAAGTTCATCATCTGCCACCTGGGCAATCCGTGGCTCACGGACTGCATGGAGGTGGTGTACAAGAATGCCAACGTCTACGCCGACATTTCCGGGCTCGTGCTCGGCGAGTTCACGGAGGCGTTCGAAGACTACATGACGGAAGAGATCCGCGACGTGATCCTGTACGCCGGAGATCCGCGCTTCTTCCTGTTCGGCACCGACTGGCCGATCTGCTCGATGCGATCCTACGTGAGCTTCGTGAAGCACCTGGGACTGGCCGAAGATGCGTATGCCGCGATGATGTACGAGAACGCCCGCGGGCTCTTCCGGCTCCCCCACCCCCCC
>JBDTUA010000357.1:0-5640 GCA_040007995.1 Gemmatimonadota bacterium | reverse complement strand
ACCACGGCAGTTGCGAACAGCTCTATAGAAGTGCCGGTGCTGGAGTCGGCCACCCAGGCGAAGCTGTCCGCTGCTTCCGGCCAGGCGTCTCTCGAGCTGACGGCACCGCAAGCTGCCGCGACCACCAACTCGCCGACGAACGCAGCACGAGTCGCCGCTCCGTCCACTGCGACGCCTTGGGTTCCGACCGCCTGGGAGGGATTCCTCCTCGCCTGGATCGTCATCGCCGTCGCGTTAGGCGGTTGGCTGCTCATGGGCTTCATGTCCGTCAACCGGATCGTGCGCCGCGCCACCCCGCTCGATGCACGCGCCTGGTCCGGCCCGCTCTATGAACTCGCCGACCGTCTCGGGATCGACCGCACGCCGCGCATCGTGCGCAGCACCGAGGTGAAGATGCCGTTCGCCGCCGGGCTGGTGACGCCAACGATCGTCCTCCCCGCCGAGTGCGATGGGTGGGACGACGAGCGCCGCCAGGCCGTCCTCATGCACGAACTTGCCCACATCCGGCGCAACGATCTGCTCGGCCATACGCTGGGCCGCATCGCCTGCGCCATCTACTGGTTCCACCCGCTCGTCTGGCGGGCCGCGCGCCGGCTGCGCATCGAGAGCGAGCGCGCGTGCGACGACCTGGCGCTCATGTGCGGGCTGCGCGCCTCCAACTATGCAGAGCACCTGCTGGACATCGTCACCAGCGTGCGCGTTCCCGGCACGCCGTCGGTGGCGATTCCGATGGCCGATCGCAAGGAGTTCGAGGGACGCATGCTGGCGATCCTCGACCCCGAAGTGCGGCGCCGAGGCGTACGCGGGCAGTCGCTCGTCGTCGTCGCGGGACTGGCGATGATGGCCGTGCTCGTCGGCGGAGCGGTCCCCGCCGCGCAGGCGCGGGCTGCAGTGGGCGAAAGCGATGGTTCCAAGGCAGGCATCGCCTCGGTCGCCGCGCTCGGCGACACGACCCTGCGCGACACGACCCGGCGAGACACGCTGGGGAATGTGATCGGCCAGTCTCGCGTGGACGCGCGCGATCGCGCGCGGACCCAGTTCGATCCGGATGGCGAAATCCGCGCCCGGGCCTTCGCGGCGGCACGCGCCGACGCTGAGTCTGATGTGAATCGCGACTTCCAGAAGGAGATGCGCAAGCAGTCGCGGACGGAGATGCGCATGGGTATGCGGACCGATGTGCGCATCGATGGCAGCGCTCTCATGGACGTCATCGGCAAGCAGCTGGGCACCGCCTTCCGCAGCGTCGACTTGAGCAATGAAGTTTCGCAGGCGCTCGCCAAGCAGCTGCAACACGGTACGCCCGACGAACGCTCGACGCTCCTCATGAAGGTGATCCGCACCGACACCAGCGCCGCGCTGCGCCGCGTGGCCGCCTGGGGATTGCAGCCGTACGCCGATCACGCCGAGGTCTCGAAGGCACTCGCCGAGGCGCTGCGCCGCGAGCGGGACACCGAGGTGCGCGAGATGATCGTCTGGTCGCTCGCCAGTGGTGACGACACCGCCGAGGTACTCGGCGCGCTCGGTGCGACGCTCAGGCAGGACGCCGACGGCGGCGTGCGCGAGATGGCCGCGTGGGCGCTCGGCTCACTCGGGGCGAAGGAGAGCGACGCGGCGCTGGTGGCCGCGCTCTCCGATGCGTCGCCGCGCATTCGGAGCACGGCGCTCTGGGCGATTGGGAACGTGGACGGCAGTACGGTCCCACCCGCTGTGCTCCAGGCGATCAGTGACAGCTCGGCCTCGGTGCGGCGCCTCGCGGCGTGGGTGGTCTTTCAGCGCGAGGATGCCGCGGCCGTCCCGGCGCTCGAGCGCGCCCTCGCCACCGAGAAGGATCGCTCCGCACGCTCGGCGTTCATCCGCGCGTTAGGCGCGATCGGCGGCCCGTCGGCACCTGCGCTCGCGCGTCTGCTCGATTCGTCCGACCCCGAGGTGCGCAGCTTGGTCGTGAATGCATTGGCAGGACGGAGCGGCGGCGGTCCCTGGCCGATGCCGATGCCCCGTCCCCGTCCCTTTCCCTGACGTGTGACCGCAGGCGCGGTGCGCCTCGTGCGCCCGCGCCTTGCCTTTGCCCACTGATGCTGAAAAATCAACCTTTGATACGACTGAGGCAGACGATGTACAAGCTCCCCGTAGTTTTTGCGTTAGGCGCGCTGGCCGGCGGCGAGTTCGCCGCCAGCCACGTCCCCCCCACGTTGGCCCCCGCTGCGGTGATCCGTCCGATCCCTGGCACAGTGCGCACCGCTGCGCGCGCCGAGCAGGAACGCCGGATCATGAACGTGCGTGGGCTCGTCGCCGTGCTGCATGGACTCCCCGCCCTCGTCTGCGGGCTGACCGCCGAGGCTGCGTCTGGCTGGGGCGGCCGCTCGTGGATGAACGCACCGGCCCCCCCACTCGGCCCCGACGCCACGCTGCGACTCGCCGGTTTTCCGCGCGCCCGCATGGTCCCGAGCGAGATCACGATGCTGATCGACAGCCTGGCGTCGAGCGACAACTGCGTGCGCGAAGTCGCCGTGCGCCTGATCGGGCGGGTGCGGGCCTCGTACGTTGAGGAGCGGCTGATCGCGCAGCTCCCCACGTCGCGCGCCATTCCCACTCGAGAGGCGGCGGCGCTTGCGCTCGGACTCGTACGTTCGAAGGACGCCGTCTCGCCACTGGAGCGAATGATCGGCGATGATGCGGTTGGCGTGCGCGCCAATGCCGTGTGGGCGCTCGGGCGCATCGGTGACAAGTCGGTCGCCAAGTCCGTGCGGCGCTCGCTGCACGACGACGAGGAGCTGGTGCGCCTCGCGGGAGCCGGCGCGGTCGGTGCCCTCGAGGACGTGGACGCGGTCGATGACCTGTTGCAGGTGCTGCGCACCGACAAGGTGGCACGGGTGCGCCGGACCGCTGCCTGGGCTTTAGGCGAGCTCCGGCAGCGTAGCGCCGCCGACGGCATGGTGACGGCGCTGCGTAGCGAGCAGGATGAGGACGTGCGGGAGACGATCGTATGGGCGCTGGGGAACCTTCGGGCCGAATCTGCTGCGGCGGTGCTGGCCGAGCTGCTTCGGCGTGACAAGAGCAGCGATGTGCGCGAGAATGCAGCGTGGGCGCTGGGGTCGATCCGGGCGTCATCTGCGGCCGCCGCGTTAGGCGCGGCGACCGGGTCGGACTCGAGCGCCGACGTACGCGGCACCGCCGCCTGGGCGCTGGGTCAGCTCGACCTGAACGAGGCTCCCGACGGCCTGGTGCGCGCCGTCACCGACAAGGACGCCGAGGTGCGGACCAAGTCGGCGTGGGCGCTGTCGAACATCGGTGATACGCGCGCCGCGACGGCGTTGCGCACTGCCTTGCGCACCGAGACCAACAGCACTGCGCGCAAGGCGCAGATCCGCGCGCTTGTGCGTTCCGGGGAGAAGTCGGAGTCGTTCTTCAAGGAGTTGTTGTCGTCCGAGGACCCCGAGGTGCGCGAGGCCGCGGTGCGCGGCATGGCCGGACGCGGGATGAATCCGTGGCCGTGGCCGATGCCGCGTCCGCGGCCGTTTCCGTAGGGCTGGAGCGGGCTGCGCGAGCACTCCGTGAAGCGCGCGGAAGCGTGCGAGTTGGCAAGGAAATGATCACGCTTCCGACGTTGCTGTGGCACAGCGTGAACGGGAAGTACGCACCATCGACATCCCGTTTCGAGGTCCCGGCTTATGCCACGACTGCTGCACGACCTGCGTGCTGCCCTCCGGCTTCGACATTACAGTCCACGCACCGAGCGCGCGTACGTCGGATGGGTCAGGCGCTACGTGCACTTCTGCGACCTCCGTCACCCGCGCGAGTGCGACGAGAAGGAGCTAGGCCGGTTCCTCAGTCACCTCGCCAGCGATCGGAAGGTATCGGCCTCCACGCAGAATCAGGCGCGCGCAGCGTTGCTGTTCCTGTATCGCGCGGTGCTTCTGATCCCTGTCGAGGGGACCAGGGGTCTCGTGCGAGCGAAGCAGGGAGTGCGCGTACCCAACATCCTCGCCCCTGACGAGGTCGTCCAGGTGATCGGTTGCCTGGAGGGCGACCTGCAACTGATGGCGCGGCTGTTATATGGGGCTGGGCTCCGACTCAACGAAGCCCTGCAGCTGCGGGTCAAGGATGTCGACTTGCGGCGAGGGGTCGTTACGGTGCGCGGTGGCAAGGGTGCCAAGGACCGGCGCACCGTGCTCCCCGAAAGGATCATGGAAGACATGCGCGACCGCATCGAACGCTCGCGCCACCTTCACCTGCGTGACCTCGCGCGTGGTGGTGCCGGAGTCTCCCTCCCCGGCGCCCTCGCCCGAAAGCTTCCCGGCGCCGTGCGGGATTGGCGCTGGACGTGGGTCTTCCCCGCGGCGCGGCAGTATCGCGAACGCGGCACCGGCCGCGTCATGAGGCACCACGTGCATGACACCACCGTACAGCGCGCGATTTCCGCCGCTGCGCTCTCGAGCGGCGTCTCCAAGCGAGTCACTGCGCACACGTTTCGGCACTCCTTCGCCACGCACCTCCTCCGGAGCGGGTACGACATTCGCACGGTTCAGGAGCTGCTCGGTCACCGGGATGTGTCCACGACCATGGTGTACCTACATGTCCTCGACCGTGGCCCGGGTGTCCGCAGTCCGCTCGATGCGCTAGCCAAGGATCGTGGGACCGACACCAGTCCGTCCGCGCCACTCCGGCGGCTATTGTGATTATCACGATCTGCACGCCGCGATATTGCGGCCGCGCGACGGGAACGCCGCGCTGGAAGTGCAGGTACTGGCGTCGCTTAGGCCAATGGTGGCGGCGATGGCTGATTGGTGTTATCGTCGCTTCGCTTGTGAGATAAGACTTGGCTGATCACGCTTAGCCGGGTTATGCGGAAGTGGATAATTAGCGTTATACCGCTAGTCGAAGAGGGAGATGAGCCGTAGACGACCCATCGGCGCATGCCGCTTCTGTGGCATCGTCGGTCCTCTAAGCCGCGAGCACATTCCTCCGTCAGGCGCGTTTGGAAAGCGTGCACGGCGAATGGAAGTGCAGAACGCGGATGCTTACTTCGACGGGCGTCCCGGGCGCACCTATCAATCAGGCTACCATTCTCCCGTCATTTGCGAGGCGTGCAACAAGCTGACGGGAGCGCGATACGGCACGGAGTTCGCAAAGTGGTCCGAATGGGGCCACGTGCTTCTGGCAGAAGGCAGGAAGAAGGAGCCCGCTCGTATTGAGGGCTTTCGCGGCTGCCCGCTCAGAATTGCGAAACAAATCGTTGCGACGATGTTGGCCGCATCCCAGGAAGAACTGATTTCGCAGCGCCCAGACCTTCGCGACTTCGTCGTGGATCCAGAGCTCGCCGCGCGGCCAGGGCAGATTCGACTTGCGACATATCTGTGTGGTACGCGCTCAGGACGAACGACAGGTCTCGCGGTCGCGATGAAGCCAAATGCGGTTGCCCACTGGCTCGTTGAGTTCGCACTTCCATCTTTCGGTTACGTACTTACGGTCTCCGGCGAACCCTTCGATCCTCGGCCCTGCGACATTGGTTGGTTCACGACCTGTTCGTTCAACGAGGAGCGCGATGTCGCAGTACCTCGGCTGCACGTGCTTCCCACGCACGAGGCATTCCCGGGCGACTACCGCACAAAGAATGAGATTCGGCGGGATATGATCGTCAAC
>JBDTUA010000356.1:0-5746 GCA_040007995.1 Gemmatimonadota bacterium | reverse complement strand
GTGCCGACGCGCTGCGTGAAGTTGAAACGCGGAGCGCCGTTCGAACCGCGCTTGGTCGTGATGACGACCACACCGTTGGTAGCCTGCGAGCCGTAGATCGCGCTCGCCGCCGCACCCTTGAGGACCTCGATGTTCTCGATGTCATTCGGGTTGATGTCGGCGAGCCGGTTGGTCCCGTTCTCTTCGCCGGCGTTCAGCGAACCGGTCACGACCGCCATTTGGTTGGAGCGGGTCGCGTTGGAGATGATGACGCCGTCGACAACGAACAGCGGCTGCGAGTTGGCGATGAGCGACGAGGCGCCGCGAATCTGCACCTGTCCGCCGCCGCCAGGGGCGCCGTTGTTCATGTTGATGCTGGCGCCGACGACCTTACCCTGCAGGGCGCTTTCGAGCGCCGGAGCGGGAACGCGGGCCAGCTCTTCGGAATTCACGGTCGAGGTCGCGACCGCGGCGTTTTTCTTCTCGACGGTGGTCGCCGCACCGGTGATCGTCACCCCCTCGATCTGGAGGACGTCCTTCTCGAGCGCGAACTCGGCGGTGGTCTGCCCGGCTCCGAGGCGGATCGACTGACGCTTGTAGCCGATGGCGCGCACCTGGATCATGACGTCGCCATTCGGCGCGGTCAGGCGGAACTCGCCGCGTTCGTTCGTTCGAGCGCCACCCACGGCGCCGACGACGCCGACGATGGCATCCTGCAGCGGGGTGCCAGCGCCCGCGACCGTCACCTTACCCGTGACCTCGCGTGTCTGCGCCCGCGCGCTCGCCGGCATGGCGAACGTCGCGAGCAGTGCTGCTCCTACGACAAAGTACCTTCCCACAAAAACCTCCCGATGTTGGGGGGGGAACATGAACTGCCGCACGCATGTGCTGGACCCAGCTGGACCCCGGCGGATGGAGCGATCCGGTACTACGGTTGGCCACCAGAAAACGCTCGAGTCACACCACAATGCTGCGGGTGGGCAAGCTCTGGAGATTTCATCACAGAGTCAACGGTTCTGCACTGTCTTAGCGTCACTCATTACAGAGATTCATCCCCATTTCCGACTTTGAGGGACCAACCGTTGACGGATCGCCCCGATATAGAACGGTTGGAGTGCTCGGGTTCTAGCACCGGCACCTCCAACTTTCGCCAACAATCGGTCTGACCACTGGAGATTGGCGGTCGCGCCGGACGGTCGTGGCGTGCATGTTCTTGCAACCTCTTCACCTCAGACCGATTGCTCGATGCGCACTCACGCTCGCACCTTCGTCATTGCCTGCACTGCCCTGACCGCACTGACCGCCCAGACCGTCGTTGCCCGACTCGGCGCGCAGTCATCGAACGGCAGTCCGGTCACCGCGCGCGACCTGCTCGGCGTCGTATCACATCAGATCGGCGACCTGAGTGACGACGGCCAATGGATGGCTGTGCTCGCCTCTACCCGGCTCGACGGCTTCGGCACCGACTTCCGGCGCGACGGGGATCCCTCCTATCTGCGACCGGCCGTCGCGCACCTCCTGGCGATCAACACCGCCTCCGGTGAGTCGCGACCCGTCTTCGCCGAGGGACGCGTGCTACGCAATCCCACCTGGTCGCCCGACGCGACCCTGTTGGGCGTTCTGGTCGCACGCAACGATCGATTGGAGCCGGTGATCTGGGACCGTCGATCGGGGCGCGCACGCACACTGCCGGTTCCGGCCGGTTGGTACGTGGCGGAGAACAGCGACGTGCTGTGGACCCACGACGGTCGCCGAATCGTCGTCGCGCTGCGGAGCGATGCGTGGAAGCAGCACGTTGCCAAGGAGTTCGTCCGGATGACCGACGGGCCCGTCTTCGTGCAGGACGGACGCGACCCGTTTATGGCCTGGGACCGGATCCGCCGGGAAGGGAACGTGCGCGCCGTGTACATGCTCGATGTCGCGAACGGAGAAGCGCGACAGCTCCTCCCCGAAACGATGGTGGCCACCTATCGGCTCAGCGCCGACGATTCCCTCCTGACCTGGGAGGATGACATCACGCCGCGTACGGACTACGACGTCATCTCGGGTACCGATCGCCGCCTCCTCGCGCGCGCCGCTCTGGGGGGAACGACCACCACGCTCCTCCCGTCGCTCAAAGGGGTCACCCTCAGCTGGAGCGACGACGGGCGGCAGCTCGCCTGGAGCCGGGATGGACGCGTCTGGGTCCGGTCGGTTGCGGCGGACGGAGTCGCGCGGCAGGTCGCCGGACGCGATTCGGCCGCGGCGCGCGGCGACACCCTCACCACGACACCAGAAGAACGCAGCAACGATCGGTTCGCGGTGGTGCGCTGGTCGCCGACCGGCGAAACGTTGCTGCTCTCCAACCGCCAGGGATTCTGGACGGTCCCGTCCAGCGGTGGGGAGCGGACGCTGGTCGCCGCCGCGAGCGACTCCGCGCGCACGCCGCGCTATGCGCCGGTCGGCTGGAGCGCTGACGGACGATCGATTTATTTCACCATCAATAGCCGGTCGGCGTGGGAACGCGCGATCGCGCGTTTCGATCGCACGGACGCGACGTGGCATGACGTCACGCGCGATGCCCGCCTGTACAGCGGCGCGCGGCTGTCACGCCGGGGCGACGTGCTGGTCTACTCGTCGGGCGAAGGCAATCGTCCGTTGGACCTCTATGCAACCGACGCGCAGCGACCTGGCGCACGACGCCTGACCGACGGCAATCCCCAGTTGGCCGGCAAGGCGATGGCCATCACGCGCCTGCTGACGTATCGCGACACGGACGGCGCGACGCGCTACGGCGTGGCGTACCTGCCGGCCGACTATCGCGAAGGTACGCGCTATCCCACGTTGTTCAACATCTACGAAGAGTTCTTCGACGACACCTTCGATCCGACGATCAACGTCCTTACCTCGCGTGGATACATCGTGGTCAAGCCGTCGGTCGGCTTCGAGACCGGCTTTCCGGGGGAAGCCTGGGCGAAGGGAGTGACGGCGGCGGCCAACCACCTCATCGATGCGGGGATCGCCGACTCCGCGCGACTCGGCGTCTTCGGGACGAGCTACGGTGGCTACGCGACCAACCTCCTGATCACCCAGACGCATCGCTTTCGCGCGGCGGTGAACATCTCGGGGAAGGTGGACATGGTCTCCTTCTACACCGACTCGCCACGACTCGGCGTGCGCAACATTCACGCAGCAGAGAAGAGCCAGGACCGGCTGGGGGCGACGCTGTGGGAGCAGCCGCAGAAGTACGTCGCCCAGTCCGCCATCTTCTTCGCCGATCGCATCACCACCCCGCTGCTCCTGATGACCGGTGCGCAGGACTCCAACGTCCCGGCCGACAACACGCGCGAGATGTACTACGCCCTGCGCCGGCTGGGGAAGGACGTGACGTGGGTCGACTACATGAACAGCGGCCACGGGACGCCATCGACGACCGCGGACGACTTCCTCGACTTCCATACGCGGATGCTGGCGTTTTTCGATCGCTACCTGAAGGGGACGGGCGATGCGCCCGCGCCGGAGCGGGTGGTCGAGGCGCGATCACTGCTCGGCGAGTCGCTTTCGCGACCGGTGCCGCCAGCGGCAACGCTGGCCCGCATGGAAGCGCAGCTGGCGGAGGCACGCCGAGCGTATGCCCACACCCCGACCAACGCCGACTCGATCATCTGGCTGGGACGGCGCACCGCCTATCCCGGACACTTCAATGAGGCGATCGCGATCTTCACCCTGGGAATCGCCCGTTTTCCGGACGACGCCCGCTTCTATCGCCATCGCGGACACCGGTATCTCACCACGCGTCAGCTGGAGAAGGCGATCGCTGACCTCGAGCGCGCGTACGCGCTCACCAAGGGGACCCCGGACCAGGTCGAACCCGACGGACAACCCAATGCGCGCAACATTCCTACCAGCACGCTGCAGGGGAACATCCGCTACCACCTCGCGCTGGCCTACTACCTGTCCGGCGATTTCGCGCGGGCGCTTCCCTTCTATGTGGAGGACGTGGCCGCGTCGGCGGGGAATCCCGATATGCTGGTCGCCAGCAGCCACTGGCTGTACATGACGCTGCGTCGGCTCGGGCGCACCGCCGAGGCGGCGCGCGTCCTCGTGCCGATCCGGAAGGACATGGACGTGATCGAGAACGGCGCATACCACCGGCTCCTCCTGCTCTACAAGGGAGAACTCTCGCCGGACGAGCTGCTGCGGAACTTCGGGAGCGACGGTGGGCTCGAGGACATCACCACGGCGTACGGCGTCGGTAACTGGCACCTGTACAACGGGCGGCGCGCCGAGGGTGAGGCGATCTTCCGGCGCATCGTGGAGGCGCAGTCGCAGTGGGCGAGCTTTGGCTACCTCGCGGCCGAGGCCGAGCTCGCGCGCATGCGGTAGCGACGGCCGGTATCAGGCGCCGCGGCGTGTCGCGGCGCCTGCCGAGGCAGCGCCTGCCTACGCGTCGGGTGCAGGCGACGGCCGGCGCACGTCCTCAGGGAGGCGTTCGAGCATCGGCCGCAACTCGGCGGCGCGCTCGAGCGTCGTCACGAAAGTGATGCCGGGGAGCGACACCACGAGCAGTCCCTCGACGCCGTAGAGGACGACGGAGGCTCCCTCGGCGTGCACCACGTTGCCCGAGGCGTCGACGAAGTGCACGTCGCCAATGGCGCCGTTGCCATCGTCGTCGAGGTCGCGGGCACGCTTGAGCGAGGCCCACGTCCCGACATCGTCCCAGCCGAAGTCCCCGCGGATGACCGCCATCCGTCCGATGCGCTCGAAGAGCCCGCGTTCCACGGATATGGACCGCACCTGTGCCGCGAGCAGCTCGTGGTCGCTCAGGTCGTCGGCCTGAAGGAGCGCGGCGACTTCGGGGGTGTGGCGTTGCAGGGCGTCGAGGAGGAGGTTGGCGCGCGCGAGGGCTACCCCGGAATGCCAGAGCGCGTCCTCGGCGCAGAGCGACTGGGCGATCTGTGCGTCGGGCTTTTCGATGAAGCGATCCACGAAGGCCGGCCCTCCCGCACTGAGCGGAAAGTCGATCGAGAGGGCGTCGCCCACGACGAGGTATCCGAAACCGACCTCGGGGCGCGACGGCGTCACGCCGATCGCGACGATGAGCTCCTCGCGAGCCGCGACCGCGGCGGCCTGCCGCAGCGAATGCCGGAACGCCTCCGGAAAGGCGACCGCGAGGTCGGCGTGCAGCGCGCACACCAGCGTGTTCGGTCCCGCGCGGCGCGCCACTTCGCGCGCCCCCCAGGCGAGTGCGACCGCCGTGCCTAACGGGCGCGGCTCAACGAGCATGTTCGCGACTGGAATTTCCGGGATTGCCGCGTGGATGGCCCCGGCGATGTCGGCGCTGGTCACGACCAGGATGCGCTCGGCGGGGACCAGCGGGTGCAACCGCGCGACGGTCTCGGCGATTAGCGGACGCTCGCCGACGAGGCGCAAGAGCTGCTTGGGGCGATGCGGGGAGGAGAGGGGCCAGAAGCGCGAGCCGATCCCGCCGGCGAAGACGATCGCCCACATCGCGGTGTCCGAGGCCAGCAGGCCGGTCGTCGCCAGCTGCTCGGCCGGGAGCGTCCCGGACGGGGCGGTGCTGACGAACGACGTCCAGCCGGCAGGTGCGGTGTCGCCGATGGGCATGTCCCGAGCGGAGTGGGCGTGAGCGGGAGGCAGGGCGTGGAACACGGAGCAATTCCCCCCAAAGTACGTGAGGCAAGATAAACTACTCTCCGGGCGCCGACGCCCCCGCCGCGCCCTCCGCCCGCCGTTTCGCCTCCCGTCACTACGACTTTCGCCGTGC
>JBDTUA010000355.1:0-5769 GCA_040007995.1 Gemmatimonadota bacterium | reverse complement strand
TCGCAAATATTCCCGTCACCATCGCACCCTCAACGTCCACCCTGCAGCGAGGAGGTGATCCATTGTCTACTGACCCAAGAACGGCGCGGATCGCCAGAGGCTGGTAAGCAACACATCCGCACTGGCTGTCCGGCGCACCGCGCCGAGCGGTCACGTAACACGGGGGCCATGTCGCGTTAGGGCGCGACATGGCCCCCGACCCGTTGTGCCGCGCCGAACGCGCGTGACGCCCGGCGCACGACCATCTGCTACGAGCACCCGCGCAATCGCCGCATGCGTGCAGCTGCGGCCACCGAGCCAGGCCTCGCCTCTCTGTGCGTCCCGCCACGCGAGCCGTCAGCGGCGCGGCGTCAACCGTGTCGTTCGAAGGGCCTGACATGCCATCAGCTTTCGCAGCTGGGAGGAGGGGGATTCCGGGAACAACGCAAACGGCCCGTCACTCGATCGACGGGCCGTCTGCAATGCAAGGGATGTCGCGGGCAACTGCCACGCTGATCCAGCTCCCGAGGAGGGACTCGAACCCCCG
Organism: Gemmatimonadota bacterium; assembly: GCA_040007995.1. Classification (GTDB taxonomy): domain Bacteria; phylum Gemmatimonadota; class Gemmatimonadetes; order Gemmatimonadales; family Gemmatimonadaceae; genus SCN-70-22. The sequence goes on along the minus strand of JBDTUA010000355.1, from coordinate 5,243 downwards.
ACATGGTGATTAACAGTCACCCGCTCTACCAACTGAGCTACTCGGGATCAGGCGGGTAAAGTAGACGGGGCATCTCTCAGGGTCAACCCGACGTGTCATTCGGCGTTCTGATTCGGCAAATCGTTCGCATTGCAGCGGTTACGGGCGTCGCAACTCGGCGATGAGCGACTGGCGAATGTCCTCGAGTTCGCGCACGACAGTGAGCCCGGGATTAGTCCGCGTGAGAAATCCGAGCCCCGTTTCCGCCCCGCTGAGCAGGTAGTCGGTGAGCACCACGCGATAACGACGCCCGTCGTCCACCACGCGGCCCCCGACGGTGACAGCGCTCCCGTCGTCGAGCGTCGCCCCGGCGCTGTGAAGGAAGCCTCCCGATCCCTGATTTCTTCGGCCGACCAGGAGCACCTGCCGTAGCAGGGCACCGGTCATGTCGACGACGACGCTGTTCCCTCCGAATGGCAGGATGCGAATCACGTCGTACTGCGTAATCGGTCCGGGCGGGACGACATCGTCGATGCGGATGGAGCCCCCGTTGAAGATGGCGACATCGGCGTCAGTGGCGGCGTGTCGCATGGCGCGTACGATCAGGTCGCTCAAGCTCCCTTCACGCGTCCGGACCACGGTCTCTCGACCGTCCAGCGCGCTCCGGAGCGTCGCGACCACCGATTCGGGGGAGAACCCCTGCGCGCGATAGCCGGCGAAGGCGCGCGCCAGCCAGCGATCGACCTCGGCGCCGACACCGCTGTCGCTCGGCATCGCGTCGTTGATCGGCACGAGGGTGCTGGTGACGCGCGGCCGAGTATGTCGATCCCCGACGGTGACGCGAACGACGGCCACGCTGCGCACGTTGGCGTCCGCCTTGATGATCGGCGTGAAGTGTGTCCCGCGCCGCAGGAGGTAGTTCTCATGCTCGTGGCCGCCGAGGATGACGTCGATCGACGGGACCTCCTCGGCGACACGTTGGTCCTGGGCCACGGTAAGGTGGGTGAGCGCGACGAGGACGTCGACCGAGTCCCGGATCATCGCCGCATGCGCCTGCAGCGAGGTGACGGGATCGTCGTATCCAACCCACGGCTGGTGGTTCGATGCGATGACCACACCGATCAGTCCTACGCGCACACGCTGACCGCCGGCGTCCACGGTGATGATTGCGTGCGCGGCCACGCCGGCCAACGGGCGTCCGGTGCTGTCGTGCACGTTCGAGGCGACGTAGCGGAAACGCGACTCCGCGACCCGCTGCCGAAACGCGTCCTCGGAGACGTCGAACTCGTGGTTGCCTAACGTGGTCCAGTCGACGCCGACGGCGTTGAGCACGGCGACCATCTGCCTCCCCGCCAATCGCTCCCCGTCGACTCTCGCGGTGCCAAGGGCGGACGGCGAGATGAAGTCCCCACCGAGCGTCGTCAGCACGGTTCCGAGCGAGTCAGCGAGGTGGCGACGGAAGGCGGCGACGCGCGCCAGTCCTCCGGCGCGTCCCCCCTCGACCGGGGTGATCTCGTAGACGTCGTTGAAGTGCAGGATCGTGAACGTGCCGGGCGCACTCGCAGTTGCGCCCGTCGTCGGATCGATCGCGGTGAGTCCCGGCGGCGCTTGAACGGAGGGGCGCGGCGCCGATTCCGGTCGGCGCGCGGCGCAGCCACCGAGTGCAAAGCAGACGAGCGAGGCGGCAAAGACAGAGGATATTCGAGGCATTCGCATCTCGTCGGTTCGGCGGGGTGTACGCCAAGCTAGCGTTTCGGCCGGAGCTCGGGAGGAAGCCGCGGGCGATTCGTTGAGCCTACCGTTGGCGTGGACCGCGTCGCAGAATCCGCGGTGAGCATCGACCGTGCTGCGACCGTGCTGCGACCGGACAGCGAGCGTCCGTCGACCGTGCACGCGGCAGGTCACACGGCAGGTCTCACGGCAGGTCACACGGCATCTGCACTCGAGCCGGCCAATACCCGTTCTGTTCCGCGCGCCCTGACTGCGCTTCCCTCTTCCGGTCTCTTCATGCCGCAACGTCCGCTTGCCGTTATCACCGGTGCCTCTGAGGGACTGGGGCGCGACTTTGCCGAACTGTATGCGCTCGACGGGCACGACGTCGTCGTCGTGGCACGACGCGAGGGGCCGCTGCGGACGCTCGCGCGCGAGCTCGAGGCGCGCTGCGGTGTGCAGTGCCAGGTGGTGGTCGCGGATCTCGCGACGCGGGAGGGATGCGACGCGGTGGTGGCCGCCGTCGAGCCGGAGCGCGCGCGACTCGTGGCGCTCGTGAACAACGCCGGGCTCGGTGCGGTTGGCTGGTTTCATGAGTTGGAGTGGTCGCGGTCGCAGGCGCAGCTCGACGTGAACGTCACGGCGCTCGTGTACCTGACGCACTGCATGCTCCCATGGATGCGCGCGAATCGACGCGGCCATGTCATGCAGGTGGCCTCGGTGGCGGCGTTCCAGCCCGGACCGCTCATGGCGGTCTACTACGCCTCGAAGGCCTTCGTGCTCTCGTTCGCCGAGGCGCTGCATAACGAGTGCGCGGGAAGCGGCGTATCCATCACCGCCGTCTGTCCCGGGCCGACGACGACGGGGTTCCAGCGCGAGGCCGGGATCACGGCCTCGGCGCGTCCGGGTGGTCCGCCGCCGATGAGTTCGCGCGCGGTCGCGGTTCGGGCCTATCTCGGGACGAAGCGCGGCCGGGCCGTGGTGGTCACGGGGCTTCGAAACCGGATCGCGGCGCTGCTGGGGCGCTACCTCCCGCGCGCCTGGTCCGCGTCTGTGATACGTCGAATCCAGCTCGAGCGCATGGCCGCGTCAGGCTGAGCGATCCCGTCCAGAAAGATGCCTAACGCTTCACGCGCGTCCGGCGAGCGTCGGATCGCGGGCGTTGGGGCGGTGCCGTGGGGCCGAGCACCTCGCGCAGGAAGTGCCCGGTATGCGAGCCCGGCGTGGCCATGACGTCCTCGGGCGTTCCCATGGCCACGATCCTCCCGCCACCGGCCCCCCCCTCCGGTCCGACGTCGATGACCCAGTCGGCGAGCTTGATGACGTCGAGGTTGTGCTCGATCAGCAGGACCGTGTGCCCGGCGTCGACCAGGCGGTCGAGCACGTCGGCGAGCTTGCGCACGTCCTCCAGATGCAGCCCCGTGGTCGGTTCGTCCATGAGATACAACCGCTTCCCCGCCGCCTTGGCGGAGAGTGCCAGCTCCCGCGCGATCTTGACCCGCTGGGCCTCGCCGCCGGAGAGCGTGGTGGCGGGCTGTCCCAGGCGCAGGTATCCGAGTCCGACCTGTTGCAGCTGCCAGAGCGCCTGCCCGAGCTTCTCTTCGTACGGGAAGAAGCGGATCGCCTGATCGACCGTGAGCTGCAACACGTCGTGGATGCTGCGGCCGGAGAGCGTGACCTCGAGCACTTCGGGCTTGAACCGGCGGCCCGCGCAGGTGTCGCACGGCACGAAGACATCGGCCATGAAGACCATCTCCACCTCGAGATAGCCGGCGCCTTCGCACTTCTCGCAGCGTCCACCGGCCACGTTGAAGGAGAAGGTCGACGCGGTGTACTTGCGCTGCCGGGCCAGCGGGAGCGCGGCAAAGATACGCCGGATCTCGTCGTACGCCTTGATGTACGTGACCGGGTTGGAGCGCGGCGACCGGCCGATCGGGTCCTGGTCGATGAGGACGACACTGTCCAGCGATTCGTAGCCGGTGAGGGTGTCGTACGCCCCGACCTTCTCGCCGAGGTGCTGCTTGGCGCTGTGCTCGCCGGTCAAGCGGTATTCGAGCGCCCGATAGAGCACGTCGTGCACGAGGGTGCTCTTGCCCGACCCGGAGACCCCGGTGACGCACGTCAACGTGCCTAACGGGATCCGGATGTCGACGCCGGTCAGGTTGTGCTCGCGGGCGCCGGTGAGGGTCAGCCAGCGCGGGCCGGTGGCGCGACGCCGTTCGGGGAGCGGAATCGTGCGCGCCCCCGTGAGGTACTGTCCGGTGAGCGGCGAGCCGGCCGCCTCGGACACCGGGCCAGCGAAGACGACGTGGCCCCCCTGCTCACCGCTGGCCGGTCCGAGCTCGATCATGTAGTCGGCCATGCGGATCGCCGACAGGTCGTGCTCGACGAGCAGCACCGTGTTGCCGCGGTCGCGCAACCGCGCCAGCAGGGTGAGCAACCGGCCGAGGTCGCGCGCGTGCAGCCCGATGGACGGCTCGTCCAGCACGTAGAGCGTGTCGACCAGCTGCGAGCCCAGCGCGTTGCTCAATGAGATGCGTTGTGCCTCGCCGCCGGAGAGGGTGCGAGTGGCACGTTGCAGGGTGAGATACGTGAGCCCGACGTCGCAGAGAAAGCGGACCCGGTCGCGCGCCTCGCGCAGGATGTGGTCCGCCACTTTCTGCTCGAACGGCGACAGCGCGAGCCCGTCGAGCCAACCGCGTAGCTGCTCGATGGGTTTGGCGGAGACCTCGGCGATGGTGAGTCCCGCCACCCGAACGTTGAGTGCATCGGCCTGCAGCTTCGATCCGTGGCATGTCCCGCACTCGCGGGCCGACTGGTATTGGCGCAGGAAGACGCGGATGTACTGCTTGTATCGCTTTTCCTCGAGGTCGCGCAGAAAGGGGAAGATCCCCTTGTAGCCGCGACCGTTGTGATGCAGCAGCACGTGCCGCTGTGCGGGGTCAAGCGACTCCCACGGGGCGTCCGGATCGATCCCCTCCTTGCGGGCGAAGTCGACCAGCGCGCGCCGCTTGGCCTCATACCGTGGCTTCGTCCATGGGTCGATCGCGCCGTCGCGCAGCGAGCGCTCGACGTGTGGCACGATCAGCGATTCGTCGTACTCGAGTACCGCACCGAAACCGTTGCATGTGGCGCAGGCACCGCGCGGGTTGTTGAACGAAAAGAGCTGGGGCGACGGGGCCGGTGCGCGAGTGCCGTCGTTGGGGCATTCGAAGCGTTCGGTGAAGCGGAGGACGGGAGACGGGGGACGAGAGACAGGAGTGCGCGCGGCGGGGCCGCGCGCGGGTGGGGCGGTTCCGGCCGGCGTGACGGCGAGCAACGGCTCGCCCCCCCCGTCCCCCGTCCCCCGTCCCCCGTCCGCTTCCACCACCACACAGTCGCCATCGCCCTCGCGAAACGCCGTCGCGACGGCCTCGGCCAGGCGGGCGCGCGACCCGTCGTCCGACGTCAGCCGATCCACCACCACCAGGAGCTCCCCCACCTTTGTGATATCTAGCTGCTCGGCGGCAAAGTCATCCATGTGAAGGAGGCGTCCGTCGGCGATCACCCGGAGG
>JBDTUA010000354.1:0-5792 GCA_040007995.1 Gemmatimonadota bacterium | reverse complement strand
AGGCACGTCGCGCTCAAGGTCCTGACCGACGATGCGGCGCTGACCCCGACCGGGGTGGAGCGTTTCGCGCGCGAGATCCGCACGGCAGCGCGCCTGCAGCACCCGCACATATGTACCGTCCTCGATTCTGGGGAGACGTGTGGACGCGTGTGGTACGCGATGCCCTTCGTGGACGGCGAGTCGCTACGGGATCGCCTTCGCCGCACCTCTCCCCTCGACGTCGCGACCGCGCGACGGATCCTGCTGGAATCGGCGCAGGCGCTGCAGGTCGCGCATGGCGACGGGATCGTCCATCGCGACATCAAGCCGGAGAACCTCCTCCTCACGCGCGATGGTGCCACGCTGGTCGCCGACTTCGGGATTGCCCGCGGCTTGCAGCTGGCAGACGGGCTCGAGGGGAGCGAAGCGGTAGACTCGGGGGGGCCGCACCTCCTGACGGCGACGGGGATGTTGATCGGGACCCCCGCCTACATGAGTCCCGAGCAGCTGGACGGCGTCGAGACGATCACGGGGGCCAGCGACCAGTACGCGCTCGCCCTGGTGGGATACGAGATGTTGGCCGGGCGACACCCATTCGCCAATTTCGACGGGACGCTGCCGCGGCGTCGGGCGCGGCGCGATGTGCTCCCCGGTGCGTTGCATCTGGCGAGGCCGGACGTCCCGCGCGCGCTCTCGGAGGCGATCGCTCGCGCGATGTGCGAGGAGCCCCGCGAGCGCTTTCCCTCGATGGCCGATTTCGCGCGCGCGATCGAGGAGGCAGACACCGCTCGACCCGCTCCTGGGGCGCCGCTGGCATCGCCTACTCTACCTCGACGCAGCCGGCTCGTGGTGACCGCTGCGGCGGCGCTCGTCGCGGTGGCGGCCGTGGCGTTCGTCGTGTTCCGCGGCGCGGGCGACACGGGCGGGACCGGTCGGGCCCCCGCCGCAGTGGCGCAAAGTTCGCCAGCTGCAATCGCGCCGGCCACGGGGACCGACGCGTCCGAGGCGGGTGAGTCGCCTCGCCTCATCGTCCTCCCGTTCGACAACGTGGGCGAGCCTGGCGACGCGTATTTCGCCGACGGGTTGAGCGACGCCATCCGCACCACGCTCGGGAGCGGGACGGGATTCGAGGTCGTGGCGCGCGCAACCTCGATGAGCCTGCGCGCCGGCGGGCTCGGGCTCGAGGGCGCGGCGCGCGAGCTGGGAGCGCGCTATCTCCTCACCGGGACGGTGCGGTGGGCACGCGGCGAGGCGCGGGTGGTGATCGACCCCTCGCTGGTCGAGGTCGTGCGCGGAGTCGCGGTGACGCGATGGGAGGAGTCGATCACCACACCGCTCGCCGACGTCTTCGACGTACAGGCCCGGATCGCCGCGCGCGTCGCCGCGGCGACACACGTCGCCCTTGGCCTCCCCAGGAGCGGGGGATCGGTCGAGCGGCCCACGCGCGACCTGCTCGCCTACGACGACTATCTGGCCGGGGAAGCAGCAAGCCAGGGCGGGACGGTGATCGACGCCCCGTCGCTGCAACGCGCGGCAGCGAAGTATGCCAGCGCCGTGGCGCGCGACTCCACGTTCGGCGCCGCATGGGCGCGCTTGGCACTGGTGCGGGGCTTCCTCCTCTCGCGGGTGCCGATGACGCCGGACGTCGTGGCAGCCGCGCGGCGGGCACTGGCCAACGCACGACGCCTTGCGCCTGGCGACGTCTCCACTCCGTTCGCCGAGAGCCTCATCGCACGGTTTGTGGACGGCGATCATGAGCGGGCGCTGGCCGCCGTGCGTCAAGGGCTGCGCGACCACCCGACCGACGCGCTGCTCCTCTCGCAGGGAGCGATGCTTGAGCTGGTGACGGGGCGCCCAGACTCGGCGCTCATGATGTTGCAGCTGGCGAGACGCATCGACCCGCGCAACCCGGGCGTGTGGTGGCGCCTGGCGCACGTGCATGCGTGGCTTCGCCAATGGGACGAGACCGACCTCGCCGCCGCGCGGGGACTGGCGCTCGCCCCGGGGAACATGCAGCTGCTGCACTGGCGCATCATGGCCGCGCTCGGACGTGGCGACCTCCCGCGCGCGCGCGCGGTGGTCGACTCGGGGCTCGCTTCTCCCGCCATGCAACCGGCACTCCTCCTGCCCTACATCGCGGAGACCTTCGAGTTGTGGTGGGTCCTCAACGACCGGCAGCAGGACGCGCTGCTCGCGCTGGGCGATTCCGTCTTCGGGTCGCCCGCGTCGCGGTACGTCGTGCGGGCGCAGCTGCTGGCGGCGCGCGGCGATTCACTGGCGGCCCGACGTGAGGCAACGCGCGCCATTCCCCTGCTCGAGCGCGAGGTCGAACGCTCGCCGGAGATGCGGGCGCAGCTGGCGGCGAGTCTCGTCCTCGCCGGCCGCGCGCGCGAGGGCCTGCGCGTCGCCGAGCAGGCGTTGCAGCGCATTCGCGGGGCCGGGGATCGCCAGTTCGGGCCGTCGCAGGCGTTCAGCGCCGCGATTGCCCTGGCGTGGGGCGCGGCCGACGAGCGGGCCATCGACGAACTCGTCGCGCTCCTGGCGCAGCCAGTCTACGTCTCGCGCGACTGGTTGCGCATCGACCCGCGGCTGGCGTCGCTTCGGCAGCTGGCGCGTTTCCGGACGCTCGTCGCTCCCGTCGCAGGTGCCAGTTGACGCGATCGCACCGCTACCAGTGCTGCGGCGGTTCTTCCCGCAGTACGACACGGCCCCCCAACCGTGCGGACTCCCGCGCATTCGACCACTGCCTACCGATCGCCCGCGTGATCATTCAATTCATCTCACGATGAGGTAGCCACATGCGTGTGGTCGTGGCGAGACGAGGTTCGAAAAGCCCGCGGCCGTAGCGGCACACGCCTCGCCACGGAGCGAAGGTGCAGCGGCCGGGCCTCGCCGAGCGTACTCAGACGTGGCGGTGGCGCACGCCGACTGAGCTCGAGGCGCCGGCCACGGCATTCCGCGATCATCTCCCCCGGAGTATACCTGTGAAGAGTTCCATGACGCGCCTCGTGGCGCGCCCCACCGTCTCGCCCCTCATCGCCGCGGGCGCAACGCTGCTCGCCATGGCCGCGCTGGCGTTGCCCACTTCAGCCGCACATGCGCAGACGCCGATGGCCCAGGCAGCGGTCGCCCAGACGGCGCCGCACGTGGACTACACGCGCGCCGACCTCATTCGCGTGACCGCCGGGCGCCTGCTCAACAACGCGGTCATACCGCAATGGTACGATGACTCGACGCGATTCTGGTACCGCGTGACGACGGCGGGCGGGCCCGCCTACTACGTCGTCGATCCAACGCTTCGATCCAAGCGACCCCTGTTCGACAACGCGCGCCTTGCTGCCTCCATGTCGATGGCCGGGGACACCGCCTTTGATCAGTCCAACCTCGGCTTCTCGACCATCACGCTCATCAAGGATGAGAAGTCGATCGAGATGCGCGTCGGGAAGAAGCGATACGAGTGCGAGCTGGCCTCGTACCTGTGCGTGAAGACCGACACCTCCAAGACGGAGACGCCGAACTGGGCGGTCATCTCGCCAGACAAGAAGTGGGAGGCCTACAGCTCCACCCACAACATATGGATTCGTCCCGCGCGCGGCGCGCAAGGTGACTCGGTGCAGCTCACGACCGACGGCATCGCGGAGTTTGAGTATGGCGTATCGCTCCCCTCGTCGCCCCCGCCGCCCACCGGCGCGGTGCGCCCCCGTCCGCAGCTCCTCTGGTCGCCCGACTCCAGGAAGATCGCGGCGATCCGACAGGACGACCGGAACGTGCGGCGCTATCCGGTCTACTCGTCGACCGGGCCGCAGCCCAAGCTGTTCACCTATGTCTTTGCCGTGCCCGGTGACAGCATCATCCCCAGATACGACATCCACATCCTCGACGTCGGCGCACGAACCAATGTGCGCGTTCAGGACGATCCCCAGGCGCACGTGGTGCACGGCATGTCCGGATTATCTGCGGTCAAGTGGTCCAAGACGTCCGATCGGCTCTACGCCACCAACGCGCTGCGCGGCGCAAAGCGCGTCCGTCTGAGCGTCGTGGATCTCGCGACGGGCACATGGAAGAAGATTACCGGCGACACGACCAACACGTACATCGAGCTGGCGTGGGGCGGCTCCGGCGCGCCCAACTGGGACGTCGCGAACGATGGCGAGGACGTGCTCTGGTACTCGGAGCGCGATGGATGGGCGCACCTCTATCGCTACGACGAAAAGGGCACACTCAAGAATCGGGTCACCACCGGTCCGTGGGCGGTGAACTCCATCGCGCGGGTTGATGGGCCGGCGAAACAGGTCTATTACACCGCCTACGGCAAGGAGCCGGGGGTGCCGTACTACGCGCGCCTCTATCGCACCGGCTTCGACGGCACCGGCACGGCTCTGCTCACGCCCGAAGAGGGGAACCACACGGTCCGCTTCGTGCCGACGGGTAAGTACTTCATCGACACGTACGCGCGTCCCGATGTCCCCCCCGTGACGACGCTTCGCTCGGCGGTGGACGGGCGCGTGGTGTTGCCGCTCGAGACGGCGGACGCGCAGCTCCTGCGCTCGGTGGGCTGGACGCCGGGTGAGGTGTTCAAGGTGAAGGCGCGCGACGGGATGACCGACCTCTGGGGCATCATGTACCGCCCCTCGGACTTCGACTCGACGAAGCGCTACCCCATCATCACGCACATCTATCCCGGGCCCCAGGTCGGCTCGGTGGGCGACTGGGGTTTCAATACCGGCCAGTCCGGTGCCGCTCGGGCGCTCGCCGAGTTGGGCTTCGTGGTGATCGAGCTCGATCACCGGGGCACGCCCAAGCGTTCGAAGGCCTTCCACGATTTCTACTACGCGAACATGGGCGACAACGGCATCATGGATCATGTCGTCGCCTTGAAACAGCTCGGGGCGATGCATCGCTATATCGACATGGATCGGGTGGGCATATATGGCCACTCAGGCGGCGGCTTCGCGTCGACCGATGCGATCCTCCGCTTCCCTGACTTCTTCAAGGTCGCGGTGTCCGAGTCGGGCAACCACGACAATCGGACCTATGGGTACTGGTGGGGCGAGAAGTATCAGGGGCTCTTCACGCGTGACTCCATCACCAAGAAGGACAACTTCGAAGCGTCCGCGAACTACACGCTCGCGCACAACCTGAAGGGAAAGCTTCTCCTCATGCATGGCGACATGGACACCAACGTCCATCCGTCCAACACGCTGCGCGTCGTCGATGCGCTGATCAAGGCAGAGAAGGACTTCGACATGGTGATCATCCCCGACGCGCAGCACGGACTGCCGCCGTACGCCATCAAGCGCGGGTGGGATTACATGGTCCGCAACCTGATGGGCGCCGAGCCGGCGGCAAACTACCATCTGCTGCCGACGCCTCCGAGGGAGCCTTTCGGAGGCTGACGCGGGGAGGCGTGCGGTTCGCGACGCCGCCAGGGTGCGACGTCGCGGTCACGCGTGAGCCGACGCTGAACTGTGAACGGCCGCTCGGACATATTTCCGGGCGGCCGTTCAGCTATCAGATCGGCGCGAGACGCTGGACTCACGCGGAGACGCCTCGCCGCGCCTGACGCAGTACCACTCGGTACTCCACGACGAACCGCTGCATCGCTCGCGTGCTCGGGGTAGCGTCGGCCCTGCACTTCTCGAGTCACGCAAACCGCGGGCTGTCGCGCGCTTATCGTGACGTCGCGAACATGTAAAGCGCCTCGAGATCATCATCGTTCATCGCCGACGCATTCTTCCACGGCATCTTGAGTTCGGTGCCGTCGGGTCGCTTCCCGGTTCGCATTGCCTGAACAAACTGCTCCCGCGTCCAGG
>JBDTUA010000353.1:0-5794 GCA_040007995.1 Gemmatimonadota bacterium | reverse complement strand
CGGACGCACACGCCGCGGACGTACATACCGCCGACGCACGCACCAATGACGCGCAGTGCGTGGGCGCATACGCCGTCGAGCCTCCCGACGCCCGTCAGATCGCCTTGAAGTGCTCGAACGGCTGGTGACAGGCGTTGCAGAACTGGAGCGACTTGCAGGCCGTCGAACCAAAGTCGCTGCGCGTCTCGGTCTCACGCGATCCGCAAAACGGGCAGGCGGCCGCCGCGCCGCGCCGCATGAGCGGAATGAGCGCGGTCTCGCTCGCCTGTCCCGGAGGGGCGATTCCGTAGCGCCGAAGCTTCTCGCGCGCGGCATCGCTCATCCAATCGGTCGTCCATGCGGGCGAGAAGACCGTCCGAATGCGCGACGTCAGGCCGTGCGCGGCAAGGGCGCCGACGACGCTGCGTTCGATCTCGTGCATCGCGGGGCAGCCGGAGTACGTGGGGGTGATGTCAACCACGATCTCGTCGCCTTCGAACTCGACGGCGCGCACGATGCCCAGCTCCACGACGCTCAGGACCGGGACTTCCGGATCACGCACGTCATCCAGGATCGCCCAGATCTCGTCGCGCGACACCGTCGGGCGGGCTACCACTGTGCCCCCGGGTGACTGCGGGCCACGATCTGCATCTCGGCCAGCAGATGTCCGAGATGCTCCGTGTGCCGCCCGCGTCGTCCACCGCTCTGCATGTGTGTCTCCGTGGGCGCGCTCAGCGTGGCAAGTGCGAGGACCTCGCACAGCTGTGCGTCCCACGACTCGCGCGCGACCGACGGGTCGACGGCAATCCCCTGTGCCACCAGGCGCGCGTCGATCTCGTCGCACTCGAAGAGTTCGCCCGTATAGCGCCAGGCGCGATCGAGCGACCGCTGGACGCGATCGTGGCTCTCCTCGGTTCCGTCGCCCAGCTTGACGATCCACTCCCCGCAGTGGCGTACATGATAGCGCGTCTCCTTCACCGCCTTGGCCGCGATCCCCGCCAGCGCCTCGTGCGTCGAGCGTTGCAGCTGATCGAGCACGAGCAGCGCGTGGAGCGAGAAGAGGAATTGCCGGACGATCGTGTCGCCGAAGTCGCCGTTGGGCGTCTCCACGAGCAGGACATTCCGGAAGCCGACCGAATCCCGCAGGTACGCGAGCGCGTCCTGGTCGCGACCGCGATCCTCGACCTCGCCCGCGAGCTGCAAGAGCAGGTTGGCCTGCCCCACGAGGTCGAGCGCGATGTTTGCGAGGGCGATGTCCTCCTCCAGGATCGGCCCGTGCCCGCACCACTCCGAGACCCGGTGCCCGAGGATCAATCGGTCATCACCGAGCCGGAGCAGGTATTCGAACAGGTCCCCTCGCGTGCGGTCGTCCACGTGTCGTTCCTCGTTCCCTCGTGTGGTCGCAGCGGGCGCGCCACCGGGCGCCCGGGCGCTCTCAGAACACCCGAATGCCGCGGGGCGTCCGGTAAAACTGCGGATGGCGATACGCCTTGTCGTTGGCAGGGTCGAAGAAGGATCCCACGTCCTCCGGCGTCGAGGCGCAGATGGTGACGCTCGGCACGACCCAGATCGACACCGCCTCGCTCCGCCGCGCGTACACATCGCGGGCATTCTGCAATGCCTGCTCGGCGTCCACGGCGTGGACACTCCCCGCGTGCTGGTGCGGGGCACCGGCCGCTTCCTGCGTGAACACCTCCCAGAGCGCCCACTGCGTCTCGCCGGCACCCTGCGGCGTCGCCTCGCTCGTCGGAGCGGAAGTCATATTCGTCGTCCTCGGGCTGGTACGTTAGGCAGCGACGGCGGCACGCGCGGGGCGTTGCTTGGCCGCGTACGCCTCGGCGGCCTCACGCACCCAGGCGCCGTTCTCGTGGGCGGCCCGGCGCGCTTCCAGTCGCTCGGCGTTGCATGGCCCATGCCCCTTCACCACCGCCCAGAACTCGTCCCAGTCGATAGCGCCGAAGATCCAGTTCGCCGTCGCTTCGTCGTAGTGCAGCGTGGGATCGGGGAGCACGAGTCCGAGCGCTTGGGCCTGCGGCACCGTGAGGTTGACGAAACGCTGACGCAGTTCGTCGTTGGTCTTCCGCTTCACCCGCCACTTCAGCAGTTCGGCGCTGTTCGGCGAGTCGGTGTCGCTGGGGCCGAACATCATGAGCGACGGCCACCACCATCGGTCGAGGGCATCCTGCGCCATCGCGCGCTGCTCAGGCGTACCGGCCGCGAGCGTCGCGCAGATCTCGTAGCCCTGACGCTTGTGAAAGTTCTCCTCTTTACAGATCCGGACCATGGCGCGCGCGTACGGACCGTACGACGCCTTCGCCAGCACGGTCTGGTTTACGATGGCCGCGCCGTCCACGAGCCATCCGATCATTCCGATGTCCGCCCACGAGAGCGTGGGGTAATTGAAGATCGACGAGTACTTGGCGGTTCCCGCATGCAGCTGCGCCACCAGTTCGCTGCGATCCACCCCGAGCGTTTCGGTCCCGCAGTAGATGTAGAGCCCGTGCCCCGCCTCGTCCTGAACCTTGGCGATGAGCGTCATCTTGCGGCGTAGCGACGGGGCGCGGGTGATCCAGTTCCCTTCCGGCAGCATACCGACGATCTCGGAATGCGCGTGCTGCGACATCATCCGCACCAGCTGCTGGCGATAGCGCGCTGGCATCCAGTCCTTAGGTTCGATGACGCCGCCGCTGGCGATACGCGCCTCGAAGGCGACCTGACGTTCCGCGTCGTCGGCGGTTGAAGACATAGTCTGCGTCATGTTGGGTTACTCCTGCCCGTCGCGTGGAGCGGGGCGATCGAGCGGTCGACGGCGTCGACATCGTTCGTCCGGCGGCACTGCCTGAAGTATCTCCGCATCTCCAAGCATCGCAAAGTCTTGCGTGGTGGAATGTGCCGTATTAGGACTCCTCGGTCCACCCCTAAGTTCCCCGCGATTGTGATGGTGAAGGGGTCTGGCGCGCGAGATCGAGGATGGCGGCTACTTTTCGCCCCGCCCACGACACGCACGACACCCACGACACCCACGACACCCACGACGCCCGCGACACCCACCGCCCGCTTCGGCGTCTGACAACTGCTTGCTTCCCTGGCCACGTCGCAGCGCTCTCGCGTACCACCGCCTCTCCCCGAGTCCCGCCTCAATGACCACCCAGTCCCCGCTCGACGCCGGCACCGTTGAACATCACGTCGCTGCTGGCGTCGCGACCGTCACCTTCGCGCATCCCAAGGGGAATTCGCTCCCCAGCGCCCTGTTGCTCAACGTTGCCGCAACCTTCGATGCGCTAGGGGCCCGCGACGACGTGCACGTGATTGTCCTCCGGAGCGGGGGAGCGGGGCCGTTCTGCGCCGGCGCCTCGTTCGACGAATTGCGAAGCCTGCGGGACGAGGCGGCCGGCCTGACGTTCTTCTCCGGCTTCGCACACGTGATCCTTGCCATGCGACGCTGCCCGCAGTTCGTCATCGCGCGCGTACACGGCAAGGCCGTGGGCGGAGGCGTCGGCCTCGTCGCCGCGGCGGACTATGCACTGGCCGCCCCCGGCGCTTCGGTGCGCCTGAGCGAACTCGCGGTCGGCATCGGCCCGTTTGTCGTAGGCCCGGTGATCGAGCACAAGATCGGGACCGGACACTTCACCGCGCTCTCCATCGATTACGACTGGCGCGATGCCTCCTGGGGCGAACGCGCGGGCCTCTACGCGCGGATCTCTGCGTCGGTCGCGGCCCTCGGCGCGGACGTCACCGCCCTTGCCGAGCGCCTCGCCAGCGCCAATCCCCGCGCCCTGCGGGAGATGAAGCGCGTCGCCACCGCAGGAACCGCGCACTGGACGACGTTGCTCTACGAGCGCGCCGCCATCAGCGGCTCGCTGATCCTTACCCCGCCCGCCCAAGCCGCCCTCACTGCCCTCTCCCGCCGCTGAGATCTCTCGTCTTCTCGAAACTCGTCTTCTCCTAACTCGTCGGTGGCGCAAACGCTGCGTGCTGTTGATCCAGCCAGCTCTGGTGATATTTCGGGTCCTCGATCGTGAGCGCCGCCTTCGCCACCTTCAGCGGGCGGAACGAGTCCATCATCACGGCGAGCTCGTTGGTGTATTTCGCCCCGATCGACGCCTCGGTACGACCTGGATGCGGCCCATGCGGCAGGCCGTCGGGATGATGGGTGATGGAGCCGTACTCGATCCCCTTGCGACTCATGAACTCGCTCGAGGCGTAGAAGAGCACCTCGTCGGAATCGACGTTGGAGTGATTGTACGGCGCCGGCACGGCGTTGGGATCGAAGTCGTACGGCCGCGGACAGAATGAGCAGATCACGAAGCCGTCCCCCTGAAACGTCTGGTGCACGGGCGGGGGTTGATGAATCCGCCCGACAATCGGCTCGAAGTCGTGGATGTTGAAGATCCACGGGTAGTAATAGCCATCCCATCCCCCACGTCGAAGGGGTGATGGTCGAGCACGAGCTCGTTGATTGCGTCGTACTGCTTGACGAGGAGCGGGAAGTCGCCCGGCTCGTCGCGCGTGTTCAGTTGCAGCGGACGACGGATGTCGCGCTCGCAGAAGGGCGCCCCTTCCAACAGCTGCCCCACGTTGTTCTGGTACCGGGTGGGAAAGCGAACGTGCCCGCGGCTCTCGAAGACGATGAACTTGCTCGGGCCTGCGGTGCCGAGTCGCCAGCGATGCAGGATGTTGCGATGCACGACGACGTAGTCGCCGGCCTTGTACGGCAGGTCGCCGAAGACCGACTCGAGCACCCCGTCACCCTCAACGACGTACGTGACTTCATCCGCCTGCGAGTTGCGGTAGCAGTGCGCGTCGATCGTATCCGGTTCGACGTACCACATGCTGATGTCGGCGTTGAACAGGAGCGGGATTCGGTCGAGCGTCGGGCTGCCGCCGCTCTTGGCGCGCGCCGTCAGGAAGGGCCGGTGGCGCAGCGAGGTCTCCTCGTCGGCCTCGAGTCGCACGTCGCGTACGCGGCGTGCGGACTTCACCGTCGTCGGAGGATGCGTGTGATAGAGCAACGACGAGGTTCCGGTGAAGCCCTCGTGCCCCATGAGCTCCTCGGCGTACAGCCCCCCATCCGGCCGACGGAAAACCGTGTGCCGCTTGGCCGGCACTGTCCCTAACTGGTGATAGTATGGCATCTCTCGTCTTCTCGTCTTCTCGTCTTCTCGTCTTCTCGTCTTCTAAGCTTAGAGGTTCCCCCGTAACGCCTGCTCCCGCTCGATCGACTCGAAGAGCGCCTTGAAGTTCCCCTTCCCGAAGCTTTTCGCCCCTTTCCGCTGGATGATCTCGTAGAACACGGTCGGACGATCCTCCACCGGGCGGGTGAAGATCTGCAGCAGGTAGCCGTCTGGATCACGGTCGACCAGGATTCCCAGTGCGGCCAGCACATCCACCGGCTCGTCGATGCGGCCGACGCGCCCCTGCAACTCATCGTAATACGACGTCGGGATGGAGAGGAACTCCACACCGCGATCGCGCAGCGTCGTGACCGTGTGCACGATGTCGTCCGTGGCCAGCGCCATGTGCTGTACGCCCGGTCCGACGTAGAACTCGAGATACTCCTCGATCTGCGACTTCTTCTTTCCGGACGCCGGCTCGTTGATGGGAAATTTGATGCGATCGTTCCCGTTGGCCATCACCTTCGACATGAGCGACGAGTATTCGGTCGAGATGTCCTTGTCGTCGAAGGTGAGCAGGTTCCGAAAGCCCATGACCTCGGCGTAGAAATCGACCCAGGTGTTCATCTTCCCCAGCTCGACGTTGCCGACGCAGTGGTCGACGTACTTCAGGCCGACCGATCCCCCCTGATAGTGCGGCG